>NZ_JBQCVL010000004.1:0-207174 GCF_051958425.1 Neisseria sp. P0013.S005 | reverse complement strand
CCTTTAGCACCAGTTGCACCAGTTGCACCAGTATCGCCTTTAGCACCAGTTGCGCCGGTATCACCTTTAGCACCAGTTGCACCAGTTGCACCAGTATCGCCTTTAGCACCAGTTGCGCCGGTATCACCTTTAGCACCAGTAGCACCGGTATCACCTTTAGCACCAGTTGCACCAGTAGCACCGGTATCGCCTTTAGCACCAGTTGCACCAGTAGCGCCGGTAGCACCAGTTGCGCCGGTTGCACCAGTAGCGCCGGTGTCACCTTTTTCGCCTTTAGCACCACCACCGATTACGCTCAGGGTGTATTCGTTAGTGCCGTTTGAGGTCATTGTCAAACCGTGACCAGCGATCAGTTTCAGAGGATTGTTTGTTGAATTTGGATTGTATTTGAATGTACCTTCAGCAGGTGAGCTACCGCTGCCATTGTGGCCTGAGAATACAAACGGATTCAGGTTTTCGATGCGGTTTGCTACGGCAAACAATTGAGAGCCGTTGATTGCATCGGTAGAAGTTGCATTGATACGACCTGCGGCAACGTTTTGGATTTGACGTTCGTTACCTGCAGAACCTACAGACAATACTGCGCCGTTGCCCAAGCCGCTGGTTGCGCCTGCGAAGCCGCTGTAAGTGTAGCTGCCAACAGTAGCAGTGTTAGTAGGTACGAATGCGCTGGTTGTAGAACCGTTACCCAGGGCTACGCTGTTTTCGATAGTAGATTTAGCTTCTGTACCCAAAGCCAGAGTGTTTTGGGCTGTTGCTTGAGCACCGTTACCCAGAGCAGTTGCAAACTTGCCGTTAGCTTGAGAGAGGCGACCCAATGCGATGGCTTGTTCTGAAGTAGCTTGGCTTTGTACGCCCAAAGCCACTGCGTATTTACCAGTTGCTTGAGCAGCAGGACCGAATGCAGAAGCAGAAATACCGTCGGCTACAGAACCGCGACCGATTGCTACGTCAGAACCTTGTTTGGCTTGAGCGTCGCCACCCAATGCTACCGCGCCGTTTGCCAGGGCTTGAGAACGTTGACCGATGGCAGTTGCTACGATACCGGTTGCTTGAGAGTCGGTACCAATCGCCATTGCAGAACCGGCATTATTTACTACGCCGTCGCCATCAGAACCAGTAGAAGTACCATTAGCTTTAGCGTTATAACCTACTGCAATGTCAGCAGTTTGAGAAGCACTTGATTTAAAACCTACTGCAATAGAGTTATTACCAACTGCTTGAGCAGCTTCAGCCGCAGTCATAGAACCACCGACCGCAACAGAGCTTACACCAGCAGCATTAGCTGATGTACCACCAGCAAAAGAGGCTGTACCGGTTGCTTTTGAGGCCGCTCCAACCGCAACTGCATTTGTACCTGTTGCGCTACCACCACCCAATTCCGCACCTGCTTGAGCAGCACTAGAAGCCATTAAGGCACCTGCCACTGCAACTACAGCAGCTACGGCTTTACGCTTGTCGGAAGCGGATTTTTTGCCGTGTGCATGGCTGATTTCAGAAACCGCAGTCCATGTCTGGGTCGAGTGGTTCCAAATAACTTTAAAGACTTTATTCATATCGATTTTCCTGTAAGGGGTTTGATTTCTTTTGGGACGTGTTGCTCGACCATAAACTGCTTGTCCATATATATGCCGCACTTCAGAGTCTCCCCTTTATGCGGTTTTACGTCGTAATCTCTCGTATGCAATTCCCGTGCCCAAAGTCTCCATTCGGCCGAATAACAGCTAAAAGCCTGTTTTATGGGATTTTATGCTGATACATTTTGGGAAGCTTGTGAAGTTTGGGAAACGATGTGCCGTTTTTTTGTCAGCTTGTTTCTTAACAAGTCACTTTTTGTTAGCTTCTTTCAATGCATTCGGAATCCTGACTCAAATTTTATATGCTTTTGGTTTCGTAAATTGACTCTTCCGATAAAGTGTTATTTTTTCGACTTCAACGGTCATGCCGGTTAGATTTACTTGTTGCTTTTTAAACGCTTTTATAACAATATGATTTCACTTAATATCTTTAAACAGAAATGATTATTAAATATTATACGAATAGGATATTTTAGTGATAGATTTGGATGTCGGCTTTTATTTAGATAATTAATGAATTTTGTATTGAAAGTTGGTTTAAAACGTGTAAAAGCTTTGCATAGCCTGTTTTCAGACGGCCTTTAACGTTTTCTAACATATAAATGGTGAATAAATGATACGAATTTATGCGCTATTGAGCCGATAGATAAGATTAAAAAGGCAAGTGTAAAACTTGCCTTTACGTTTGGGATTTGTTTGTTCTCTATTGTAGAAAACTGTGTTGTTTTCAGGCGGCCTTACCAACGGAATGTTTGGGTCACGCCTGCGGAAGCGCCGTTGTTGCCGGCATAGCCGTAGCCGCCGGTATGGCTGAAGGCGCAGGCGGTGAGTGTGGCGAGGGTTAGGATGAGGAGGATGTGTTTCATATTTTTTCTCTGAGTGGGTTAGTTTTAGGCTTGGGCGACGTTGTGTTGCCGTATTAATCCGACTGGCTGGGGCTTGGTTGTTTTATCCTGATTTACAGTTAGACCGCTAAATTGTTTGATGATTGAAGAAGGCCGTCTGAAAACGGGTTTCACGATATTGAAACTTTGTTTTCAGACGGCCTTTATTTTATATCAGCTTATTAGTGGCGGAAATGGCGGATGCCGGTTACGACCATGGCAATGCCGTGTTCGTCCGCTGCGTCAAAGACTTCTTGGTCGCGCATGGAGCCTGCGGGATGGATGATGGCTTTGATGCCCTGCTCGGCAATGACATCTACACCGTCGCGGAATGGGAAGAAGGCATCGGAAGCGGCACATGCGCCGTTTAAGTCCAAACCTGCGTCCTGCGCTTTGCGGGCGGCGATGCGGGTGCTGTCCACGCGGCTCATTTGACCTGCGCCGATGCCGTAGGTTTGACCGCCTTTGCCGAAGACGATGGCGTTGGATTTGACGTATTTTGCGACGTTCCAAACAAACATCAGGTCGTTCCATTCTTGCTCGGTCGGTTGGCGTTTGGAGACGACTTTCAAATCGGCGCGGCTGATGCGGTGGATGTCGGGGGTTTGTACCAACAGTCCGCCGCCGACGCGTTTAAGTTCGAAGCGGTTGGCACCTGCTTTAAGCGGCACTTCCAATACACGCACGTTTTTCTTGGCGGCGGCGATTTCGAGGGCTTCGGCGGTGAACTTCGGCGCCATCAGGACTTCCATAAATTGGTTGTCGGTAATCTGTTTGACGGTTTCTCCGTCCACTTCGCGGTTGAAGGCGATGATGCCGCCGAACGCGCTGGTGGTGTCGGTCGCATAGGCGAGTTTGTAGGCATCCAAGGTATTGGAGGCGATGGCTACGCCGCACGGATTGGCATGTTTTACGATCACGCAGGCGGGCGCGTCGAAGGATTTGACGGCTTCCCATGCGGCATCGGCATCGGCGATGTTGTTGTAGGATAATTCTTTACCTTGCAGCTGTTTGTAGGCGGAAAGGCTGCCTGCGGCGGGGTAAATATCGCGGTAGAACGCGGCGCGTTGGTGCGGATTTTCGCCGTAGCGCATGTCTTGCACTTTAATCCAGCTTTGGTTGAACTGGCTGGGGAATTCGCCGATTTGGGGCTGGCCGCTCAAGACGTCGTCTGAAAGCGAGGTCAGGTAGTTGGAAATCATGCCGTCGTATTGGGCGGTATGGCTGAATGCTTTGCGTGAGAGGTTGAAACGGGTTTTGTCGCTCAATGCGCCGTTGTTGGCTTCGAGTTCGGCGGCGATGGCCGGGAAATCGGCTGTGTCGGTAACGATGGCGACGTGTTTCCAGTTTTTCGCGGCAGAGCGCACCATGGTCGGGCCGCCGATGTCGATGTTTTCAATCGCGTCTTCCAGTGTGCAGTTTGGTTTGGCGATGGTGGCGGCGAAGGGGTAGAGGTTGACGCACACGAGGTCGATGTTGCCGATGCCGTGCTCTTCCATCTTAGCGACGTGTTCGTCCAAATCGCGACGGCCGAGGATGCCGCCGTGGATTTTCGGATGCAGGGTTTTCACGCGGCCATCGAGCATTTCGGGAAAACCGGTATAGTCGGCAACTTCGATAACGGGAACGCCTGCATCAGCCAAGAGCTTTGCTGTACCGCCGGTAGAGAGGATTTCAACACCGAGCTTGGTCAGGGTTTGGGCAAATTCGACTGCGCCTGTCTTATCGGATAGGCTGATCAGGGCGCGTTTGATGGAAGACATTTGGATTTCCTTTGTTGAAGGTTTAATCAGTATGGGATGAATTTTCAGGGCGGTATTATCCTCCAGTTTCGCATTTTTGGCAGTAGGTTTTTGCAAATATTGTTAACAATTTTATTGTAAAAGGCCGTCTGAAACTTGGTTTCAGACGGCCTTTTGCTTTTGCCTATTTAAATCCCATTTTCTTTGCTACCCATACTGCGCCCGCCATGCCTGTACATAATGGCATGAGTAAGGCAACGGGGGCGTAGGTTAGCTCCAAAATAAAGGCTATGGCGGTCAGGGGCATTTTGAGGGAAACACCGAGGAAAACGGCGGCGCCGACAACAGCCGCGCTTTCGGACGACATTTCTGGGAAAAAACTGTTCCACACGGCTGCGGAGGCAAAGGCGATGGTACTGCCGAGCATCATGGACGGGGTAATCAGGCCGCCGTATGCGCCGACGGCAAGCGCCATTAAGACGACCAACCATTTGACGGCGGTCAGCTCAAGGCTGTGTTGCCAGTCGGTCAATCCGCCAAAGGTCAGTTGATTGCCTGCTTTGCCATTGCCCAAAATTTCTGGAAACCAAACGGCAATCACGCCGATGAGTGCAAACATGCAGACGGCCAAGGGAATAATTTTGATGTTGTCGCGCTTGATGAAGGGGAACTTTTGGGCGGTACGCTGGAAAAAGACGGCGGTTGCGCCCAGTATCGGGCCGATGATGGCGGAAAACCAAAGTAGTGATGTATTGATGGAAAGGTTGGCAGGATGATATTGCTGCACGTCGCCCAAGCCGATGCGCGCGACGGCGGTGGCGATGACTGAAGTCAGCAATGCGGCGGCGACGGCTTGCTGCGTCCACAGGCCCAGCATGGCTTCAAGGATGAAAAGTGTGGAGGCGAGCGGCACGTTATACACAGCCGCCAAACCTGCACCCGAAGCGCAGGCAATAACCAGCCTTGCATCATCTTCGCTCAACCCGAAACGGTTGACGCCGACTGAAGCGAAAGCGGCGGTCATTTCACGCGGCGCAACTTCGCGGCCGAGCGGCGAGCCAAGCCCGACGGTAATGATTTGCAACAGGGCATGGCTGACGGTTTCAAAAAACGGAAACCCGGCAAGCGGATTTTTAACCACGGCTTTAATGCTCGGTTGCGGCCTGCCGTAGCGTTTGAGCAACCACCATCCCAAGCCGACCACCACACCGCAAAAAGCCATCACGCCCATACGCCGCTCCGGACTTGCCTGCGATACGCCCTCCCGGAAAGAAACGTATAGGCCGTCTGAACCGTAACCATAGGCAAGATGTTGAATTGTATGCATGATTTCGGTTAATACAATGCCGACCATGCCGCCGATAATGCCGGTAATGATGAGGGCGGCCCAAAGTTTATGCGTTTCTTTCACGGGATTTGACTTGAGGTAGTAATGGTTTGATAAAAGCGTTTTTCAAGGGAACTATTGTCCGCCTAAGGGATAGTTTTTGGGGGCGACGTGGGTTTTGCCGTTATAAGGGAAAATATATTTCTGATTTTTATAATTTTTCTTTCCTGATACGCCGCTGAGTTTTGCAGTCAACGCCCATACGCCGGATACGGCAGGACGGCTTTTGTCAAAAGCAATTTTGGCTTCCAGGCTGGTATATCGGTCTTTGCAGTTTCGTTTTTCGCGCCCTTTATATTCATCGCAATTGCCGTAATATGCGCCGTTATCGTTACCGTTGATAATTAAGCTTTTACGGATTCGGTTGCTATCATCGGTAAACAGGAAGTTTTGCGAAGTCGTCGTGTCGCCTTGGCCTGTATAACTTGACTCGGCAACATAGCCCCAGTTTTGCGCGCCAACCTGAACAAACTTCCACGCCTTATTCTCCGACGGCTCGCCCCATGCGCCGATTTCATCGCTTCCATGTTGTTTGATTGCCCACTTTCCGTCTGCTTTTTCCAAAACAAACAATTCCGCCAGGCCCGAAGAAGCATGCGCGTCCTGTTTTACTTTTTGTTGCATATCGTAGGCAAAACCTGTGTACAACACATAGCGCGTGGCTTTACCGTTGCGTGTTACGGTATGATCGGCAACGGGTTTCATGCAATACATAATATTGTCAGATGCTGTCTCACTGTCTTTCGGCGGCTTGGCGAGCTGGCATTTGTGCGCGGCAAGCGGTCGGTTGTAATACTTGGCAATGACGGCCTGGACAGCGGCTTTGTCGTTATCGGGTGCAGCCGACGCCAAGACAGGGCAGGCAATAAAAAGCAGGGAGATAATGCGTTTCATAGAAATTTTCCCAAAATGTTTTATTGAAAAAAGTACTGTTGACTTCAGGCCGTCTGAAACTGTTTTCAGACGGCCTTTTTGTGTTTGTTGCTGACACGCGACAACATACCGGCGACAAAAGTGGACGCAATAACGACGGTAATGCCCATCGCAGACATAGTACTTAAATGTTCGCCCAAAATTAACACCGCCATGATAACGCCGATGACAGGCTCAAGCGAAATCAGCAGGCCGGAGACGTTGGCAGGGACTTTATTCATGCCTTTGTTCCACAACAGATAGGCAAGCCAGCTGCAACCGATCCCCATATACAAAATCGACAGCGTACCGCCCCATGACCAATTGATTTGATAGCTGTCTGCCAACACCAGCGAAAACGGCAGACACAACACCGCCGCCGTCGCCATGGAAGCAGAAGTAAATGCGGGCACGCCGATACGGGCAATCATCTGCTGGCTCGGACGTATCACGCCTGCAAAACCCAATCCCGCAAGCAAAATCAGCAGACAGCCGAACCAGTCAATCGTACCGCCCTCTTCTGCACCGCCCATTACCATCATGCCCACGCCGGCAAACGCCACCGCGCAGCAAATCCAGTGGTAAAGTTTGGCTTTGTCGTTGAAGAAGAAATGACCGACAAAGACCACCAGCAAAGGCTCCAACCCCACCATGGTAACCGCGCTGGCAGCGGATGTATATTTCAAACCGATAAACTGGAGCATCAAAACGACAACGTAGTTGACAAAGGAGATCCACAGCAACGGTTTCCATTCGCTCCGCGGAATCCTACCCAAATGACGGCGGCACGACGGCAGCACCATCAATGCGGCAATCAACAACCGCGCCTCAACCATCAGCGTCGGGTCGAGCATCTCATAGGAGTACTTGGCAGCGATAAACGAGCTGCCCCAGATTAACAGTGCGAGTATTTGGTAAAGCATGGTTCAACTCATGGCAAAAAATTAATCGTTTCTTCTCTGGCTTTCAGACGGCCTGAAGCCTTTTCAAGCTGTTTTTATTTTGATTGTGTCAGCAAATCCAAAAATATCTAACTAATGGATAAATGACATGGCCGGTTCTTTCATTATAGGCAGGCAGAAATGTCCGTCCTATCCTCCCTATTACAACAAACCATGCTGCTGCAGCTTTTTGCGCAAGGTATTGCGGTTTAACCCCAAAATAACCGCCGCTTTAGATTGGTTGCCGCCGCATTGTTCCATCACGCAAATCAGCATCGGTTTTTCGACTTGGTGCAACACCATATCGTACACGCCGCAAGGTTCCGTACCATCCAAGTCTTTGAAGTATTGTCGTAAGTTTTGTTCAATACATTGCGCAATGTCAGTAGTCGTTTGATTCATCGTGATGTCTTTCTTTGGATTTGTTTTTAAATGATAAGGCCGTCTGAAACTCTTTAGCTTTCCCGATAGTGGCATACCCAACGGTCGGTTTTCTCTAAAAGCGTCTCAAGATAGGCGGCAAGGGTATCGTATTGTGCCGCGGCGCTGTCCAAGCGGTTGATTTCCCGGCGTGTTTGTTCGCCGTCGGGCATTTCGTCGATATACCAGCCGATGTGTTTGCGGGCGATCCGTACGCCGGCAATTTCGCCATAAAATTCATGCATGGCACGGATGTGGTTCAAAATGGTGGCGTTGCATTCTGCCAAGCTCAAGGCCGGCGGCAAAACGCCGTGTTCGGCGTAATGTTTTAAATCACGGAAAAGCCACGGCCTGCCTTGTGCGCCGCGCCCTATCATGATGCCGTCGGCGGCGGTTTGCTTGAGGACGGAGGCGGCTTTTTGCGGCGAAGTGATATCGCCATTGACCCAAACGGGGATGCTCAGACGGCCTTTGGTTTCGGCAATCAGTTCGTAACGCGCTTCGCCTTTGTACATCTGCGTACGGGTGCGGCCGTGGATGGCAAGGGCTACAATGCCTGATTCTTCGGCAATTTTGGCGATGGTCGGCAAGTTTTGATGTTCGTCGTGCCAGCCCAAACGGGTTTTGAGGGTAACGGGTACATCCACCGCGTTGACAACGGCTTCCAAGATTTCGCCAACCAAAGGCTCGTTTTGCATCAACGCGCTGCCTGCCTGCACATTACAGACTTTTTTGGCCGGGCAGCCCATGTTTATATCAATGACCTGCGCGCCTAAGCCGACGTTATACCGCGCGGCTTCCGCCATCTGCTGCGGATCGCTGCCGGCAATCTGCACGGCCACAACTCCGCCCTCGCCTTCAAAATCGCTGCGGCGCAAGGTTTTTTTGGTATGTCTCAGCGTCGGATCGCTAGTCAGCATTTCGCATACCGCCCACCCTGCGCCAAACTCGCGGCAAATCCGGCGGAACGGTTTGTCCGTAATGCCTGCCATGGGGGCAAGTGCGATGGGATTGTCAATGAAATAGCCGCCGATGTGCATGATGTGTGCGCCAAGTTGAAAGGGCTGAAATTGTACAATTTTTAAGCAATTTTTCCAATCGTATTTACATGTTGCACAATGAAAAAGGCCGTCTGGAACTGAGTTTCAGACGGCCTTTTCAGCCACAATATTTAAATAAACAGCATAACAACCATCTGCACTGCGGCCTGAATCATGGCGATAATCGGCCAAATTAGTTTGGCCAGCAGGCCGGTAAACAACAGGATCAGGATAATCCATGTGCCGTATGGCTCAATTTTACGGAACTGCATGGACTGTTTGGCGTTAAGGAAGGTATCGATAAAAATACCGCCGTCCCAAGGTAAAATCGGAATCAGGCTGAATGCGACCCAAATCGAGTTTACCATCACGCCGTAACCGGCCATCTGCACCAACGGCGCTTGATAAGACTCAGGCACATACGCGGACAATACGACGACAAAGCCCCAAAAGAACGCCAAAATCAGATTGGCAATCGGACCTGAAATCGACACCCACCGCCACGCACGGCGCGGATCGCGGAAATTGCGCGAATCGATGGGCATAGGACGCGCCCAGCCGAACAGAAAACTGCCTATCATCAGACACACCAGCGGCACGACAATCGTACCGACAGGATCGATATGCGGCAGCGGATTGAGGGTCAAACGCCCAAACTGCTCGCCGGTATGGTCGCCCCAATACCGCGCCGTATAACCGCGTGCCACTTCGCGCACGGTAATGGCCAACAACACGGGCAATACTGCCAGCAGAAATACGCCTAAATCAAAATTTGCAAACATGGTTTTCCTTATCAAACATGCCGTCTGAAAACAGAAAATATCCTTTCAGACGGCCTGAGGCTTTAATCGTCTTCTTTTTTATTCGAACTGAAAAACTCTTTCAGCTCTTTCCAAGTAATGCCCTTACCTTGCGGATTCAATTTGAAGACTGGTTTGCCGTAATTGCTGTACACACTGTCGCCGATAATATTAATGGCCTTATGTGTGCCGTTGATTTGCATATACATGCGGGAAGCCAACATGCGGCCTTTGCGGTCGAGATAATAGTCGACAACAAGATTGTTACCGAATATCCGCTGGAAGCTAAGTGGCTGGTTATCACTTATGTTGACAGACATACTGAAAAATTCCCGCGCATTTTTATAATCTTCTTCTGTTGACCCTGGTTGAGGCGTTTTCTGTAATTTCGACAATTCTTCATCAAAAGCCTTAGCCATTGCCTTCATTACGACAGAATCATACTCCGGTTTCATGACATGACGTACACGATAGCGTGCATGGTTTGCCTTACCAAAGGCATCCATTTCTTTAAATACATATGCATCGGCAGGCATAGCCTTATTGGCACTCAAAAAAGCACGTACTCCCGCCTCTGCAATATGATCAAAAGGCATGTGTTTCGAATCACCGATTTCTTTCAAACTCACTTTTAAAGGTTCTTTAATCAAACGTTTGCCGATTTTCTCATCAGTGTACACATTAACAATGGCAGACACGCTGGCAGGCAGATCAACATAAATTTCCCATTTTTCCGCATCTAACTTCATAGGAAGTTTGATACTAAGTTTTTCATTGTGGTTGTTGATGACCAATTCAGGAATCATCTCAAATTGACGCGTTGACAAATCAACTGCCGACTCATAATTCAGATGAACCCCTTCCATATAACTGGATATGGCAGGATATTTATCCAGATAATCAACGGCAACTTGTGCGATATTGCCATCCGGCAAGGCATCAAGCATTGCATTGCGGAACTCAGCCTCTTCTCGTTCAGAAAACTCCTGCTTCAAAGCAGCGTCGTCTTCTTGAGCAACCTTCATAGAGGATGCCGCCTCCCCCTCTTTGGCTTTGGCATCCTTTGCTTTCGCTTCGGCTTTCTTTTCCACCTTTTCATCTGCCAATACAGCTTCAGCCAATGGGCTGATATATATTCGAGAGCTGCCTGTGATGTTAAAGCTGCGGTCTTCTTTTAAAATACGGTCATTGGAAATCGACATGACCTCGTGTGCGGTTTTGTGATCTAAATTACTGCACGCACTCAAACCAAATACCGCAGCAATGGCCAAACCAATTATCTTATTCATTTTGTCCAACCTTTTTATTAAATGCCTCCGTTAGCACAATTTAACACAAGGCGCCGATTCCATAAAGGCTTTCAAACAGTATGATTCATTGCTTCTCGCTATCATACCTAATTCGATTGCCCTATCCATTTCAAGCCTAAAGGCCGTCTGAAACTTCAAATCCAGTTTCAGACGGCCTTTGATTTCCTATTTACAATGCCTCAGCTGTTTTACAGGCTGTAATACATTTCAAATTCCAGCGGATGAGGTGCCATACGGATACGGCGGACATCTTCCTCTTTAAAGGCGATGTAGCTGTCGATCCAGTCTTTGCTGAACACACCGCCGCGCAGGAGGAATTCGTGGTCGGCTTTGAGGGCGGCCAGTGCTTCTTCCAGAGAAGCACAAACGGTAGGCACCAATGCATCTTCTTCCGGTGGTAGGTCGTACAGGTTTTTATCGGCAGGGTCGCCCGGATGGATTTTGTTTTGAATACCGTCCAAACCGGCCATCAACAAAGCGGCAAATGCCAAGTATGGGTTGGCGGTCGGATCAGGGAAACGCGCTTCGATACGGCGTGCTTTGCTGCTGTTCACAGACGGAATACGGATGGAAGCGGAACGGTTTTTGGCGGAATATGCCAGTTTGGTCGGCGCTTCAAAGTGCGGCACGAGGCGTTTGTAGGAGTTGGTGGACGGATTGGTAATCGCGTTCAAGGCTTTGGCGTGTTTGATGATGCCGCCGATGTAATAAAGGGCGGTATCGGACAAACCGGCATAGCCATCGCCTGAAAACAGGTTCTGACCGTCTTTCCAAATGGATTGGTGAACGTGCATACCGCTGCCGTTGTCTCCCATAATCGGCTTAGGCATGAATGTAGCGGTTTTGCCGAAGTTGTGGGCAACGTTTTGAATCACATATTTCATGTCTTGGGTTTGGTCGGCGCGTTTAACCAAAGTGGCAAAACGGGTACCGATTTCCATTTGGCTGCCGGTACCGACTTCGGAGTGATGGACTTCCACTTCAATGCCGAGTTCTTCCAAAACATTGACCATGGCAGAGCGCAGGTCTTGACCGCAGTCAATCGGCGCAACAGGTGCGTAACCGCCTTTGACGGTCGGACGGTGGCCGGTGTTTTGACCGTCCATATGCAGGCCGCTTGACCATGCGCCGCTTTCGGAAGTGATTTCGTAACGGGTTTTGTGCATGTCGGTTTCAAACTCTACGCCGTCAAAAACGAAGAATTCGGGTTCGGGGCCGAAATAGGCGGTGTCGCCGATACCGGAAGATTTCAAGTAAGCTTCGGCGCGGCGTGCGATAGAGCGGGGGTCGCGGTCATAGCCTTGGCCGTCGGCTGGATCGATAACGTCGCAGGTAAAAACAACGGTGGTATCGTCATAGAAAGGATCGACGAAGGCCGTAGACGCATCAGGACGCAACTGCATATCGGAAGCCTGAATACCTTTCCAACCGCCGATGGACGAACCGTCAAACGCTTGACCGTTTTCGAACCATTCTTCGGGATCATCGAGGACAATGCGGGCGGGGATGGTAAAGTGGTGCTGCTTGCCTTTGGTATCGGTAAAGCGCAAATCTACGAAGCGGGCTTCGCTTTCTTCAATCAGTTTTACAGCGTCTTTGATGGACATCTTCAGCTCCTGAGGGAATGGGTTTAAGTTGTTATTCTACCACGGTAAGGCCGTCTGAAATACATCAGGGCACCCGTTTTTACGCAATGAAATATAGTTTCAGACTGTTTAATTGTCAACAATTTTACATTACGCTTTCTTAACATAAAGACCGCTATAATAAGCACTCTTTTCTTTTGTTTTTTCAGACCCGTTTTATGAACAACACCCCGCGTTACGCCGTTTTCGGCAATCCCGTTGCACACAGTAAATCACCGCAAATCCATCAGCAGTTTGCGCTGCAAGAAGGCGCGGCCATCGAATATGGGCGCATTTGTGCCGAAATCGGAGGTTTTGCCGAGGCTGTTGCGGCGTTTCGTGCCGAGGGCGGACAAGGTGCGAATGTAACCGTCCCGTTCAAGCAGGAAGCTTTTGCGCTGGCGGACGAACATTCCGACCGCGCTTTGGCTGCCGGCGCAGTCAATACGCTGGTGTGGTTGGAAGACGGCAGAATACGCGGCGATAATACCGACGGTATCGGTTTGGCCAACGACATCACGCAGGTTAAAAACATTGCCATCGAGGACAAAACCATTTTGCTTTTGGGCGCAGGCGGCGCGGTGCGCGGCGTGATTCCAGTTTTGAAAGAACACCGCCCTGCCCGTATCGTCATTGCCAACCGTACCCACGCCAAAGCCGAGGAATTGGCGCGGCTTTTCGGCATTGAAGCCGTCCCGATGGCGGATTTGAACGGCGGTTTTGATATCATCATCAACGGTACGTCCGGAGGCTTGAGCGGCCAGCTTCCTGCCATTAGCCCTGAAATTTTCCGCAACTGCCGCCTTGCCTACGATATGGTTTACGGCGAAGCGGCACAGGCGTTTTTGAACTTTGCCCAAAGTAATGGTGCGGCCGAAGTTTCAGACGGCCTGGGCATGCTGGTCGGTCAGGCTGCCGCCTCCTACCATATTTGGCGCGGATTTACACCCGATATCCGCCCCGTTATCGAATACATGAAAGCCCTGTAACCATGTTCCGCATCATCAAATGGCTGATTGCCCTGCCCATCGGCATCTTCATTTTCTTCAACGCTTATGTGTACGGCAACATCATTACCTACCGCGCCGTCGCACCCAGCAAAACCGCCTTCATGTCCATGCGCATGAGCCAGTTTGCAAAAGAAGGCCGCGATGTCGAGCTGGATTACCGCTGGGTGCCTTACGACCAAATCTCCGTCAACCTCAAAAAAGCCCTGATTGCTTCCGAAGACGCCAACTTTGCCGAACACAGCGGCTTTGACTGGAACGGCATCAAATACGCCATGAAACGCAATAAGCAAAGCGGCGAAGTCAAAGCCGGCGGTTCGACCATCAGCCAGCAACTGGCAAAAAACCTGTTTCTCAACGAAAGCCGCAGCTACATCCGCAAAGGCGAAGAAGCGGCGATTACAGCGATGATGGAAGCGGTTACCGACAAAGACCGTATTTTTGAGCTGTATCTGAACTCAATCGAATGGCACTACGGCGTATTCGGCGCGGAAGCGGCGTCCCAGTATTTCTACAAGAAACCTGCCTCCGCCCTCACCCGCCAACAAGCCGCCAAACTCACGGCACGCGTTCCGGCTCCGCTGTTTTACGCAGACCACCCTAAGAGCAAACGGATGCACAACAAAACCAATATCATCCTACGCCGCATGGGTTCGGCAGAATTACCCGAAAGCGATATGGATTAATTAAAAAGGCCGTCTGAACATTTCAGACGGCCTTTGTTTTTAGGCTTTCTCTTCCGGCTCCGGTACGTCAAACACTTGGCGCAGGTAAGCGAGGAAGGTGTTGTTGGTGGTCATGGTTTTGCCCGGGGAGTCGGAGAGCTTGGCGACGGATTGGCCGTTACACTCGACAAGTTTCAAAACAATGTTTAAAGGTGTGTGTCCCAAGTCGTTGGTCAGGTTGGTACCGATACCGAAACTGGTTTTGAAACGGTCTTTGAAGTATTGGTGCAATGCCCATGAACGCTCAATATCGAGGCCGTCTGAAAAGGTCAGCATTTTGGTGCGGCTGTCGATTTTGAGTTTTTTGTAATGCTCGTAGGCTTTGTCGCCCCAGACATAAGGATCGCCGCTGTCGTGGCGCAGGCCGTCGAAGAGTTTAGCGAAGTACAGATCGAAGTCGCGCAAGAAGGCATCCATGCCGACCACGTCGGTCAGGGCGATACCGAGGTCGCCGCGGTATTCATGTACCCAGCTTTCCAGCGCGGCTTTTTGGAAATTGCGCAAACGTACGTCCAAGGCTTGGAAGGCTTGGAGGAACTCGTGCGCCATGGTGCCGATGGGTGTGATGCCGATTTTTTTGGCCAGATAAACGTTGCTGGTACCGCGCACGATGTCGGGAGCGGCTTCCAGCAAGGTACGGATAACGTGTTCCTGCCATGCGAGGGTGTAGCGGCGGCGCGTACCGAAATCGGAAATAAGGAACGGCGGATCATTCGGATTTTGAGTGGCCGCAATTTCTTTCAGCTGTTGCGCTTTGGCCTGCAAACGGCGCTCGCCTTCTTCGATGACGGCAGGCGTTTCCAAGCGGCGGAAATAGAGTTCGTTGACGATGGCAAGAATGAAAATCTCGAAGAACATCGCCTGTATCATCGGGCCTTCGATGCGGATGTTCAGACGACCTTGGTCATCAGGGCTGACTCGGACAAAGCGGCGTTGGAGTTGGAAAAGTTCGAGATAATCAACAAAATCGCTTTTGATAAAACGCAGGCTGCGCAGATAGTCGAGTTCGTCATGCGTAAAGCGCAGCTGGCACAGGGAGTCGAGTTCGCGTTCCAAGTCTTCTTGAATATCGGCCAGCGGATACACCATCTCTTTGTTGCGGCAACGGAATTCGTAGAGGCTGTGGGTTTGCGGAAATTGGTGCAACACGACTTGCAGCATGGTGAATTTGTACAGGTCGGTATCAAGCAGGGATTGGATAATGGGCTGATAAGCGGACATAAGTTTTCTCTGAGTAAACGTGGGCTTGATGAGGGTATCGATTTTAATAGGAAAGGCCGTCTGAAAGAAACCTTATTCAGACGGCCTTTATCTTATTTAATCCAACTGCGCTACGGAAACCGGCAAAGAACGGATGGCAGACAACATCGTGCTGGCATCTTTTTGCTGTTTGCGGAATGCGGCCATATTGGTTGGGGTCAATTTCGGCGTCGGCAAGGCGACGGTAGTCGGGTTGACCGGCTGACCGTTGACGCGTGCTTCGTAATGCAGGTGCGGACCGGTCGAACGGCCGGTTGTACCGACAAAACCAATCACTTCGCCGGCACGGACTCTGCCGTCGGCAGGGCTGAACGCGCTCATGTGGCCGTACAGGGTCTCCACACCGTTGGCATGGCGAATCATCACGGTGTTACCGTAGCCGCCTTTCCAACCTTTGAAAATCACTTCACCGTCGGCAGCGGCCTTAATCGGGGTGCCGGTCGGCGCGGCATAGTCGATACCGGTGTGCATACGGACGGTATGCAGGACCGGGTGGACACGGTAGCCAAACGGGGAAGAAATGCGCGTGTATGCAACAGGCTCGGTATTAAAGCCTGCTTTTTGTTGCAGGGACTTACCGTTTTGGTCGTAGTAGCTACCGCTTTCTTCGTCGCCTTTGCCTTGGCTGTAATAATAGGCTTGGTAGGTTTTGCCGTCTTTAACCACTTCAGCCGCCAAAATATCGCCGACCGCCATTTGCTGGCCGCGGAAATACATGCTGTTGTACAAAAGACGCACGGTATCGCCTTCGCCCAAGTCGCTCATATTGAACGAATCGGCAAAGATTTCTTTGAGCTGGATATACACTTCGGAAGGGATTTCGGCACGGAGCATATCACCGATGGCGGAAGTGCGGATTTTCACGGAACGCAGGGTCGGCATGGTTTTCATGTCGATTTCGGCATTGGAGATGCGCCATTTGCCTTTGACTTTTTCCAAAGCGACCAAGTTGCGTTCCAATTCTTCATCGGTAAAGAATTGAACGTCGGTCACTTGGCCTGAAGAATCGATACGGATGTTGACGGATTGGTTGGTCCGCAGGTTTTTCATGTCGAGGTTGGCATTGTTTTTCGCCATGATTTGCTTGATGTCTTCTTGGTTGACACCCATGCGCGTCAAAACGTCTGCCAAAGAGTCGCCGGCTTGGACAACTTCTTGCACCCAATAGCTGGATTGATAGGTATTGGTTTCCACATAAACGGCAGGCAGCTCTTCGGAAATACGCTCGACTTTGAAATCGGTATGTGCTGGTTGAGGGTCGGTAATGGCGTATGCGGTCATGATGCCTGAAGCCGGCAGCAGAAACGCTAAGAGGGTTGCTTTGAATCGAGTGGAATATTTGTTTTTAATCACGCGTTATCCTTAATGGGGCGGTCTGTTTTTTTAAAGTTTGCAGAATGCCGGCACATCCGGCCTGCTGCGACCGCCTGCTGGTTTAAACAGTTTTGGGGATAAAGGACTTTGAGTCTTTTTTCCGATCTGAAAATCAGGTTTTCATTCGGAATGAATGAGGTCGTGTTTGAGATTGACGTTATTATCAGGGCTATGTGTGTTGATTTACACCCTGTTTTTCTGAAATTTACGCCACGCATTCTAGCATGACAGCCCGTTTTTTCCAAACCGGCCGTCTGAACGGCTCTTTTTCAGGGCGTAATAGCAAGGTTCCGAAACGTATCGTTTGTCGCGTAAAATAACGGTTTTCCTATCTATTTGCGCTTATGAAGTTGACCCTCGCCCTCCCCTCGCTCAACCGTTTTGCCGACGAATCCGTTCCTGCGCTTGCCTTACCTGCTTTTAACCGTCTTTTGCGTTACGGCATATTACGCAAAGAAACACTCAGGCCGTCTCAATTTTACGGCCGCCATTTGTGGAGCGGCAGCCTCATTACCCAAGTGCAACGTTTACGCCACACAATCCCAAACCGCACAGCCGCTTTTGCCTCTCCGGTTTGGCAACAGATGGGCATGCACCATGTCAACATTATCAGCGGCGAGTTTATCGGTATCCAAAAAGAGGAGGCACAACGGTTATGTGCGGATTTGTCGGCGTTTTATCAAGATAAAGATTGGCAATTCGAGCCGCTTTGCGAAAGTATGTGGCTGCTCAGTATGCCGAAGATTGAAGATTGGGGCGCAGAATGTGTTTTGGATGTGTGCGGACAGCCGGAAATGGACGGTCAGGCGCATGGCAAGGATGCGGTGTCTTGGTTGGCCATGCAGACGGAAATCCAAATGTTTCTCCACACGCATCCGATTAACCAAGCGCGTGAACAACAAGGATTGCCGGAAATCAACGGTTTGTGGCTGTGGAATGACGCGGACGGTACACAGTCTGCGGATATTGTCGCTTCAGACAGCGCATGGGCGCGTTTTTCGGATAAGCCCAAACTCGATGCGCCATATGATTTGAAGGCTTGGTTTGAGATGGTTCAAGAAACAGGCAACACGGTTTCAGACGGCCTTATCTTTTTGGACGACTTGGTTTCCACCTTACAAACAGGCGATGTTTGGGCATACAAAGATATTTTGGAAAGCTGGGAAACCCGTTGGTTTGCGCCTTTATGGGACGCACTCGCTTCAGGCCGTCTGAAAACCGTTTGCATTGCCACAGACGGCGAAAACGGCGGCACGCTGGAAATCGGCCGCCGTTCCAAATGGGCATTTTGGCGCAAAGCTAAAACGTTTAACGGATCGTGGTAAGCGGTTTTAAGCCTCCAACGCCTCCAATTTGGCTAAAATTTTGTCCCACACATCCTGCAACGGAATCGCTTTCAACAGACGTGTCGGATCGTTGGTGTCGATACTGTCAGGGTGAGGCAGTTCGGCATAATCGCCGGCATAAATGACTTCCGCCTGCTCGGAATACGGACGCCATTTATCCACCCATGACGCGCCAAACAAAGCGATTTGCGGTTTATCCAAAGCTGCGGCGATGTGCATCGGTGCAGAATCGACACCAATAAACAACTTGGCGCCCTCAATAGCCGCCGCCAATTCACGCAGACTCAAGCATCCGGACAGCACATATACTTTTCTGCCTTCCGGAATATTCAGACGGCCTATAATTTCCTGAAGCATGTATTGCTCGACAGTGTTGTGAGAAGCAGTCAATACGACATTCTGTCCGCTGTTGAGCAGAAGCTGTACGATAGCGGCGTTTTTGCCGTCTTCCCAACATTTGAAATGCCAACGCGCACCCGGGTGCAGCAACACATAATCTTCGCCGCTCCAACCCTGCTCACGCAATTTCTGCCGCATGCTTTCCCTTGCATCTTGTGCCACCCAAAGGCGTACTTTCGCATCGGCCACGTCTTTCGGCTGGATAAGCGGCGCAAGGATATTCAATTGATTTTCAACGATATGATGACTGGTATCAAGCTCATGGTTGATAAAATCATGACAGAAACGCCACCAGAAACCGTCGCGCTTGATGCAGTCCAAACCCACGCTACAACGGGCGCACAGTTTGGCGATTATTGCCGCGCGCCATTGGTCGGACAGGTTGAAAGCCCAGTCATAATCGCGCACCTTCAGCTTAGACAAAAGGTTTTTCTCACACGCCAACTGCTTGAATACGCCCAGCTTCTTCCAATTTCGATCAATGGTAAAAATCTGCGCAATCTGCGGATTATCGGCAATCAGCTGCCCCGTACCGGCATACACCAGCATATCGATTTCGCAATCGGGGAAACGGGTTTTCAGCGCATCGACCACCGGCATGCTCAAAAGCACATCGCTATGATGGCGCAATTTGATGATCAGAATACGTTTGGGTTGGGCTAAAGACATACAAATACTTTCAGACGGCCTGTTGATTGGCTGCTATTGTAAAGCGGAAAACAGGTTTCATAAAATACAAAACAGGCCGTCTGAAACCTATCTTGCTGATTCATCGCTATAAAATCCGCACAAGCTATGCAATTTATATTACAATCCGCACCCCGTGGTTCGAAAACCTCCCACATTAAAAAACTAAGGAAACCTCATGTCCCGTAACAACGAAGAGCTGAAAGGCATCTCCCTTTTGGGCAACCAGAAAACCCAATACCCGAGCGAATACGCGCCTGAAATTTTGGAAGCGTTCGACAACAAACATCCCGACAACGACTATTTCGTCAAATTCGTCTGCCCCGAGTTCACCAGCCTCTGCCCGATGACCGGCCAGCCCGACTTTGCCACCATCTACATCCGCTACATCCCCCATATCAAAATGGTGGAAAGCAAATCCCTGAAACTCTATCTCTTCAGCTTCCGCAACCACGGCGACTTCCATGAAGACTGCGTCAACATCATCATGAAAGACCTCATCGCCCTGATGGATCCGAAATACATCGAAGTATTCGGCGAATTCACACCGCGCGGCGGCATCGCCATTCACCCGTTTGCCAACTACGGCAAAGCAGGCACAGAGTTTGAAGCTTTGGCACGCAAACGCCTGTTTGAGCACGATGCACAATAATCCTATTCAGACGGCCTAACGCCCTTTTCATTGCAAGACTTTCTCTATTGCACGGTCTCTCAAGGCCTCATGCCGTCTGAAAAACTCCGAAAGATTTCCATGTACGAATTTACCGCCGCACAGCAGAAGAAAGCGCTCTTCTGGCTGGTGCTTTTCCATATTTTTATTATTGCCGCCAGCAACTATCTGGTGCAGTTCCCCTTTCAAATTTTCGGTATCTTTACCACTTGGGGCGCATTTTCCTTTCCCTTTATCTTCCTCGCTACCGACCTGACCGTGCGCATTTTCGGCGCGCCGTTGGCGAGACGGATTATTTTTTGGGTGATGTTCCCCGCCCTGCTGCTCTCTTACGTCTTCTCCGTCCTCTTTCATGACGGCAACTGGACAGGCTGGGCATCTTTAACCGAATTTAACACCTTCGTCGGCCGTATCGCATTGGCCAGCTTTTCCGCCTATGCGCTTGGGCAAATCCTCGATATTTTCGTGTTCAACAGATTACGCCGTCTGAAATCATGGTGGGTTGCCCCTACCGCTTCCACCATTGTCGGCAATGCTTTGGACACGCTGGTGTTTTTCGCCGTTGCCTTTTATGCGAGCAACGATGAATTTATGGCGGCAAATTGGCAGGGCATCGCATTTGTCGATTATCTGTTCAAACTCGCCATCTGCACCCTCTTCTTCCTGCCTGCCTACGGCATCGTATTGAGCATCTTGACCAAAAAGCTGACTTCCTTAAACGTCCGTCAAGAAATGCCCGAATCAGTTTTAGCCAAATAAGCAGTAGATAAAAAACAAGGCCGTCTGAAACTTTAATCGTTCAGACGGCCTTTTATGTTTTAAACAATTAACCGGTCAATTGTTTGGTAATCAGTTTTTTCAGCGGTGGGAAGTTATTACTTGCACGCAATACCAAACCGCGCAGCAGTTTTGCCGGAGCAGTTTCATTGGTAAAGAGTTTCAGCAGCATATTAGTGCCGTGGTAAATCGGATGGGCATGGAACATATGCTTGGTGCTGTATTTTTCCAGCAGACTCTTCGCACCAATATCCTGACCGCGTTGCTCGGCTTCAAGCACCAATTTAGCCAAAAGATCGGCACTTGCCAGACCCAAGTTGAAACCGTGCGCAGTAACCGGATGCATACCGACTGCGGCATCGCCGATCAACGCGCTGCGTTTGCCATAGAAACGTTGGGCAATCATGCCGACCAAAGGATAATTGTGAATGGTGCTGACCAATTCCATATCGCCCAAACGGCCTTTGAGTTGCTCTTTCACGCTGGCCGCCAATTCTTCCGGCGACATGTTTTTAATCGTTTCAGCTTTATCGCTGTCCACCGTAATCACTGTATTGGTCAAGTGTTCTTCCAAAGGCAGCAACGCAATGGTGCGGCCGTAGTGGAAGCATTCATATGCGGTATGCAGGTTGGACAAAGTATGCTTCATGCGGCACACAAACATGGTGCGGCTGTAATCGTGCATATCTGAAGAAATGCCCAGTTGACGGCGCGTTTGCGAGAAGCGACTATCGGCGGCCAACAACAGACGACCGGTCAATACTTCGCCGCTTTCCAAAATAACTTGCGCCTCATTGTCAGAAGTTTTAACTTCTTTAACATTGGTGCCGGTCAGGATTTTGACGTTGTCCAATTTGGACACGACTTCATAAGCGGCTTTGCGGATATTGTGGTTGGAGATCAAATAGCCCAAGCAGTCCGCAGGCTCGCCGCGCGCCTGAGTCGGTTGCGGGAAATGGAGCTGGTAATCGGAATGACCGTTCAACACTTTGGCATCGCGCAAAGGATAAATTTCGTCTTTTGGAATCAAATCCCACATACCCAATCGCTGCATGATTTCGCGCGACAGATGCGTCAGTGCGATTTCACGGCCGTCATACGGCGGATTTTGCAACACTTCTAAAGGACTTCTTTCAATCAAGGTTATGTTCAAGCCGCTTCCGGCCAACTCTGCGGCAAAACTTAATCCTGCAGGGCCTGCGCCGACGACGAGAATATCACTGTGTAAGCTCATGGGAGGAATTCCTTGTATTCAACTGATACGGATTTTTTCAGACGGCCTTAAGTTTACTGTGTTTAGCTACAAGAGGGTAAATCAAAGGCATTTGATAGATTATATAGAAAGAGTCAATAGAATAAAACAAAGGCCATCGATTATAAGCACGTTTTTACTTTAGCCTTAATATAAATCAAGCTTCACGACATACGGATTTTATCAAACAGACAAAACAGTCTGACAAACAAAAACCGCATTCCGAAAAGGAATGCGGCTTTCAATCGTAAAACGATTATTCTTCAGAACCGGTGTAAGGACGGATGCTGACGGTTTTACGGTTCAGCGCGCCTTTGGTTTTGAATTCAACGTAACCGTCGACTTTAGCAAACAAAGTGTGGTCTTTGCCCATGCCTACGTTGTCACCTGCGTGGAATTTAGTACCACGTTGACGAACGATGATAGAGCCTGCTGGAATCAGCTCGTTGCCGTAGGCTTTAACGCCCAAACGTTTGGCTTCTGAATCGCGACCGTTGCGGGTGCTACCGCCTGCTTTTTTACTTGCCATTTGTAATACTCCTGAACTTACTTGAAATTAGGCGATTGCCACGATTTCGATTTGGGTGAAATTTTGGCGATGGCCTTGGCGTTTTTGGTAGTGTTTGCGACGACGCATTTTGAAAATGCGTACTTTCTCGCCACGACCATGAGCAACGACTTTAGCTGTTACTTTTGCGCCTTCGATAAAAGGTGCGCCTACTTTTACAGATTCGCCGTCAGCAATCATCAAAACTTCAGTCAGTTCGATTTGGCTGTCGAGTTCGGCTGGTATCTGTTCTACTTTCAATTTTTCGCCAACGGAAACTTTATATTGTTTACCGCCGGTTTTTACGACCGCGTACATACTCAACTCCATGAGAATTAGGTTAACTTTCCACACACCATGTGCGAAGCGAGCTATTCTATTTCTATTTGCCTGTTTTGTCAAAATTTATTTTATTTACAAGTGAAAAGGCCGTCTGAAAGATATGTTGCATGCTTTTTAACTGATATAATCACGCGCTGGATTGCTGATATCTTTAATGCAACGTTATTACCCCGACCGAATGTACGGGTTTAAACAGATTCATTGGAGCCCCCGCTCCGTTTTGTCAACAGAGAATGTTTTATGCTCGAAAACCTGCCTTACTTCCAACGCCACCTGCCCGATGACCTTGCCAAAGTTAATGCGGTCATCAACCAAGCTGTTCAATCCGATGTTGCGCTGATTTCGCAAATCGGCACATACATCATCAGCGCGGGCGGTAAGCGACTGCGTCCGATTATTACCATTTTGGCAGGCAAAGCAGTCGGGTATGACGATGAAAAACTGTACTCGCTGGCAGCGATGGTGGAGTTCATCCACACCTCCACCCTCCTGCACGACGATGTCGTCGATGAAAGCGATTTGCGCCGCGGCCGTAAAACGGCAAACAACCTCTTCGGCAACGCAGCTGCTGTTTTGGTCGGCGACTTCCTCTATACACGCGCCTTCCAACTGATGGTCGGTTCGGGCAGTATGCGTATCTTGGAAGTGATGGCCGATGCGACCAACATCATCGCCGAAGGCGAAGTCATGCAGCTGATGAACATCGGCAATACGGATATTACCGAAGAGCAATACGTCCAAGTTATCCAATACAAAACAGCAAAACTGTTTGAAGCGGCCGCTCAAGTCGGCGCAATTTTGGGCAAAGCTTCCACCGAACACGAGCAAGCCTTGAAAGACTACGGCATGTACGTCGGTACGGCTTTCCAAATCATTGACGATGTATTGGACTATTCTGGCGAAACCGAAGAAATCGGCAAAAACGTCGGCGACGATTTGGCAGAAGGCAAACCTACCCTGCCATTGATTTACCTGATGCGAAACGGCTCCGAGCAGGCAGCAAACGATGTGCGCCACGCCTTGGAAAATGCCGACCGTAGCTATTTTGAAAAAATCCATGACTATGTCGTTAACTCAGACGCTTTGCCGTATTCGATTTCCGAAGCGAAAAAAGCCGTCGATAAAGCCATCGCTTCATTGGACGTGTTACCTGACAGCGAAGTCAAAGATGCCATGATCCAACTGGCAAAAGAATCCTTGGCCCGAGTATCTTAATCCGATGAATTTCAGTTTTGTCCCTTTGTTTCTGGTTACGCTGATTTTTTTAGGCGTTGTCAGCAACAACAACTCGATTACGATTTCGGCGGCCGTCTTATTGTTGATGCAGCAAACCGCTTTGTCACAATACATTCCCTTCGTGGAAAAACACGGCTTGCAAGTGGGCATCATTATACTGACCATCGGCGTATTGAGTCCGCTGGTTTCAGGCAAAATACAGATTCCGCCTCTGTCCGAGTTTCTCAATTTCAAAATGATTGCCGCCGTCCTTATCGGCATCTTCGTCGCTTGGCTTGCCGGACGCGGCGTTCCATTGATGAGCGAACAGCCTGTTTTGGTAACCGGATTATTAATCGGCACAGTCATCGGTGTTGCCTTTGTCGGCGGTATTCCGGTCGGCCCTCTGATTGCCGCCGGCTTATTGTCTTTTGTTGCCGGAAAGGTTTAAAATCCCCCCCTTTAACGCCTCGCCATAGTTCAACGGATAGAACGTATGCCTCCTAAGCGTAAAATACAGGTTCGATTCCTGTTGGCGAGGCCACAGTTTCAATAAAAGCCTTTCATACTTTGAAAGGCTTTTTTGTTATCAATAAATAAAGGCCGTCTGAAACTTTTCAGACGGCCTTTTCATTTTGCCAAACCATTAACCCGGACGACCATCCGAACGCGGACGAATCAGCCAAGGAATATATTTCCATGCGTACAACAGCAGAGATACGGCAAACAAAGCGGCGGAGCAACGGATACTGTGTATGTATGCCGTACCGCTCACAAAGGTAGCCAAAACACGGATAACCGTTGCGGCAATCATCAGCCAAAAGGCGACAGGAACCACTTTAGGCGGCGGATAAATAGAGTTGCCGGTATGACCAAGCGCAGTTCGCGCCATCATACCCAAAGTCAGCACGCCGATACCGCCAACGCCGATAAGGTGTACGCCCAAATTCAAGAAACTTGAAATCCAATAAGAAAGACCGACAGCAATCAAGCCCAAGCCTGTAAACAGATAGCCGGCAAACAAAATCCAAAGCATAGGCTCTTTCAGTACGGCTTTATACCACCAACGATATACTTGTACGGTAAAAATCACCCCTGCAGCAATAGAGAACAAAGCGGCCAATCCCGGCAATATGTTATGAGCCATCATCATGGCAGTCAGCATAGGCAGCCAAAGCGATGCGTGCGCTACCCATTGAGGGCTGGGAATTTGCGGTACGTTCAAACGTTTGGACGTAAAGAACGAGATAATCCGCATACCGATCAAACCGATAAAACCGGCCACCATAATCAAACCGGATTGCAAACCGGTCATCAGCGCGATGGCATCAAACGGCTGCATTTTCATATGGAACGCGAAATGGGTGCCACCTAAAACAAAAATAGCAAATACGGCAACATAGTTGCGCTTGTTTTGAGAACGGATTACCGGCAAAGCCATACACACCGCGCCATACCAGAAAAAGATCGTACCGAATATGCCGCTTGCCGTCGCACCCCAGCCGGGAATAAACGCACACAAACGTGCAAGCAGCCAAAATGCGGTCAAACCTGCCAACGCCTTACCGCGTGTAGGCGGCTGGCCAGTCCAAGTTGCCACCGCGGTCAGCAAGAATGCAATGACAACCAATCCGGCGTAGCCCCAAATCATTTCATGGGCATGCCAATACAAACCCGGCAATTCAGGCGTACCCTGATAGCCGAAGCCCCAAAGCAATATAGACAATGCGCCATACAAAGCCGCCAACGAGTAAAACGGGCGGAAGGCCATTGCCCATACAGGATGTTTGAACAAATCGTTCATGGTGGTTCCTTCAATTTTTATATCATCATAAGACAGCAACAGAGGCCGTCTGAAACTTTTCAGACGGCCATCGATTCCCTTTCCTATCACACATTCTCAGGCAAAGGCAAAAAAGGTTCAATCGCAGGAAAAAGCTCACGTTCCTCAAAACGCGCATGATCGCGCAAAGTTACCGCAAAATCCTTATTCCATGATTCATTCATATATTCAGGATGAGCCATCATCGCACGCAGCTTGGCATGATCGCCTTCAAAACGCTGCCTCAACGCCGGATCAACCTTATCCCAATACGGCGCAAACATGGTTTCCTCCTCCAAAAAATGTGGCTCAAGCTCCACAAAATGAGGATCCAGCTCCGCTTGATGGCTTTGCTCCGGCGCACGCAGGAGACGGACGCACAACGACAGCGAGCCATGATGCTCGCGGGAAAGTTCTATTAATGCAGGGTGGCGTTTCAAGGGTTTCATAAGTTCGTTATAATGGCAACAGTCTGTCAAACTGGATTAATTCAAATGTTTCAGATATTATGAAACCCAACCCCACATAAAGTCAAACAGCCCCTCTCCAAGTACTACGCTTTTGACATATAATAAAAATATCTAAAGAGCCAGCCATGTATCTGACCCAACATACCGATTACGGATTGCGCGTATTGGTTTATACCGCCATCAATGATGACACCCTCGTCAATATCAGCACCATTGCCGAGACTTACAATATTTCCAAAAGCCATTTGATGAAAGTGGTTACCTCATTAGTCAAAGGCGGATTTCTGGTCAGCGTGCGCGGCAAAGGTGGCGGTTTGCGCTTGGCGGATGTTCCAGAAAAAATCAACATCGGCGCAGTCGTCCGCCATCTTGAGCCGATGCAGGTTGTCGAATGCATGGGCGATAACAACGAATGCCTCATTACCCCATCCTGCCGACTGACCGGCATCATTACCGGCGCCATCAAAGCCTTCTTCAACCATTTAGATCAATACTCCCTGCAAGATCTTTTGGACAAACCAACCTACGACATACTCTATACCCCGCGTATCCCGATCAACGAAATACGCAGAATGGTTGATTAAGTTTTCAGGTCGTCTGAAAAACAGTCCGGCTATATCAAAATAATCATCAGCCTCTCAATATAGGCGCATGTGATATTACTCGGAAAAATAAAAAATGCCGTCTGAAATTAAGATTTTCAAACAGCATTGTTAATTTTAAAATAATAGAAAGATATCGACCAGAGCAAGCAAAAAGTAACTGCTCGCCATTTACTTATTTCCTAATTAAAAAGTACGCCAAGTATCTTCCCAATCAACGTAACGGTCTTTTTCCAATACAAAATTGGGAACGTTATATACCAATCCCGGCTCAGGCGGCTGATAATCAAAATCAAATTTACCCTCAACAACTATAAAGATGTCAATGTGATAAGCCCATTTCGGCCTAAAAAAGCATTACCTAAATGTGCTTTAACCTTTTGTATCCATTTTATAGGTTGATTTTTATGCTGTTGTTCACATTATATTCCAACCCTTCACAAATCAATAAATACAAAAATGCCCGAAGCCAAAAGCCTCGGGCATTTTTAATATTTGGTGGGTCCGGTGGGTTTCGAACCCACGACCAAGGGATTATGAGTCCCCTGCTCTAACCCCTGAGCTACAGACCCGTCAAGAGTAGAAGCGGATTATAGCATAACTTGTTGCTTGTTCAAGATGCCGGGCAAATGTTTCAGACGGCCTGTTGGTTTTCTATTCTGGCATTATGCCGATATGCCCAATACTTCCCAAACTTTCAAAGCGTCCGATGTTGCTTTGACATCGTGAACACGGATGATTTGCGCGCCTCGGGCGACTGTGGCCAAAGCGGCTGCGACGCTGCCGTGTACGCGTTTGGCAGCATCTTGTTCGCCTGTCAGCTCGCCAATCATACGTTTGCGCGATACGCCGATCAGAAGGGGGAATCCGGTTGCGTCCATCAATTCAGGCAAATGTTTTATCAGGGTGATGTTGTGTTGCAGGTTTTTACCGAAACCGAAGCCGGGGTCTAGCGTGATGCGTTCAGGGGCAATGCCTGCTTGAACGCATTCTGCCGCGCGTGCTTTTAAATAACGCGCGACTTCTTCGACGACATCTTGATATTGCGGATTCAGCTGCATGGTTTTGGGCAAACCCTGCATGTGCATGAGACACACGCCTGTCTTCGGCTGTTGCGCCAGCAATGCGACTGCGCCTTCATCACTCAATGCGGCAACGTCGTTGATAATATCGACGCCGCCTTGCGCCAAGGCTTTTTCCATAATCACCGTACGGCGCGTGTCCAAGCTGACGGGAACATTCCACTTGGCGACTTCCGCTAAAACCGGCTGCACCCTGGCCCATTCTTCTTCGAGAGAAACATCATCCGAACCCGGGCGGGTAGATTCGCCACCGATATCGAGAATATCCGCACCGTCTTTCAGCAGCTGCTCGGCATGTGCCAATGCTATTTGGACATTTTGCGAATAGGTGCCGCCATCGGAAAATGAATCAGGGGTCAGATTGACGATGCCCATGATTTTCGGTTTGTCTAAGGCGATTTCAAATCGGCCTGCCTGCCAAATGTGCGTGTTCATAATGCTTCCATTGATGAAATAATAGGATAGAGGCCGTCTGAAACTTTTCAGACGGCCTTTAGGTTTTGACTTTAAAACAGTAAATTACATCCCGCCATAATTCGGTCCGCTTGCGCCTTCAGGGCAAATCCAAGTGATGTTTTGCGTCGGGTCTTTGATGTCGCACGTTTTGCAATGAACGCAGTTGGCGGCGTTGATTTGCAGACGCGGGCTGCCGTTTTCTTCGACGATTTCATATACGCCGGCCGGACAATAGCGCGTTTCGGGCGAGGCGTATTCTTTGTAGTTTACGTCTATCATGACCTGAGGATTTTTCAGTACCAAATGGTCGGGCTGGTTTTCTTCGTGCGCAAGGTTGGCAAGGAAAACGCTGCTCAAACGGTCGAAGGTCAAAACGCCGTCGGGCTTCGGATAATCAATCGGCTTGCATTCGGCTGCTTTTTTGAGCTGCTCGTTGTCTTTGCCGTGATGTTTCAAAGTCCACGGGGCTTTGCCTCTGAAAATCATCTGGTCGATACCGGTATAGACGGAGCCGAGGTAAACGCCCCATTTGAATGACGGACGGACATTGCGCGCGGCGTAAAGCTCTTGATACAGCCAACTTTGTTCAAAGCGTTGCTGATAATCGGTGGCCTCTTTGCCGCTGTCGAAACCCTCCACTTCTTCGAGGTTTTCCAACAAAGGGAACACGGCTTCTGCGGCAAGCATGGCGGATTTCATGGCCGTATGGATGCCTTTGATGCGCGGCATATTCAGGAAACCTGCGGCATCGCCGACCAAAACGCCGCCTCTGAACGAGAGTTTCGGCAGGCTTTGCAAACCGCCTTCAATCAGCGAACGCGCACCATAAGCGATACGGCGACCGCCTTCGAAGGTTTTGCGGATTTCGGGATGGGTTTTGAAACGTTGGAACTCTTCAAACGGCGACAGATAAGGGTTTTGATAATCCAAGCCGACCACAAAGCCGACAGCGACTTTGTTTTCGTCAAAGTGATAAATAAACGAGCCACCGTAGGTTTTGCTGTCCAACGGCCAGCCTGCGCTGTGCATGACCAAACCGGGCTGATGTTTTTCAGACGGCACTTCCCAAATTTCTTTAATGCCCAAGCCGTAAGTTTGCGGCTCGCTGTTTTGGTCGAGCTTGAATTGTTCAATGACTTGCTTGGAAAGCGAGCCGCGACAGCCTTCGGCAAATATGGTTTGCTGCGCCCAAAGCTCCATGCCGGGCTGGAATGCATCGGTCGGTTCGCCGTCTTTGCCCACACCCATATTACCGGTCGCAATGCCTTTGACCGAACCGTCTTCGTGATAAAGCACTTCGGCAGCGGCAAAGCCCGGATAAATTTCTACGCCCAAATTTTCCGCCTGCTCTGCCAGCCAGCAGACAACTTCGCCCAAGCTGGCGATGTAGTTTGCATGGTTGTCGAAATTAGGAGTAATCGGCAGGTTGAACGCTTTTTTCGCGGTCAGGAACACAACCCTGTCCTTCGTCACTGTGCGTGTCAGCGGCGCGCCTTTTTCTTTCCAATCGGGAATCAGCTCATTCAAAGAAATCGGATCGATGATGGCACCGGCAAGCGAGTGCGCACCGGCCTCCGAACCTTTCTCCACCACGCAAACGCTGATTTCGCGTCTATTCTTTTCGGCAAGCTGCTTGAGTTTGATGGCGGCGGACAAACCCGACGGGCCTGCGCCGACAATCACGACATCGTATTGCATACTGTCGCGTTCGATGGTTTCTGTCATGGCGGTTCCTGTATTGTCGTTATTGAATTTAATCCGCTAATTATACAGCCTGGACATATAGTTACCAAATACAACAAAAGGCCGTCTGAAACTTTACTCAAATTTCAGACGGCCTTTACTGTGTTCAAAAGATTATTGCGCTTTGGTTTCCGTTACAAAACCGATTTTACTGATACCGGCTTCGCGTGCCGCTTGCAGGGCTTGGTTGACGTAATCGTATTCAACCGCTTTATCCGCCGCAATCGCCACAATCACATCTTCGTTTTTCGCTTTGGCCTCTTTCAGCTTGGCGGTTACCGTTGCCAAATCCACTTTGGCATCCGAATCACCGCCAACGACATAAGCACCATTGGCATCAATGCTCAAACGCAAAGGATCTTTAGGCTGCTGCTTGTCCTCTTTTGCCGCTTTTTCCGAAGCAGTCGGCAACTCCAAAGGAATCGAGTGGGTCAGTACCGGCATGGTAATCATAAATACAATCAGCAACACCAGCATCACGTCCACCAAAGGTGTAACGTTGATATCCGACATCGGCGCATCATCGCCGGAATTCATTGATCCGAAAGCCATGGTTTAATCCTTTTGGTTCAGAAGGCGGACATGCAGGTCATGTGCAAATGCGTCCATATCTTGCGCGATGGTTTTTGTACCGCGGTTGAGGAAGTTGTACGCCAATACGGCCGGAATCGCCACAAACAGGCCGACAGCAGTCGATACCAAAGCTTCGCCAATCGGACCGGCTACCGCAGCAATGCTCATTTGGCCGCTTTCGCTGATGCCGATCAGGGCATGGTAAATACCCCAAACAGTACCCAACAGGCCGATAAACGGAGCGGTTGCACCGATAGAGGCCAAAGCGGTCATACCGTAGTCGAACTGTCGCATGGTTTGGGTCAAACTGTTGCGGATATGAACGACCAAGTATTCGTTCAAAGGCAATTCGTCAATCAGCGATTTGCTCGTCGTTTGACGGTAATTTTGGTATGCGCGCAGAGATTCATCTGCAACACGGCTCATCGGTGCTTCTACCGCTTTGGCTTTTTGTACGGCATCAGCCAGCGTAAACGCATTCAGCATCAACTCTTTTACCTGAGCATTGCCTTTTTTCGCTTTGCGATATTTGATGCAGCGAATCACAATGACGCTCCAAGTTACCACACTCATCAACAACATCAGGACAAATACACCAATCAGTACCACATCACCTGATTTGAAAACTAAACTTAAATCCATAATTTTTCCAAGTTAAAAATAAAATTAAAATTTCTATCGGGTCATTTAAAATTATTTCCCAACAGCATATATTTTCCAATCAATCAGCTTAGGCCTAGATACTTATTCGAGCGTGAATTTGACAGGTACTTTAAATTCAGTCCAAACGCTTGCATTACAGCTGCCATCTTTAACGGCTTTACGCGCTGCATTATCCAGACGACTATAACCACTTGATTTATTCACACTGATTGAATCCACTTTACCGCCGGGACCAACCAAGACTTTCAAAACAACCAAGCCTTCTTCACCATTTTCAGTGGATAGTGAAGGATACGGAGGTCTTGGAATATGGCAGGTTCCTTTTGCAGGATTGCCTTTACTGCTGCCGGCACCTGTACCGCTGCCGCCACCTCCGCCACCGGTACCGGAGCCATGTTCGCCTTTCGCACCGCCGCTGCCGGATCCGCTGCCTTCGCCACGGCCGCTGCCTGTACCTTTCGTACCGCCGCCGTTGCCTTTTCCTTCTCCGCCCAAGGCTTTGCCTTCGCCGTTGCCTTTACCGTTTTCAGCAGTATTCGGCCCGGTTTTGCTGCTTGAGTGTTCAGATGCTTTGGGAGATGGTTTAGGTTCTGCCTTCGGCTCTGGTTTTGGTTCAGGTTTTGGCTCGGGCTTCGGCTCTGGTTTAGGTTCCGGCTTAGGCTCGGGCTTAGGTTTCTCGATAGGTTTCGGTTTTTCCTTTTGCTGTACGATATCCGCTTTTTCTTTTTTCGTTACCACAGGTTTGATAACAGGTTTGGGCGGCTCGACAGGCTTAGGTTTGGGCTTCGGCTTGGGTTTTGGTTGTTCGGGGGTAGGCTCGGGGGCGGCAGGTGCGCCTTCGCCTTCAGGGCTGCCGTCGCCACCGCCGAAATCGCCCAAATCGACAAATTCAATATTCGCCATTTCGACAGGAGGCGGTTTGTGCGCGTGCCATAAAAGTGCAACCAAGCCGACGTGAATCAACGCAACGGAAGTCACGACGGCTGGAGTTAAAATTCGTTTTTTATCCATAATTCCGTTATGTTAATAGCAACAATTCCCGTTTGCAAGTCGTTTTACAGTCAAAATAAGCATTAATGCTTATATAGAAAGTTATAGACCTGCTGTTTTAAAGGCTGCATATCATAATATGATATTAGCTCTCATTACTAATATTATCAAACAAGCGGTCGTCTGAAAAGATAAACGGTATTGTAAAAGCCATCGCCTCTTACAATCTTTATGCCATCCGCACATCAGACCGATATTGAAACCTCATCAGACCGATAAAAATTCAAATAGTTTCAAACCATCTGTATTTTTTATCCATAAAATATCAGGCCGTCTGAAAACATTCTTTCAGACGGCCTGACTCAAACAAAATTATTTTTTCCGCTTCGCCCTTGGGTGCGCTTCATCATAAACACGCGCCAAATGGTCGAAATCCAGCTTTGTATAAACTTGCGTAGCGGAAAGATTGCTGTGTCCCAACAATTCCTGCACGGCACGGATATCGCCCGATGCCTGCAAAAGATGGGTTGCATAGCTGTGGCGCATCATGTGCGGTGAAATATGGCTGGCACTGCCCACGCGCACTGCCCACGCCTGCAGGCGTTTTTGGATTTGACGTTGCCCCAGCCTGCCGCCGTTCTTATTGGTAAACAAGGCCTGCTCGCCCTCTTTGGTAATACGCACTGCCAAATAATCGCGCAATGCCGCAATGCTTTTAGCCACTAAAGGCACTTGCCGTTGCTTGCCGCCTTTACCCTTCACACTGACCCAGCCTTCGTCCAAGACGATACCGTCCAGATTCAAACCTTGTATCTCGCTCAGGCGCAAACCGCTGCCATACATCAATTCAAACATGGCCTTATCGCGCACGTCCAATTCGTCATCAACAGGCGCATGGTCGAGAATATGGTTTAAAGGTTCTTGCGGCAGCGCTTTGGGCAGGCGTTCGGGCAGGCGCGGCGCTTTCATATTAAATGTCGGGTCGCTTTCCATGACTTCTATCTGCACCAGCCAACTGCAATACTGCCGCCACACCGACAATTTCCGCGCCAAACTGCTTTCGCTTAAGCCCTTTTGCGACAGCTTTTTCAATACCGCCACAAAATCACGGCGCGTCGGCAGGCCGTTTTCAAGATTATCGGGCAACAGGCGCATCAACTCACTCAAATCGCGCCGATAAGCGGAAACGGTATGCTCCGACTTGCCTTGTTGCAGCAAGGTTTTCAGATAGCGTTCAAGATGAAGCGCAAAATTGTTTGATTCCGCCATTTCAGACGGCCTCCAATGCCGTTTTCAATGCCGAAGGCAAACGGCAGACACGCTGCTTACCATAATCGAAACACACCATGCCTGTCTGCACTTTCGCCAGCACAAGGCCGTCTGAAATCCTGTGGATACGGTACAGCAAAGAAAAGCCTACTCCGGTCACGCCCGCCGCCCCCATTTCTACCGACAAATCATCGCCATGATGACCTTGCGCCAAATACTGCACCACCGCATCCGCCATAATCAGGCCTGTCCCTCCGGCATCCATTTCGCTCCAACCCAGCGTCGCCAGCCAACGCATCCGCACTTCATGGCACAAACGCAACACCGCATCGTTCGCCAGATGACCGCCATAGTTCACATCGCCCACCTGCACCGTCAAGGCCGTCTGAAACAAAGGCTTATCACACTCGGCCACCGAAATCCTATCCATTTTGCACACCCGTTTTCAATACTCTGCCATTATAAACCGAGACCCTGTTCGTTAATATATAAAAACAATGTAACAGCTTGTAGTTTTTCATTTCAAAAAACATTATAATTTATCGGATAAATTTACCCTTCACTACTTCAGGAGCTCCTCATGGCACTCGTATCCATGCGCCAATTATTGGACCATGCTGCCGAAAACAGCTACGGCCTGCCCGCATTCAACGTTAACAACCTCGAACAGATGCGCGCCATCATGGAGGCGGCCGACCAAGTCAACGCCCCCGTTATCGTTCAAGCATCCGCAGGCGCACGCAAATACGCAGGTGCCCCATTCCTGCGCCATCTGATTTTGGCCGCAGTCGAAGAATTCCCGCACATCCCTGTCGTAATGCACCAAGACCACGGCGCATCTCCTGATGTGTGCCAACGCTCCATCCAACTGGGCTTCTCCTCCGTAATGATGGACGGCTCGCTGATGGAAGACGGCAAAACCCCTTCTTCTTACGAATACAACGTCAACGCCACCCGTACCGTCGTTAACTTCTCCCACGCTTGCGGCGTGTCCGTTGAAGGCGAAATCGGCGTATTGGGCAACCTGGAAACCGGCGAAGCCGGCGAGGAAGACGGCATCGGCGCAGTGGGCAAACTTTCCCACGACCAAATGCTGACCAGCGTTGAAGATGCCGTACGTTTCGTTAAAGATACCGGCGTTGACGCATTGGCTATTGCCGTCGGCACCAGCCACGGCGCATACAAATTTACCCGTCCGCCCACAGGCGATGTATTGCGTATCGACCGCATCAAAGAAATCCACCAAGCCCTGCCGAACACCCACATCGTGATGCACGGCTCCAGCTCCGTTCCGCAAGAATGGCTGAAAGTCATCAACGAACACGGCGGCAAAATCGGTGAAACCTACGGCGTACCGGTTGAAGAAATCGTCGAAGGCATCAAACACGGCGTGCGCAAAGTCAACATCGACACTGACTTGCGCCTCGCCTCTACCGGTGCCATCCGCCGCTTCATGGCAGAAAACCCATCCGAATTCGACCCGCGCAAATACTTGAGCAAAACCGTCGAAGCCATGAAACAAATCTGTCTTGACCGCTACCTCGCATTCGGTTGCGAAGGCCAAGCCGACAAAATCAAACCGATTTCTTTGGAAAAAATGGCAACCAAATACGCCAAAGGCGAATTGAACCAAATCGTTAAATAATCCGTATCTCGGATTCACACTAAGGCCGTCTGAAAACTTGAAAATAAGGTTTCAGACGGCCTTAGCTTTGGGAAAATTTATAGTAAAATCTTCCACCGACCACACATCAAAACACATCGAAAGCAAACATGAAACTCGCCGTTATTTTGCCGGCCTATTGCGCCGAAGCTTATTTGCCCGAATGCTTGGATTCGGTATTGAATCAAACATTCCGCGACTTTTTCGTCATCGCCATCAACGATGCTTCAACAGACAAAACCGGCGAAATCCTCGAGGCTTATGCAGCCAAAGATTCACGTTTGCAGGTTTTCCATCTTCCGGAAAACAGGGGCGAACCGTTTGCCTGCCAATTTGCCATGGATATGCTCAAAGACGTAGAGGTCGAATATGTGGCACGAATGGATACGGACGATATTTGCGCCTTGGATCGTTTTGAAAAACAGATTCAGTTTTTAGACAACCATCCCGAAATCGACATTGTCGGCAGCCAAGCCACCATCTTTTTTGATGACCAAACCGGAAGAGAACCCGTTTTAAGCGACCTCCCCCTGCTCGACAAAGACATTAAAGCCTTTCTCTCCTTTGCCGCCCAAAACATGTTCAACCCCACCACCATGTGGCGGCACGATAGCATTAAAAACCTTGGGATAAACTACACCGCGACAGAAACCGCTCCCGATTTCCATATGTGGGTACAATGCGCCCTACATGGCAAAACCTTTGCCAACCTGCCCGAGTCTTTGTTGTCTTACAGGATACACACAGCTCAAGAAAGCAAAAAAGAGACAAAATCAACAGATCCGTCCAATACACCATGGAATTATGGTTCAGCCACCTTTTCCCTGAATTAAACCCAGTAGAAGTCACCCTCTTAAGCCGAATCTTGCATGAAAAGCAACTGCGTTTAACCACTGAAGAACTGAAAACCATTTTTGCCGCTTATGACAGAATCAGCAAAGACCGCAGCATTTCATTGTTTGGGGAAGACCGCAATACGATGTTCGACATGATAGACAATTTCTTCAATTTCTTAAAAAGCCGGTTGAAATTCACTTAAATCATAAAAGGCCGTCTGAAACCTCGGTTTCAGACGGCCTTTATCTATTTCAAAATCAATCTAAATCAGAACAAGCCGTGAATCATGCCTTCTGCGTCCACATCAATTTTCTCGGCAGCCGGAACTTTCGGCAGACCCGGCATCTTCATCATGTTGCCGCACAAGGCAACAATGAAGCCCGCACCGGAAGAAACGGTAATGCCGCGCACGGTAATGCGGAAGCCTTCAGGGCAGCCTAAGAGTTTGGCGTTGTCGCTCAGGGAATATTGGGTTTTCGCCATGCAGACGGGCATTTTGTCCAAGCCCAGTTTTTCCAGCGAGGCGATTTCGGCGGATGCTTCCGCGCTGAAATCGACGTCTTCCGCGCCGTACACTTTTTGGGCAATCGCACGGATTTTGTCTTTAATGCTCAACTCGACATCGTAGGCGAAGCGGAATTCGTTGGGTTGGTTGTCGATGGCGTTGACGACTTTGCGCGCCAAATCCGCGCCGCCCGCGCCGCCTTTGCCCCACACTTCGGTCAGGGAAACTTCGACACCGTGTTCGGCGCAGGCTTTTTCAATCATCGCCAACTCGGCATCAGAGTCGGACACGAAGCGGTTGATAGCGACGACGACGGGCAGGCCGAAGACGTTTTTCAGGTTGGAAATGTGTTTCAGCAGGTTGGGCAGGCCTTTTGCCAAGGCATCGAGGTTTTCTTCGCCGAGGTTGGCGCGTTCTACGCCGCCGTTGTATTTCAAGGCGCGGACGGTGGCGACGACAACGGCTGCGTCGGGTTTTAAACCGGCAAGGCGGCATTTGATGTCGCAGAATTTTTCCGCGCCCAAATCTGCGCCGAAGCCTGCTTCGGTTACGGCGTAATCGGCAAGGTGTTTCGCCAAACGGGTGGCGGTAACGGAGTTACAGCCGTGGGCGATGTTGGCGAACGGACCGCCGTGTACAAATGCCGGAGTGCCTTCGATGGTTTGCACCAAGTTAGGCTTAATCGCATCTTTAAGCAATGCCGCCATCGCGCCATTTGCTTTCAAATCTTTGGCGTAAACAGGGCTGCCGTCTTTGGCGTAGGCGACAAGGATGTTGCCCAAACGCTCTTTCAAATCGCTGATGTCTTTGGCAAGACAGAATACCGCCATGACTTCGGAGGCAACAGTAATGTCGAAACCGTCGGGACGCATCACGCCGTCAACAGGTTTGCCCATGCCGTCGATGATGTTGCGCAACTGGCGGTCGTTCATATCGACCACACGCCGCCACAGCACACGTTTGGGGTCGATGTTCAACTCGTTGCCTTGGTAGATGTGGTTGTCGAGCATAGCGGCGAGCAGGTTATTCGCCGCGCCGATGGCGTGGAAGTCGCCGGTGAAGTGCAGATTGATGTCTTCCATCGGCAAAACTTGGGCATAGCCGCCACCTGCCGCACCGCCTTTAACACCAAACACCGGACCCAAAGAAGGCTCGCGCAGGGCGATCACCGAGTCTTTGCCGATATGGCGCAACGCGTCCGCCAAACCGATGGTCACGGTGGTTTTACCCTCACCCGCAGGAGTCGGATTAATGGCGGTCACCAAAATCAGACGGCCTTGTTTTTGCGGCAGCTTGAATGCCTCGGCAGGATTGATTTTAGCTTTGTAATGGCCGTAGGGTTCGATGTTGTCAACGTTCAAACCCAGCTTGGCGGCAATTTCACCAATCGGGCGCATGGTGGAAGACTGGGCAATTTCAGCATCGGTTTTGAAGCTCATGATTTTCCTTTATTGAGAGAGGGAAAGGCCGTCTGAAACAATCTCAAGAGACGGCTGGAAGAAAAAGAATATTCGTTCTATTATAACGTTTTCCAAGAATAAACCGCAGTGAAAATTTCGATATTTCATCAACAAGCGGATTCATATTGTCAACAATTCAAAACAAAAGGAAAAAACATGAGCAGCAACGCATGGCTGTTTTGGGCATTGGCATCGGCAGGCTTCGCCTCATTGACCGCCATCTTCGCCAAAATGGGTTTACAAGGAATAGATTCCGATTTTGCCACCTTTATCCGCACCTTGGTCATCCTCGCCGCTTTGGTATTGTTTTTAACCTATACCGGCAAATGGCAGGGCGTAAACGGCTTTACCGGCCGCAACTGGACATTCCTCATCCTATCCGGCCTCGCTACCGGCGCATCCTGGCTCGCCTACTTCAAAGCCCTGCAATTGGGCAACGCCTCGCAAGTCGCCCCCGTCGACAAATTCAGCCTGGTCTTGGTTGCCCTGATGGCCGTCGTTTTCTTAGACGAACGGCCAAGCACGCAGGAGTGGGTAGGCTTAGGCTTGGTAACCGCAGGCGTATTGACTTTGGCTTTGAAACGATAAAGATTGGGAAATCAAAAAAGGCCGTCTGAAAAATTTCAGACGGCCTTCGCTTCAAACAATCAGCTCAATATTAATTTGAACCGACTTTGATTTTCTGCCACAAGTTGACAGACAGTTTTTTTGCATCTGCGCTCATTTGAGGCATGACGAAACCGTCTTTCATGTCTTGCTCGTTCGGGAAAATAGAACGTGTGTTCACCAGCTCGGCAGGCATTTTTTCGCGTGCAGGTTTGCTGGCCGGCGCGAAGGTTACGGCGATACCGTTTTTCGCAGCCACTTCGGGATCCAGCGTGTAGTTGATGTACTTGTGGGCATTGACGACGTTTTTCGCATCGGCCGGAATCAGCCAAGATTCGATCCAGAAGCCCATGCCTTTCGGAGTCAACACTTCGATGCCGACATTGTTTTTCACTTCTTCAGAACGCGCTTTGGCCAAGTTCAAATCGCCGCCGTTACCTGCCGCCAAGCAGATGTCGCCGCGCGCCAATTCGTCAATGATGGAAGGACTGAAACGCTTCACGTCAGGACGGATGGTTTTCAAAACTTCTGCCGCCGCTTTCAAATCTTCAGGATTCGAGCCTTTAGGATCTTTACCCAAGTAGTTCAACAAAATTGGAAACATTTCGCTCGGGGTATCCCACAAAGCGATGCCGCAAGATTTTAGCTTGTTGGTGTATTCAGGTTTAAACAGCAAATCCCAGCCGTTTTCAGGCAGCTTGCCGCCCAAAAGCTCTTTACCCTTCGCCGTAATCGCCAAAGTGTTCACGCCGGAGAAGTAAGGCACGGCGTATTGATTGCCCGGGTCGGCGGTTTCCAACATCTTCAGCAATTCAGGGTCGATGTTTTTATAGTTCGGAATCAGATCCTTATTGATTTTTTGGTATGCGCCTGCCTCAATTTGGCGCGGCAGGAAGGCAATACCGGGCACAACCAAGTCATAGCCGGATTTACCGGTCAGCATTTTGGCTTCCAGCGTTTCGTTGTTTTCATACAAATCGTAAGTCAGCTTCAAATTGTTGGCTTTTTTGAAGTCTTCGACTGTGCTTTCGTCAACGTAGTTTGACCAGTTGTAGATATTCAAAGTATCGGTAGCGGCTGCCTCGGCATTGGCAGCAGGCGCGCTGCCTGCTTGAGGTTGCTCGGCTTTTTTCTCGCCACCGCCGCACGCGGCCAAAGACAATGCGGCCAATACGGCTAATACAGATTTTTTCATACGGGCAGATTCCTGATGAAAGAGTGGTTAATGTCAATAAATAAGAAACCCTGCACCCCATAAACACCCCGGCGCAGAGTTAGGCTATTGTAATGGAAACGTAAGCAAACGCAAAGCAATATCCATCTGATTTTTATTGAAATAAGGCAAAGCAACACCATCTTTTTACCAAAAGCGTTGCACCGGCTGTCGTTTTTGGGCAAAATACGGCTGATTTGCGCGCGTTTATAGAGAAAAAGCTTGCATATAAGGAAATCTGTCTTTAAAATTGCGCGTTTACAGAATTTATTTTTCAGGAGATATTCAATATGGCAAACAGCGCACAAGCCCGCAAACGTGCCCGCCAGTCGGTTAAACAACGCGCCCACAACGCCAGCCTGCGTACTGCATTCCGTACCGCTGTGAAAAAAGTGTTGAAAGCAGTTGAAGCCGGCGACAAAGCTGCTGCTCAAGCAGTTTACCAAGAATCTGTTAAAGTCATCGACCGCATCGCTGACAAAGGCGTATTCCACAAAAACAAAGCAGCCCGTCATAAAAGCCGTCTGTCTGCTAAAGTAAAAGCTTTGGCTTAATACTGACGCAGATGCCGGAAATCCTGACAACCAAAGCAGGATAATCGAGCTGATACAATGCCCCTGAGGTCTTGCCTTTCAGGGGCATTGCCGTATCCACAGTCCAAACCGACTAAATAAAACCATTTACCCTTTCATCAGGCCGTCTGAAAAACAACGGAAACTCTCATGAACAAGATGTTGAAACATTCCCTAAGTATCGGATTCATTGCTGCCGCCCCACTGGCCGCCGCCGATACCGCCCTGCACTGCACCACCATTCAAGACAATGCCACCCGTTTGGCGTGTTACGACAACATCTATTCGGCGCAACTTCCCCCTCAATCCCCACTGCCGCAAGCGCAAACCGAAACTACCAAAACACCGGTTGACCTCGAACAAAGCGTCCGCAAGAGCATTGAGAAAAAAGAAGCGGCCATCGTATTCGACAACCCTACCCATCCGAATATTTCAGACGACGTATTAAGCGAAACTGCCGACAGCTACACGCCTTTAAGCCTGATGTACGATTTGGATAAAAACGACATACGCGGCCTGTTGAGCGTACGCGAGCACAACCCTATGTACCTCATGCCCGTTTGGTACAACAGCAGCCCCAACTACCACCCGGAATCCCCCAGTCGCGGCGTAACCACGCAGGAAAAATTCAGCGAGCAGAAACGCCTCGAAACCAAAATGCAGGTTTCCTTCAAAAGTAAGATTGCCGAAGACTTATTCAAAACTCGTGCCGACGTATGGTTTGGCTATACCCAAAAATCCGACTGGCAAATCTTTAACCAAGGCCGCAAATCCGCACCGTTCCGCAATACCGACTACGAGCCTGAAATCCTCATTACCCAACCCGTTAAAGCAGACCTGCCTTTCGGCGGTAAACTGCGCATGGTCGGCGCAGGTTTTGTTCACCAATCCAACGGTCAAAGCCGCCCCGAATCCCGCTCATGGAACCGCGTTTACGCCATGGCCGGTATGGAATGGGGCAAGCTGACCGTCATTCCTAGAGTTTGGATGCGCGCCTTCGACCAAAAAGGAGATGACGACGACAATCCGGACATCAACAAATACATGGGCTACGGCGACTTGAAAGTCCAATACCGCTTCAATGACAAACAAAATGTTTATTCCGTCCTGCGTTACAACCCGAAAAGCGGACGTGGTGCCATTGAAGCTGCTTACACCTTCCCACTCAAAGGCAAACTCAAAGGCGTTGTCCGCGGTTTCCACGGCTACGGCGAAAGCCTGATTGACTACAACCACAAACAAAACGGCATCGGCTTCGGCCTGATGTTCAACGACTGGGACGGTATCTAATTCCCCCATATTGTTTCAGACGGCCTTTGCAATCAAGGCGGCCGTCTGAAACAATAAAACAAAACAAGCCATTCGTTTAAAATACTCGTTTCCTAGCGCCCAAACGCGTATAATGCAAAGTTTGGGCAAAACTTGCCGGAATGAAACAAAGATGACAGAAGCCGCAGCCGAAAGCGGAAAAATCGCCAAGGCTTTAAAGAAATACCTGATTACAGGCGTACTGGTTTGGTTGCCGATTGCCGTAACCATCTGGGCGATGACCTACATCATATCCGCCGCCGACAGACTGATCAGCCTATTGCCGGAAAGCTGGCAACCCCAGCATTTCTGGGGGTTCAATATACCCGGTTTGGGCATTGTTGCCGCCACCGTCGTCTTGTTCGTTACCGGCGTATTTGCCGCCAACGTTTTAGGCAGACGGATTCTCGGCGCATGGGACAGCCTTTTGGGACGCATTCCCGTCGTCAAATCCATCTACTCCAGCGTTAAAAAAGTTTCCGAATCCCTGCTCTCCGACAGCAGCCGCTCGTTCAAAACCCCCGTACTTGTTCCCTTTCCGCAACCGGGCATTTGGACGATAGCCTTTGTTTCCGGTCATATCCCCGACAAACTCAAAGGCAGCCTGCCGCAAGATGACGACTATATTTCCGTTTACGTCCCAACCACACCCAACCCGACCGGCGGCTATTACATCATGGTTAAAAAAAGCGACGTTCGCGAACTGGACATGAGTGTGGATCAGGCATTGAAATATGTAATTTCGCTGGGCATGGTCATGCCGGACGACTTACCGGTTAAAGTCCTACCCGCCCAAAAGCCGTCTGAAGACGGTGATACCGAACATAACAATTAAGGTCTTCTTTTTTCAGACGGCCTTTCCTTCTTTTTCAAATTGAACAATATAAAAAGGTGATTTTATGCGTACCAACTATTGCGGCCTTATCAGCGAGCAATACTTAGACCAAACCGTTACCGTCAAAGGCTGGGTACACCGCCGACGTGACCACGGCGGTGTGATTTTTATCGACCTGCGCGACCGCGAAGGCATCGTTCAAGTCGTTATCGACCCTGACACTCCGGAAGCATTTGCCGCTGCCGACTCTTCCCGCAACGAATACGTTTTGAGCATTACCGGCCGTGTACGCAACCGTCCAGAAGGCACTACCAACGACAAAATGATTTCAGGCAAAATCGAAATCCTTGCCAAAGAAATCGAAGTCTTGAACGCTGCCGCTACGCCTCCGTTCCAAATCGACGATGAAAACATCAGCGAAAACGTTCGCCTGACCAACCGCGTTATCGACCTGCGCCGTCCGGTGATGCAGCGCAACCTGCGCCTGCGTTATCAAGTCGCTATGGGCGTTCGCCGTTATCTGGACGCGCAAGGCTTCATCGACATCGAAACCCCGATGCTGACCCGCTCCACGCCCGAAGGCGCGCGCGACTACCTCGTGCCGAGCCGCGTTCATCCGGGCGAGTTTTTCGCACTGCCGCAATCGCCGCAATTGTTCAAACAACTGTTGATGGTGGCGGGTTTCGACCGTTACTACCAAATCACCAAGTGCTTCCGCGACGAAGACCTGCGCGCCGACCGACAACCTGAATTCACTCAAATCGACTTGGAAACCTCGTTCCTGAACGAGGATGAAATCATGGACATCACCGAAGGCATGGCCAAACAAGTCTTCAAAGATGCTTTGAACGTAGATTTGGGCGACTTCCCACGCATGCCTTACTCTGAAGCCATGTTTTACTACGGCTCTGACAAACCGGACATGCGCATCAACTTGAAATTTACCGAGTTGACCGACCTGATGAAAACGGAAGAATTCAAAGTCTTCCGTGGCGCAGCCGACATGAAAGGCGGCCGCGTGGTCGCTCTGCGCGTACCGAACGGTGCAAAATTCAGCCGCAAAGAAATCGATGAATACACTAAATTTGTCGGCATCTACGGCGCGAAAGGTCTGGCATACATCAAAGTAAACGATGTGAGCAACCTTTCCAACGGCGAAGACAGCGGCCTGCAATCTCCAATCGTGAAATTCCTGTCTGAAAACGCCCTGAAAGAAATCATCGAGCGTACCGGCGCGCAAAACGGCGACATCATCTTCTTCGGCGCAGACAAAGCCAAAGTCGTGAACGAAGCCATCGGCGCTTTGCGTATCAAAGTCGGTTTGGAACACGGCGCGGAAAACGGCTACTTCGTGGACGAATGGAAACCTTTGTGGGTCGTCGATTTCCCGATGTTCGAATACGACGAAGACGGCGACCGCTGGGCAGCCATGCACCATCCGTTCACCTCGCCCAAGCCCGGTCATGAAGACCTGATGGTTTCCGACCCTGCAAACTGCCTGGCCCGTGCCTACGACATGGTATTGAACGGCTGGGAAATCGGCGGCGGCTCTATCCGTATCCACCGTGCAGACGTACAAGAGAAAGTGTTTGCCGCACTGAAAATCAGCCCTGAAGAGCAACAAGAGAAATTCGGCTTCCTCTTGGACAACCTGAAATTTGGTGCGCCTCCTCACGGCGGCCTTGCATTCGGTCTTGACCGTCTGGTTACGCTAATGACCGGCGCCGAGTCCATCCGCGACGTGATTGCCTTCCCGAAAACACAACGCGCCCAATGCCTGTTGACCAACGCGCCAAATGCGGTGGACGACAAACAGTTGCGCGAATTGAGCTTGCGCCTGCGTCAGAAAGCAGTTGAAACAAAAGAAGTATAATTTACCGGCTTAACCTTTAAAATATCAAGGCCGTCTGAAAAATTTGAAATTTCTTTCAAATTTTTCAGACGGCCTTTCTACATTTTGGTCGTTTATATATATATAATCAACCGCAAACTGTTTTATTTTAAACGTTTACTTTAATGACGTTAGAGTGTGAAAATTAACCGTTTGTAATAAAAACAAACAAATAGTCTTCGCAAGCAATATCATAGCTGTTATACAATAAAGGAACCTGACAATGTTTCTAATACTAACGGGGCTGATACTGACTTTTTTTGTTACATTGTTTATTATTACTTCAATTATTCATAAAAAACAGTTTGCCTACAACACACACCAAGACTATAACTATCCCTCCCTCCCCTCTACCGCGCATGCTACCCTCAAGGGTGGCAGCCTGACTTTGCCCGCCACTATCCGCGGGCAAGATACCGTTATTGCCAAACTCCGTATCAAATCCACTTGGGCAGGATTGCTGGTATTGCCTTTTGTTGAAACCATTTCATCTAAGGGAAAATGGAAGCAATATTTCGAATACGGCGCAAAAGGCGTGCGCTATATCAACCTGAGCGATACCTTCTCCGACAGCGACAAAACCATCCGCCTGGAAGGCAAATACCTAACCTTGCCCGACCAAGAAATCGAACTCTCTGTTTATCCGCGTGAAAACCTCGACGGCAAAAAAATCCTTGTCCTCGCACCCCATGCTGACGATGCTGAACTCAGCGCATACGGTTTGTATGAAAAACACGCCGCCAATTCAATGATCTGCACCTTAACTGCCAGCGAAGGTGGCAGCTTCCACTATGGTAACCTTTACAGCACGTGCGACTGCGACACTCAGGCCCAATATCTGCAAAAAGGTCGGATGCGTGTTTGGAACAGCCTGACCGTCCCCCTTTTGGCCGGCGTGCCGTCTGAAAACATCCTGCAACTGGGCTACTTCGACAGCACATTGACCGCCATGCGCCAAAATCCGGAAAAAGAGATTAAATCGACCAAAATCGATACGGCTGACGTCGATATTTTCCGCCGTGCCAACACCTCCACATTGGCGCAACAACTCAAGCCCGGCTCAACCTGGAACAGCTTGGTGGACAATCTCGGCTATCTGATAGAAACATTCCAGCCGGACATTATCGTGTCGCCTTCTCCCAATATTGACACGCATCCCGACCACCAACACACAACGCTGGCCGCCATCGAAGCCCTGCGCAAAATCAATTACCGCCGCGGCAATCTATTTTTGCACACCATACATTATCTGAGCGACGACTTCCCAATTGGCAAAGTAGGCTCTTCCCTCAGCCTGCCACCGCTTGCCGAACAGCCGTTTTATTTCCAAGGCATCTATTCCCATCCTTTGGATAAAGAAGAACAAAACCGCAAACTTCTTGCCCTGGACGCCATGAACGACATCCGCCCCAATTCAGACGGCTATATGCGTTGGAGCACCATGATATTCAAAGGCTTAAACAAACTGCGGCACCACATCCTCCATCTCGACAAAGACTTGGTCAACCGCTTTGTCCGCAGCAACGAATTCTTCTATAGCGTCCCCGTTACCGATCTGTACCAAGAAGAGACGCTGAAAAAAATCACCTATCAGGGCAAAGCCCAATAAACCATAAAGGCCGTCTGAAAAAATGTTTCAGACGGCCTTTATCACACCAAATCAAAACAACAAAATCACCGCATTACAAACGAAAAACACCAAGTCCAAATCCAAACGCGACAACCCAAGTTATAATAAAACCCTTCCCATACGCCCCACATCATCATGCCGATTTACTTTATCGCCGATTTGCACCTGAGCGAATCCCACCCCCAACTGACTGCACTCTTCCAAAAATTTATCCAAGAAAAAGCCGTCCATGCCCAAGCCGTGTACATCCTCGGCGACCTTTTCGATTTTTGGATCGGCGATGACGAAAACAGCCCTTTGGTTCAAACCATCAAACAAACCATCTGCAGCCTGACCGAGCGCGGCGTCGCCTGCTATTTTATCCATGGCAACCGCGACTTCCTCATCGGCAAAACCTTCGCCCGCGATACCGGCATGACCTTACTGCCCGAATACACCGTGATCGACCTATTCGGCACACCCACCCTACTCTGTCACGGCGATACCCTCTGCACCGATGACCATTCTTATCAAAAATTCCGCCGTACCGTCCATCAAAAATGGCTGCAACGCCTGTTCCTACTCCTGCCGCTCACACTCCGACTGAACATCGCCACCAAAATCCGCAAGCAAAGCAAACAGGACAAACAACACAAAACCGCCGACATCATGGACGTCAATCCAGCCTTTACCCACGAAACCGTCCAACGCTTCCACACGCCCCTGCTCATCCACGGTCATACCCACCGCGAAAACATTCATCGCAACGCCGATTACACCCGCATTGTACTCGGCGACTGGCGCGATAATTACGCCTCCATTCTCGAAGTTGATGCCGAAGGCTACCGTTTTATCGCCTTATAAAACATCAGGCCGTCTGAAAACCGGTTTCCCGATTGTTCAGACGGCCTGACTGACAAACATCCTCAAACGGTTTACGCAAACCAACCGCGTATCCGCTCCAAACCACCAAAGCGCACACACGCATCCGCATTCGCTTCGGTTTTCGGTTTTGCCCGATAAGCAATGCCGAACCCCGCCTCCCGTATCATCGGAATATCGTTCGCACCATCTCCCACCGCCACCACCTGCCACGGAGCCAAACCCAGTCGCTCACGATATTCACGCAATAAATCCGTCTTAGCCTGCGCATCGATAATCCGTCCTTTCAGACGGCCTGTCAGCTTGCCGTTTTCCACTTCCAACACATTCGCAAAATGGAAATCCAAGCCCAAACGCCGTTGCAGGCGTTCCGTAAAGAACGTAAACCCGCCCGACACCAGCATAAACTTCACATCATTCCGTTTGCACTCTTCCAACAAAAATTCCGCGCCCGGCGATAGCTGTAACACATTCTCGTACACCTCTTCCAACACGCGCTCGTCCAAACCGGCTAGCAAAGCCACACGCTTACGCAAAGACTGCTCAAAGTCCAGCTCGCCGCGCATCGACTGCTCCGTAATCGCTGCCACCTCATCTTTCAGCCCGACACCGGCCGCAATCTCATCCACACACTCAATCGTAATCAGCGTCGAATCCATATCGCTGACAATCAGTCCCAAATCAGCAAAAGCCACATCCGGCAACACCGCGCCATCTATCTGCTGCGCAATCAACGCCGCACGCATCTCTTCCGTCAATTCAAAATCATCATCAACCGGCACGCGCAACACCGACTTTTCTGATGACGCAGACACCAAACCGCCAAACGCCGACCAGTCGCATGCGCCCAAATCCCCATGTTGCAACACCAAAATTTTCTTCATCTCATTCTCCTCATACCCCAAAACCTTTACAAACCACATCCAGCTTAAAACAACGAAACCGTATTTTTGCAAAGGCCTTAAAAAACCAAAACAGCATTATAGCCGAACAACCCCGGCAATTTTCAGACGGCCTGTAAACAATTCAACTAGAGCCACCAATACCAATCCCTGCATCAACTAAACAAGTCATGACTCAAAAATTTGATTTAGGACAAGCTGTTTAAAAAACTTTGCAAGTAACAGATAACTTGTTATTGCTTTTTCTTACAGTTTCGATATAGTTCTTTATGGCTAGTTTGGCACTACCCCTTATATCTAGCTTTCATTGCATTACCACCTCCATTCGTTGCCAACGGCTCCCTTTCCGATGGCAACCTTTTTTTGACCCGATGGTTTGACAATATTAAAATTGAATCAAATAAAATGATTCGAGGATTTATATTTAATTTTTAAAACAAAACGGCTTATAAAAAATAACGGCTCAATTTAAACAGATATTGCTGCCAATATTTAAAAACAAACAGACCTTTCTTTATTAAGGACCTCATAAAATGCATCATTCTAAGAAACTATTCAAACTGAGCACACTTGCCCTCTGCCTTGCTGCATTACCCCAAGCTGCACAAGCTGCCGAAGAGGTACAACAGGCTGAAGTGGAACAAGTTACCGTAGTGGGTAAAAACAAAAGCCTGCGCACTGAAAGCCAAAACAGCTACACAGTATCCGCCTTGCGCTCAACCACAGGGCTGGTGCTCTCTCCGCGGGAAATTCCCCAATCTGTCAGCGTCATTACTAAAAAACAAATTGAAGACCAGGGCATCACCGACTTAGAAGGTGCGTTGCAAAACGCCACGGGCATCAATGTTTTCAAAAGCGGCGGACGCACGCATTTCATGTCGCGCGGCTATTTTATTGAACAGTTTGAAGAAGACGGCATTGCCACGCAACTCGGCTCTCCCGGCGGATTCGGCTTAGGCGGCCCGGCCGGTGACCCGACCAGTGCAACCGATATGGCCATGTACGACCACATTGAAGTGGTGCGCGGTGCGGCAGGTTTGACACAGGCAAACAACGAACCCGGCGGCACGGTAAACGCCGTCCGCAAAAAGCCGACTGCAAAACGCCAGCTTTCCGCCGATTTGATGGCAAACTCATGGGGCAAAGTAAACAGCGTCTTTGATGCATCCGGCACCTTAAGCCAAGAACACGGCCTGCGCGGACGCTTTGTCGGCTCGGTTGGCAGCAACAAAACCTTCAAAGACCAATCCGGCGGCCGCGACGTCCTTCTGTATGGCGTGATGGACAAAGACATCGGCGACAACAGCAAACTTACCTGGGGCGCAAGCTATCTCAACCAAACCGAAACACCCGATCCGGACGGTCTGCCTATGCGTGCAGACGGCAAAGAGTGGAAACGCAGCCGCTATCTGGGTGCGGATTGGAACGAAGCCCGCCTGAAAAAATACAATCTTTTTACCGAGTTTGAACATTATTTCAACGACAACTGGAAACTGAGCAGCAAGTTGGACTGGCGTAAGAACACCAGTTCAAAAGAATATTACACGCTGGGTGGCACAGGTAACGGCATCGGCACAGACGGTCTGGGGACCACATACAGCTTCGACCGTTACGATGCTGGCAACCGCCAGTTCACTTTCCAAAACAACCTGACCGGCCGCATCTTTGCTTTCGGCCAAAATCACGATCTCTTCTTCATGCACAGCTATTCCAAAGAGAACGTGAACTCAAGCAACCGCTGGTTTGATGACAGCAGTACCTATGACGCAGATGCCTTTAACGGCAGCGAAAAAGCCAAACCCGATTGGGATTCCGCCACAGCCAAAGCCCGTGGCGGTGACGGCCGTTATACTACCCATGCCTTTGGTTTGGGCGCGCGCATCAATCCTACCGACAAACTGCACATCATCGCAGGCGGACGCTATACCAGCTGGAAACGCGACTTCTATTGGGATCGCAACCTCAAAGACGGGGTAGCAGGTTCATCAGACTCGCTCAAACGCAACCGCTTCATCCCCTATGCCGGCATCACTTACGACATCACGCCTAAACAAAGCGTTTACGCTGCCTATACATCCATCTTCAAACAAACGATGAACCGCGACTACAACGACAACCTGCTGCCTCCGATTATAGGACGCAACTACGAACTCGGCTGGAAAGGCGAATGGAACGAAGGCCGTCTGAACACCTCAGTCGCCCTCTACCGCACCGACAAAGACAACAACAACCAACGCGTCAATGCCAAACCGCACGCCTATTGGGAACCGCTCAACCAAAGCAGCCGCGGCTTGGACGCCGAAATTTCCGGCAGCCTGACCGACCGTTGGCAAGTTTACGCAGGCTACACCTTCAACCGCAGCACCAACCGCAGCAGCGTTACCGGCAATGTTGAATCTCGCCGAAAAGGCTACAACTTCAGCAGCCATACGCCGAAACATATGTTCCGCCTCTACACCAGCTATATCCTGCCGATTGATGACGGCAAATGGACGGTCGGGTTGGGGGTAAAGAGCAGCAGCAAAACCGCCAATTCCTACGGTTCCATCAAGCAAGGCGGCTACACCATTTGGAACACCAACGTCCAATACCGCCCGAGCAAAAACCTGCAACTGGGGCTGGCAGTCAACAACCTGACCGACAAACGCTACTACGAAAACCAATACAGCCGTGCCGCCAACAGCGGCAACTTCTACGGCGAACCACGCAATGCCGTGTTCAGCCTGAAATGGAAGATGTAGTCCGTCTGCGGTAGCAAAATTAAAAAAAAACAATAACTAAATCATATTCGGCAATCTACCCGACCTGATCCTGACAGACAGGAAGCAATTGCCGTTGTTGTAAACGTAAGGGGTCGTCTGAAAACTGCTGTTTGAGTTTTCAGACAGCCCCTTTTTCCATAAAAACCTCTTAACCCCCACCTAAAGGAGCTGCGATGAACCATCCGATTCGTTATGCCTACCTGCTTGCCGCCGTCCCGCTGCAACTTTCCGCCCAAACCACCGAACGGACGGAACATGTTGACCTGCCCACCGTTAACGTAACCGGACAAAGCCGTACTGCTTCGCGCGACAGTTATACCGTGCCGGTCATGTCCACCGCCACCGGCCTGCCGATCTCCCCAAAAGACACGCCGCAATCCGTCAGCGTCATTACGCGCAAACAGATGGACGATTCGGGCGCGACCACGCTGGAAGACGCATTGAAAACCACCACGGGGCTGAATATTTACAAACAGGGTTTCCAAACCCGCTTTCAATCCAGAGGCTTCGACATCGCGCAGATCAGCGAAGACGGCGTCAATTCGACTGTCTGTACCATGTGCGGCAATAATCCGCACGATGCCAAACAACTGACCGACACCGCGCTTTACGACCACATCGAAGTCGTGCGCGGAGCAACAGGTCTGCGTAAAGCGCAAAGCGAGCCGGGCGGCAGCATCAACGCCATCCGCAAACGCCCGACCGCTGCGCCGCTGCTTGAATTTGATGCAACCGCCGACCGCTTCGGCACGCTGCGCACTTCCGCCGACGTATCGGGATTCCTCAGCCGCGACAATGGCTTGCGCGGGCGCGCGGTTGCCGTACTTGAAAAAAACAAAAGCTGGCGTAAAAACAGCGACGGCAATAAAGGGATCATTTACGGCGTTATCGACAAGCAAGTCGGGGAAAACGATATGCTGACGTTGAGTGCGATGTACCACCGTGAAAAAGATGTACCTTCCCTGTTCGGACTGCCCGCCAATCCCGACGGCAGCGACCTACGATTGCCGCGCGACAGCTATTTGGGTGCGAACTGGAATCGTGCTGATTACAAAAAAGCCAATATGTTCGCCGAATGGAAGCACTATTTCGGCGATCGTTGGAATCTGACCACTTCCGTTGATTACCGCCGCAACAAATCCGTTACCGAATATGGTTACGTCCCGCAGCGGCAAAATATTTCGCCCGCAGGCACATTGAGTGACGGTTATACTGGCAGAAGCGACCGCAACAACAGTCAATGGACTGTGCAAAGCGATTTAGAAGGAAAATTTGATTGGTTCGGCCGCGAACATGAGTTTTACGCGGGCTATGAATACACCAAAGAAAAATTCGATAATATGTGGCGAGGCACACCCTTGAAAGATGGCAACTATCCTGTTTTTTCTTGGACGGGTGATGAAATTGCCAAACCTGATTGGAACACGACCCGCAATCTCGAAATTCGTAAAACCGTTCCCGACACCCACACGGCGACCATAGCCACCCGCCTGAACATTGCCGACAAATGGCACATCCTGCTCGGCACAAGTTACAGCCGCTGGCGGCAATCACAATATCTGTCATGGATGAAAACCCCCGACAGCCACTATAAAAAAGGCCGTTTCATCCCCTACGCAGGCATTACCTACGATATCACCCCGCAACAAAACCTATATGCAAGTTACACCAGCATTTTCAAATACTCGGGCGATTATTACGACATCAATGACAAGCTCTTGCCGCCTGTAATGGGCAACAGCTACGAAATCGGCTGGAAAGGCGCGTGGAACAACAATAAATTGAACACCACCCTCGCCTTGTTTCAAACCGAAAAACACAACCAACCCACAGATACATGGTTGGGTAAAGACCTTGCAACGGGCAATATCCGTCCTTGGGTACGCGGCGACCGCGCCATCTACACGCCTGTACGCATGGAAAGCCGCGGTATTGATGCCGAAATTGCCGGCAACATCACCGACGACTGGCAGATTTTTGCGGGCTATACCTTCAACAAAAGGCGTTATACCTCCACTGCTGCCGCCAAAACCGCAGAGCGCAACGGTCGCGGGGTCGATTTCAGCCAGCACACGCCCCAACATATCTTCCGCCTCAATACCATGTACCGCCTGCCCGGTGCGGCGCACAAATGGACGGTGGGCGGAGGTGTGAACGTCCAAAGCAAATCCAGCCCGATTATAGTGAACGGAGAGAAACAATATTTGGGCGGTTACGCCGTTTGGCATGCAACCGTACAATACGAACCCTCCAAACACACCAAGCTCAGCCTGAAAGTCGACAACCTGACCGACAAACGCTATTACGAAAGCTATGCCCACCGCGCTACCTACCAAGGACATTTCTACGGACAGCCGCGCAATGTAACCTTGAACTTCAAGTGGAAGATGTAGCCGTTGTATGAAGCGAGGTCGTCTGAAAACACAATCCGGCTTTCAGACGACCTCTTACCCCTGCCGTCATACCCGTTCATACCGACATGACGGCATCGGTATTTTCATTTGAACATCTGCAAACAGTCGTCTAAAACCCATCAGGAAACAAAAGCGTCGGATAGCGTGTCTGATACCGTTATCCCGCCGATGCAGATTTTCAGACGACCTCCCGTTATTTGTACCAACACACCATCCATGAACATCCTCAAAAAATTCTTTTACCTTGCCCGCCCTTTTTGGTCGGGGGCACACGGCCGCCTCCAATGGCTGATGCTCGCCGTTTTGATAGGGTTTACCCTATTCTCCATCACCATCAGCGTTTGGATAGCCGCGTGGGACAAACGTTTCTACGACGCACTGGCAGCGTTTGACGGCGCATCTATGCCTTCGCTCATCGTTGAATACCTCGGCTACATGGCGATGATTATCGGCTGCATCGTCTGCGGCAACTGGCTGCAAAAACGCCTCATCTTCCGCTGGCGCACCCACCTGACCGAACAATTCCAGCAAAACTGGCTCGAAGGCCACAAACACTACCGCCTGCGCCTGATCGGCGAACCCGACAACCCCGACCAGCGCATCGCCGAAGACATCTACCTCCTCGCCGACAAAAGCATCGGACTGTTCCTCTCCTTCATCAATAATATTGCCAAATTTAGCGCGTTCGTCGCCGTATTGTGGACGCTCTCCGGCGTACAGACTTTCAACATCGGCGGATACAGCATTACCGTTTACGGCTATCTTGTTTGGGTTGCACTGATTTATTCTATCTTCAGCACCATCATCGCCCATCTTGTCGGCCGCAAACTCAAAAACCTCAACATCGACCGCCAGCACCGCGAAGCCGACTACCGCGCAGCCCTTTTACGCGTACGCGATCATGCCGAACAAATTGCTTTCTACAACGGCGGCGAAGCCGAAACAGGCCGTCTGAAACAGCGCTACCTCCGCATCCGCGACAACTGGCGACGGTTGACCAACTGCGAATTCCGCCAAGAAACCTTCTGGGCGACCTATGTCCGCATCAGTATCTTCATCCCCATCCTCGCCACCCTGCCCATGTACCTCGCCAAAACCATGACCTTCGGCGACATGATGCAGACCCGCACATCGTTTGCCCGCGTTCAAGACAGTTTCGGCTGGTTTACTGACGCATACCGTCGCCTGATTGAATGGGCGGCAGTCGTCGAACGCCTCTCCGGTTTTCAGACGGCCTTGGAACAAGCAGAACAAGAAGGCAGAAGCGCCGCCCGCTCAACGTCCGCATCTGCCCCAACTTTAAATAACCGCCGCCACAGCGGCACCCTCGCTCTGCAAAACCTCACCGTCTACACCCAAACCGGCAGCCCCCTGCTTACTGATATTCACCTCCAAGCCCGTTCTCCCGAATGGGTATTGCTTGAAGGCAGAAGCGGCATCGGCAAATCCACCCTGCTGCGCGCCCTCGCAGGCTTGTGGCCGTATTACCAAGGCAACTTCGCCCTCGAAGGTAGCCGCCTGTTCTTCCCACAACGCCCTTACCTGCCTGCGGACACATTGCGTCAAACTGTCAGCTACCCTTATACGGCCTGCCAAGACGACCATTTGATTCAAACCGTTTTGGAACAAGTCGGCTTAAGCAGCCCCACGGGTCGGTTGCACACGTTGATGAACGATTTGGACACTTCACACGAATGGCACGGCATCCTTTCCGGCGGAGAGCAGCAACGCCTCAGCCTCGCACGCGCACTGCTGCACAAACCGCAAATCCTGTTCCTGGATGAAGCCACCAACCAGCTCGATGACGAATCCGCCCTGATGTTGATGCAGACCCTCAAGCAACATTTGCCCGATACTTTGGTCATCGGTATTAGCCACCAACCCAAGATTCAAGCCCTGTTTGATAGCTCACTGAATTTGAATGAAAAAATTATTTAAATGTTAAAATGTGCAAAACGCTTGCATTCAATTTTAACAAGGGATATAGTACTAAGTAACTAGTTCTTATTGATGAGAGCTACTCCTTGGATACTTGCCTCCGGTTCTCCAACCCGGGGGCGTTTTTTTGCGTTTTTATTTTGTGTTTGTATGAATAGGATAAAGACGAAATATAAAAGGTTTTCAAAACACGAGGCCTAGAATATTTATAAAATACTGACTATAAATAAAAAATATCAATCTCAAATCTATAGTCAAATAAAACCGCAAACCGCGTTTTCCCAAACTTTCAGGCCGTCTGAAATCCTCTCTTCAATATCGTTAATCCCATATTTCAGACGGCCTGTTTAACCCTCTATTGCAAAGCTTGGCACAAGCACCGCTGACCGACGGCAATTAATTACTATATAATCAAACGCATTGTTACCCTACAAAGGAGCCACACCATGACCACAAAAATTAAAATTGGTATCGTCGGTGCAACCGGTTACACAGGCGTTGAATTGTTACGCCTGCTCAGCAATCATCCTAACGCAGAAGTTACTGCCGTCACCAGCCGAAGCGAAGCCGATATTGAGGTTGTCGACTACTTCCCCAGCCTGCGCGGTATTTACGACCTTACATTCCAAACACCCGAGGATGCAGGGCTTGGCCGTTGCGACCTCGTGTTCTTCGCTACACCCAACGGCGTAGCCATGAAAGAAGCACCGGCCCTTGTGGAAAAAGGCATACGCGTGATTGACCTGTCTGCCGACTTCCGCATCCGAGACATCCCCACATGGGAAAAATGGTACAAAATGACCCATGCCGCGCCGCAACTCGTTTCCCAAGCAGTGTACGGCTTGTGCGAACTTCACAAAGACGATATCGCCAAAGCCATGCTGGTGGCCAATCCAGGTTGTTACCCTACCTGCGTTTCCCTGCCCTTATTGCCGCTGCTTCAGGCTGGCCGTCTGAAAGCCAACGCTCCTCTGATTGCCGACTGTAAATCCGGTGTTTCCGGTGCAGGCCGCAAAGCCAGCACCCACGCCCTATTGTGCGAAGCAGGCGACAACTTCAAAGCCTATGGTGTCGGCGGCCACCGCCATCTGCCTGAAATCCGACAAACCCTGTCCGGACTGCAAGACCATGTTTCAGACGGCCTGATTTTCGTGCCACACCTTGTTCCGATGATACGCGGCATGCACGCTACCCTGTATCTGCACCTGCAAGAACATACTGATCCTGAAGCCTTGCTGCGCGAATACTACCGCGACAGTCCTTTTGTCGATATTTTGCCTTCAGGTTCAACACCTGAAACCCGCAGCGTGCGCGGTGCTAACCTTTGCCGTATCAGCGTTCAAAAAGCGCCAGATCAAGACAATGTGTGGATTGTTCTTTCCGTCATCGACAACTTGGTTAAAGGCGCAGCCGGTCAAGCCGTGCAGAATATGAACATCATGTTCGGCCTACATGCAACCACTGGCCTGACTAATGCACCATTGATGCCTTAAGCCATCCTTTTAAAAACACAAGGCCGTCTGAAACTTTGATCGTTCAGACGGCCTTTATCAATTCATTCACAAACATTACTCATACACCACGCCGGCAAGCATTTCTTCTTCATTCAAGTTGCCGTACTGTTGCTCCCAATCGTGGGTAGCCTCCACCATATCGCATTCTTTGGCAAAAGCCAGCAGCCTACCGTCCATCTGATCCAGACTCAAGCTGCCCAAGCGTTCGCATTCCGAAGCCGTCAGATTACCGTCCGCCTCATGCGCCTCCGAAGATCCGAAAGGCAGAGCAAAAAAACCCAGTACCAACGCCAGCAGCACCCAAAAAATATTTTTACGCGAACGAGTCATCTCACACCTCTCATCATAATCATATAGCAGGTTTAAATCAGAAAAACTAAACCAAATAAAATTAAACTAAGAAAAATCGAATAGAAAATTAGAAATATCGATTCATCTAAGACAAAACGAATAATACTAAGGAAAAATAGAATATGCAATACTTTTTCTTAGATGAAGTAATTTTTTTCTTACAATTTTATAAAAACTAAGGTAAAATACACTCAAATCGTCCAAACTATATAAAAAACATACCTCCATAAAGGCATAAACATGGATACCTTTAAAGACCGCCTGGCTTTCTTATGGAAAGATGAAGCCCGCCAAGCCAAAATTGCCGCCGACATCGATATGACCATCGCCGGATTCAGCCGTATCTGGAACGAAGGCGGTCTGCCGAAATCGGAAACGCTAAAAAAAATCAAACAACTTAAAGGCTGCAGCATAGACTGGCTTTTGACAGGCGAAGGTTCTCCCTTCCCTGATTCCGAAGCCCCAAAAGCCACGGCAACCGACACACTGGGCAACCCTGTCGATATAGACGAATTTGTCTTCGTACCGCGTTACGACATCCAAGCCGCGGCCGGACACGGTCAGCTCGTCGGCGATGAGCAACCCATGTTCGCCATGGCGTTCCGACGCTATTGGATTGAAAATTATGTAACGCGCGACATCAAAAACCTTTCCGTTATCTCAGTCAAAGGCGACTCGATGGAAGGCGTGCTGAATGATGGCGACACCATCCTCATCAACCACGGCCAAACCACGCCGCGCGACGGCCTCTATGTTTTGCGCCTCAACGAAAACCTTTTGGTCAAACGCCTGCAACTGATACCCGGCGGCATCGTCAACGTCATTTCTGCCAACGAAGCCTACCCTACTTTTGAAATCGACTTGAAAAACCCAACCGACGACGTTGCCATCATCGGCCGTGTCGAATGGTTTGGCAGAAGTATCTAAATCTGACATACTGATGCTTGAAATTTCTGCCATGCCCTCCATGTAAGCTGGCAGACCCTGTCTGCACAAACTTGCCTTGACTAACGGTTTGCGCGACAATAGTAAAAATATTCATATAAAAGGAATCACATCATGTCAGACGAAAGCCCTATTATCTTTACTGACAGCTGCTGCACCAAAGTTGCCGACCTGATTGCCGAAGAGAACAATCCCGATTTGAAATTGCGCGTATTCGTCAACGGCGGCGGTTGCTCTGGCTTCCAATATGGTTTTACCTTTGATGAAATCAAAAACGACGACGATTTTGAAATCCAGAAAAACGGCCTGACGTTCTTGGTTGACCCGATGAGCTACCAATATCTGGTTGGTGCGGAAATCGACTACACTGAAAGCCTGCAAGGTTCTCAATTCGTCATCCGCAATCCGAATGCAGAGACAACTTGCGGTTGCGGTTCGTCCTTCTCCGTATAAACAGTCCGTTTTTGCCACAAAAAACAGGCCATCTGTATCTTCAGACGGCCTTTTGTGTGAATTTATTTTAAACAATTTTAGATTTACCTTATAATATCGGGCGTGAATATTTACTCTGCAATAGACATAACATTGGACATGCATATTTCCATATAAATAAAAAATTATTGTCCAGCCGATTAACGACACAAAGGCAAACCGTACTTGGTCTGCCTGAGACTGCAGCCTCTGTTCTGGCTCGTATCATAAGCCAAGACAGCTCAAACACAATAACAAAACCTTAGGCCAAACCCATTTGGTTGACGCAGTCGAAATACTCATGGGATATCAATGAGCAAACAAGAAAAATTTTTCGACGTATACGTTTCCTATCCGCCGAACACGGATAGGGAGCGCATCCATGCCTGCCTGTATGAAAACCTGCCCGAAAACGAAGTTGAGAGCCTGATTCAAGCCTTGACCGCGCGTCCGCAAGCCATTGTGGCCGAGAAATGCACCCAAGACGAGCGAGAAAATGCGCAGCATTACTTCGGCTATTTGGGTTTGGACGTGATCGTCCGTCAGGCTATGGAATTGGAAGCGGTTGAAGAAGAAGCCGTATTGGCAGTCAACACTCCCGACCCTATCCAATGCCCCGTCTGCATGACGATTATTGACGAACTAGATTCACAGGAATGTAAAACCTGCCACTTTGATTTGACAGAAAAAAATGAGCTTGCCATCCAGCGCAAGCGCATTGAATGGCAGGAAAGAATCTCTTTCGAGCATAAAAAACAAACCGAAATTGCCCACAAGCTCAAATATGAACGTGAGCAGGAAGAGAAAAAACTGCGCAAAAAAATCCGTGCCGAATTGGAATCCCAATTACGCAAAGAGTTAGGCCAAAATCCTGAGCTGGCCGCACTTGCAGCGAGGAAGAAAACACGGTTTCTGCTTACAATGGCTATCGTATTCGCCGTTTTGAGCCTGCTTGCACTCGGCTATATCGCTGCAAAATTCTTCTAAACTGATTTCAAAACTTAAGGCCGTCTGAAAAACAGATTTTCAGACGGCCTTTTATTTCCTTATTGATTGAACCATTTCAATCAAGCCTCTTGCACATCAACATCCACCGACCATCGGATTTTGCCGTCGCGGTTTTGCTGCAATACCTGCACCCACAAACTCACGGCGCGGTGCAAATCCTGTCGGGACAGAGATTCGAGGAAGATTTGCGCGCGTTCGCGTTCGGCGAGGCGCACCATCAGCATAGGGGCGGCGCCGAACTGGGAGACGCTTTCGGGCAAAAGCGGGGCAAGGGTTTCTTTGGCGGCGTTGAGAAATTCCATCGCATCGGCAACACGCAGCGCGTCGGCGCGGACGGCGGTCTGGAAACCGAAGGGCGGCATGGCGAACATTTGCCGCTCGTTCAATTCGTTTTCGGCGAACACGGCGTAATCCTGCGCTTTGACGGCGGCGAAGACGGGATGTTCGGGCAGTTGGGTCTGTATCAACACCCTGCCGGGTTTGTCGGCACGCCCCGCCCTGCCGGACACCTGCATCAGCTCGGCGAACAGCCTTTCCGGCGCGCGGAAATCCGCGCTGTACAGGCTGCCGTCGGCGTTTAACACGATAACGAGGTTGAGCCGCGCGAAATCATGGCCTTTGGCGAGCATCTGCGTGCCGACCAAAATGTCGATTTCGTTGTCGGCGATACGGCGGTACAAATCCGCCCAGCCGTTTTTGTGCGCGGTGCTGTCCCTGTCGACGCGGACGACGGCTGCCTTGGGCAGGAAGGCGCGCAGGGTTTCTTCGACGCGCTGCGTGCCGTGTCCGACGGCGGTCAGGTCTTGGTTGCCGCAGGCGGGGCATTTGTACGGGATGGGTTCGCGGTGGTCGCAGTGGTGACAGCGCAGTTGGCGGGCGCGTTGGTGCAGCACCATTTTGGCGGAGCAGTTCGGGCAGCCGAAGGTATGGCCACAGTCGCCGCAAAACAGTGCGGGCGCGAAGCCGCGCCGGTTGAGGTACACCAGCGACATACCGCCCGCTTCAAAGTTCTGTTTCAAAAGCTGCAAGGCTTGCGGCGAGAAGCCGTTGTCGAGTTTCAGACGGCCTACATTAAGTATTTCCACTTGCGGCAGTTGTGCTGAAGCATGAGCGCGCTCAGTCAGTTGCAGCAGGCGGTACGCGCCGCTTTGCGCCTTGTGCCAACTCTCCAAGCTGGGCGTGGCGCTGCCCAAGACGACGGGACAGCCGCTCTGCTTCGCCCGCCACACCGCCAAATCGCGGGCATGGTAGCGCAATTCGTTGTCCTGTTTGAACGAGCCGTCGTGTTCCTCATCGACCACAATCAGCCCGACATCAGGCAAAGGCGTGAACACCGCCAGCCGCGTGCCAATCACCAGCTTCGCCTGCCCCAACATCGCGCGTAAATAATCCTGCGTGCGCCTGCCTGCCGCCATTTGGCTGTGCAACACAGCGGTCGGCACGTCGGCAAAACGGTTTTCCACCCGCTTCAAAAGCTGCGGCGTGAGGTTGATTTCGGGCAACAGAAACAACACCTGCCGCCCCTGCGCCAACACTTTCGCCATCGCATCAAAATACACCTCGGTCTTGCCGCTGCCGGTGATGCCGTACAGCAAAAACGGCTGAAATTTACCAAAGGCCGTCTGAATTTCATCGGAAGCCTTCTGCTGGTCGGCGTTTAATACAAATTCAGAGTGCGAAGCCTGCCCGTGGTACGACCTCAATACAGGTTTCGCCGCTTCCGTCGTTTCAATCCAATCCTGTTCCGTCCAATCTTCGATTAACTTCGCCGCCTGCGCGTTCACCTGCTTCAACGCCGCCATCGTCATCCCGCCCGACAGCAGCGCATCCCACAAAGCCGCTTTTTTGTTAAACCGCGCCGGCGGCGGCGTTTGCGCCCTGCCCGCTTCGTTCAGCGCGTAAAACAACGGCGGCTGCGGCATTTCCACCGCGCGCGTTTCCTTCAAACCCTGCGGCAGCGCGGCAAACACCGCCTGCCCCGTCGGATAGTGGTAATAACGCGACGTAAACGAGAGCAAATCACGCCAGTTTTGAGGCAGCGGCGGCTCGTCCGAAAAGGTCGTCTGAATACTCAAAATCCGCGCCGCATCCATATCGGGCGCAATATCCGTTTCCCACACAATCCCGACCACGGTTTTATTGCGAAAAGGCACAAGCACCCGCGTTCCCGGAGGAAGCGGCTCGGAATGGGAATAAGTCAAAAGGCCGTCTGAAAGCGGCACGTTTACGGCAATACGGTGATAGAACATACAAACAATCAAATTATTTTTTCGTATTTTAACAGCCGAAAGCTATTTTCAGACGATAATTTGAGCCTGAGTACAATGCAGACATGACAGAGGTTTGATACAATGCCTTACTTTCAACACACGCAAGTCTCTCGCATGAAAACCAAGTTAATCAAAATCTTAACACCGTTTGCCGTCCTTCCTTTGTTGGCATGCGGTCAACCTGCCGTATCCAATGCCAACGCGGCGCCTGCCCCTGCTGCCAAAGCGGAAGCGCCTGCCGACAAATCCGTTGCTGCTTCTTTGAAAGCGCGTTTGGAAAAAGTCTATGCCGCCCAAGATTTGAAAGTTTTGAGCGTCAATGAAACACCGATTAAAGGCATTTACGAAGTTGTCGTCAGCGGCAAACAAATCATCTATACCGATGCCAAAGGCGACTATATGCTCGTTGGCGACCTCATCAACGTCAACACGCGCCAAAGCATGACTGAAGAACGCGCCGCCGATTTGAACAAAATCGACTTCGCTTCCCTGCCTTTGGACAAAGCCATCAAAGAAGTACGCGGCAACGGCAAACTGAAAGTCGCTGTTTTCTCCGATCCGGACTGCCCGTACTGCAAACGCTTGGAACATGAGTTTGAAAAAATGACCGACATCACGATTTATACCTTCATGATGCCGATTCCAAGCCTGCACCCTGATGCCGCGCGCAAAGCCGAGCTGTTGTGGTGCCAACCTAATCCGACCCAGGCATGGATCGACTGGATGCGCAAAGGCAAGCTCCCAAGCGGCAAAGCAAACTGTGAAAACCCTGTTGCAGAAACCACTTCGTTGGGCGAACAATTCGGCTTCAACGGTACACCAACCGTGGTCTTCCCTAACGGCCGCAGCCAAAGCGGTTACAGCCCTATGCCCCACCTCAAAGAAATCATCGAGAAAAACCAGTAATACAGGGTTTAATCTCCATAAAGGACGCTTTACGCGTCCTTTTTTGATGTTGCCCGCCATCAACTGCCTTCAGACGGCCTCAAAACAGACAAATATAAAAAAGGATGTGTCCAACACGTCCTTTTTCCCTTTACCTTACAGGTAGAATTTTTCAATCACTTTCAGGTTTTCATCCAATTTGTACACCAGCGGCTGACCGGTTGGGATTTCCAAGCCCATGATGTCTTCGTCGGAAATGCCCTCGATGTGTTTGGCCAAAGCGCGCAGGGAGTTGCCGTGTGCCGCAACCAATACACGTTTGCCGCTCAAGATGGCCGGAGCGATTTGGTCTTCCCAGAAAGGCAGGACGCGCTCGAGGGTAACTTTGAGGTTTTCGCCATCAGGTACGACATCGCTAGGCAGGTTGGCATAGCGGCGGTCGTTGTGGGCGGAGTGAGGATCTTTAGGATCCAGCAGCGGAGGCAGGGTGTCGTAGCTGCGGCGCCAAATGTGGACTTGCTCGTCGCCGTATTTTTCTGCGGTTTGTTTCTTATCCATACCTTGCAGCTGACCGTAGTGGCGCTCGTTCAAACGCCATGATTTAATTTGTGGAACAAACAGTTGGTCGGATTCTTCCAAAACGATGTTACAGGTTTTGATGGCACGGGTCAGAACGGAGGTAAAGGCGATGTCAAACTCGTAGCCCTTCTCTTTCAACTTTTTACCTGCTGCCGCGGCTTCTGCCAAACCTTGCTCGCTCAGCTTGACGTCGCGCCAGCCGGTGAAAAGGTTTTTCGCATTCCATTCGCTTTGTCCGTGACGGATGAATACTAATTCCATGATAGTTTGCTCCAATGAAGTTTGGGAAAGGGTATTTATATCATACTTTGCCGCCGCGCTGATAACGCCGGCGGTTTCTTTTGATATGTTGCAAGTTTGCTTTTAGTCTTCAGACGGCCTTGTCGGAAGGTAAACGTCAAAACGTGTGCTTTTGCCTGTGTATTGATAAGCAGGTTTGCGCCCGTCGAGAAATTCGCCCAAGCGCGGGCGTTTGACGACAATGCGTTTTTTGGCGGTATTCAACGCTGCGTCCAACAACTCGGCTTCGTCTTGTGCCGCGCCGACCAAGTCGTGAAAGTAAGCCATTTCTTTTTTCACGGCGGCGGTTTTGCGGCGTTCCGGATACATTGGGTCTAGGTACACCACATCGGGCCTGCCTTTTTGCGTTGCCAATTCTTGCATTAAATCAACGGCATTGCCGAAGTGCAAAGTAATGCGTTGGGCAATCTCCCGTGTTTCTTCACTTTGGCCTGCCCTGTTGAGGCCATCTGAAAGTAGACAGGCAACGGCGGGATTTTGTTCAAAAGTTTGCACATTCAAACCCAACGAGGCAAGCACAAAACTGTCGCGCCCCAGTCCGCCGGTAGCGTCCCAGACAGTCGGTTGCGTAGTGTGGTTAACGGCTTTGGCAATCAACTCGCCTCCACCTTTAGTACGCCGATAATGGGCGGCACCTCCATCAAAATCAACGCGGACACGGCCTTTTTCACCGGCGCGGCACAAGCTGATTCCGCTTTCGTCAGCGATAAGGAAACTGCCTTCTTCAGGCTGCCGGTCGATAACGGTCAGCCCGAAAGGCGCGGCAAGGCTGCAAAGTTCGGTAGATGAAGTTTCGTCAAAATAAATCTTGTACATAAGGCTTATGTTTCAGACGGCCTTGAAAACTCAGGCCGTCTGAACGTTTTAATTGATGTCCAAGCGTTCCATGCGGTAGCGCATAGAGCGGAAGCTGATGCCCAAAAGTTTGGCGGCTTGGGTACGGTTGTAACGGGTTTGCTGCAAAGCCTGCTCGATGATGCTGCGTTCCACTTGGTCGAGGTAATCCTGTATCTGCATGGTCCGCGGATCAAACGGCGGAATCGGGCTGTGATTGAGTGTAGTTTCGCGTGCGTCAGGTTCGGCAATATCGTCAAAAGAGAAGCCGCTGCGTTCAGCCTTAACCTGTGGGGCGTTTTGAATCTGCAAGTCATCCACTTGTATCACTTGGCCGACCGTCAGTGCGACGGCGCGTTCGAGGATGTTTTCCAACTCGCGGAAGTTGCCGGGATAGCTGTAATGCAACAGGGCTTCTTGGGCTTTCGGGCTGAGTTTGTAGGTTTGATTGCCGTGACGGTGTTTGTACAGCAGATACAAAATCAGCACGCCCAAGTCTTCGCGCATTTCGCGCAAAGGCGGCATGTGCAGGGTGACTACGTTGAGGCGGTAATACAAGTCCTGACGGAATGCGCCGCTTTCAACCAAGGCTTCGAGGTTTTTATGGGTTGCACAAATAATGCGCACATCCACAGAGGTTTCCCGCGCATCGCCGATACGGCGCACGGCTTTTTCTTGAATGGCGCGCAGGAGTTTGACCTGCATGGCAAGCGGCAAATCGGCAACTTCGTCAAGGAACAAAGTGCCGCCGTCAGCATGTTGGAAAAAACCTAAACGGTCTTGATCCGCGCCAGTAAAGCTGCCTTTTTTGTAACCGAAAAATTCGCTTTCCATCAGGTTTTCAGGAATGGCACCGCAGTTGACGGCAATAAACGGTTTGTCGGCACGGTCGGACAGTTCGTGAATCGTGCGCGCCGCCTGCTCTTTACCCGTACCGGACTCGCCGGAGATATAAACGGGAACAAGGCTGTGGGCCAATCTGCGAATCAGGTGGCGCACTTCGACCATTTGCGGCGAGGTGCCCAACAGGCGCGGCATATCGTCCTCGCCTTCCAATATAGGTGCGTCTTGTTGCAGAGCAGGATTGATGTTACCGGCCGAAAAACGCTCTTTTAAGGAATTGAGTCCTTCCGGAACAGTTAAAGGCCGGTTAAATTCACTCTGTACGCTCTTAGGAGGCGTAACAACAGGCTTGGCCGGCTGAGGTTCGGGTTTATACAGGGCGGCAGAAACTGGCGCAGGCTGCGATTTGACTTTTTCAGACGGCGTGGGTTCGGTAGTATTGTCTGAAACCGATACTGCCGATTTAACCAATGAACGCAACTGCGACAGCGTAATCGGTTTTTGCAGATAATCAAACGCCCCTGCTTTCAAGGCTTCAACGGCTTGGTCGGCATTGCCGAAGGCCGTAATCACGGCGACGGGTGTGTCGAGCATCAACTCATCGATGTATTGGACAACCTCGAGGCCGGAGCCGTCGGGCATACGCATATCGGTCAGCACCAGCGAATAATCGTTGTTGCCCAGCTTGTCTTTGGCTTCTTCAACACCAGCCGCAGTATCGACGCGCAGACCCATTTTCATCAGGGTCATTTCCATCAGGTCGCGGATGTCTGCCTCGTCATCAACAACCAAAACCGGCTCTTGCAATTTATTCATCCCGCGCCTGCTCCTTCGGTAAAATCAATTCAAACCCATTCATTTCAGGGTGATAATGCAGCTGCCCCATATTGGCGTGTGCCAACTCGCGTGCGACGTAAAGCCCTAAGCCGGTGCCTTGTTTTTCGGTAGTGTAAAACGGCTCGAACAAATGATTTCGTACATCAGGCGGCACGCCTTTGCCGTTGTCCGCCACTACGATGGAAATATGCATCCTGCCGCTAGGGCGGATAAGGACGGTAATGGCGTTTTCGTCCTGACGGCTGTGTCGCCACGCATTGTTGCACAAGTTCCACATCACTTGCTGCAAGTGCATAGGATCGACCAATACGGTCAGATTGTTGCCGTCCATATTCATGCGCAGACAGCCGATGGCATCGGGATTGTTCAAGGTAAATTCCTGCTTGAACTCCAACCAGAATTTCATCAGATTAATCGGCTGGCGGCTGATGTTGTCTCGTTTGTTAAACAGGGATACGTCTTCCAACATCTTGTCGATGCGTTGGATATTGCTGTCGATGATGTTGTAGAGCTTGGCCTTGAGCGCGTCTGCCTCATTGCCCTCTTGCAACAAATCGCTGGCATGACGGATGGCGGACATCGGGTTGCGGATTTCGTGGGCAAGGTTGGCAGTCAACTGTCCGAGCGAAGTCAGCTTGGTGGACATGGCCTCCGCAGCCACTTCACGCAATGAGCGGACGTACAACATCAGCAGCTCGGTTTGCTCCTGAATCAGCGGAACGGCACGGACGTGCATGGCGTGTTGGAAAATATGGATATCGGTTTCAAAAGGTTTGTCGGGTTGACGCTGCCAGCGTGCGACCAGTTCGCCAAACACGATTTCCTGCTGATCGATAATCAGACTGGGGAAATAGATTTTTGCCTGCTTGTTAAACAGCCACACGCGTTGGGTCGCATCAATCACCACAACCGCTTCCTGAACGCGGTTCAAAACCAAATGGTTCAAGCCGCTGATACGGCGGTATGCCAGTTGATGGCGGCTGGCGGACTCTGTAGCCTGCTCCAAATAACGGGCGGCAAACGATGTCAACATTGCCACCAGATAGCCTGCGCCGATCAGCATCAAAGAATTCGCCATTGATTTCGCGTCCCAATTAAACGAATCGAAACGCATACTGCCGTCTAAAAACAGGTTCAAAATAAACAACATTGCCGTATAACCTGCATACAGCATGGGATAATGGCCATAACTGAGCAGACACGACGTAGCAACAAACGGCAAAACCAAAATCCCGAAACCGGAAGCCGTACCGCCGGAGATATACACCAAAACCATCATCATGGTGATGTCGACCACGGCGCTGGCATTGGGCAAATCCAAAGACTGCCACTGCCAGTCCGGACGGAACACGGAGAGCATAATCAGGAAGAAATACAGCGTTACCCAGATATAAAACGCAACGTCCGGCAACGAAACGCCAATCAGGTTGCCGCCTGTGTAGCTGCCGAACGCGTGCAAAACCAAAAGCGGTAAGACGATGGCTATTCGGGCAATGTTGATTACACCGGGAATCCGCTCCCTCAGATTACCCAGTTCTTGAAGATTGGCTCTGTTCATAAGTGAACCTTTTTTATTATCATGCAATGTCGTATAAATTTAATTTATTTAGATATATTTGTTCTTGTTTCAGGACAAACTTTTCAGATGGCCTGAGATTTCCAATACCTTGCCTTTTTTACCGCGTTTGCCGTCAATATCGGCAATACGCAGTTTTTCCTGATATTCTGCACCGCGTCGGCCGACCGATACAACGGTAAACTCAGGAGAGGTCGTCACCATAATGTGTTCCAAAGATGCACCATCGGCCAGCGACATCAACTGCAAACCGCGCCCTTTGGACATGACTTTGAGTTCGCCGATGGAAAACGCCAAGAGGCGGTGGTCGCTGCTTGCCAGTACAATTTTGCAGTCGGGGTTGATGAGCGAAGAGGCATAAACCGCAATCGGCGGCAGGACGGTTTCGCCGCTGTCCACGGTCATCACCACTTTGCCCGCTTTCACGCGTCCGACCATATCGCCCAACTTGGCGATGAAGCCGTAGCCGCCGCTACCTGAGAGCAGGTAATGTTGCTCGGGTTGTCCGGTGAGCATGGCGACGGGTTTCGCGCCGTTTTGCAGCTCGATTAACGATGAAACCGGCACACCGTCGCCGCGTCCGCCGGGGATTTCGGCGGCATCGAGCGTGTAGGTTCTGCCCAATGAATCCAGGATGACGACGGGCAAAACAGTACGGCCTTCAAGGGTTTGTTTGAGGCGGTCGCCTTCTTTGAATGCGGTTTGGCTCAAATCGAGGTTGTGTCCGGCACGGCTGCGTATCCAGCCTTTTTCCGACAGAATCAGCGTGATGGGTTCATCGGCGGTGGTTTGTGTCAGCACGGCGCGCCCGGCTTCTTCCACCAGCGTGCGGCGCGCGTCGCCAAACTGCTTCATGTCCGCCTGCATCTCTTTGATAATCAGCTTGCGTTTTTCGTTTTCGTCGCCCAAAAGAATATTCAGACGACCTTGTTCTTCGCGCAACTCGTTCAATTCTTTTTCGAGTTTGAAACCTTCCAAACGCGCCAACTGGCGCAGGCGGATTTCCAAAATGTCTTCGGCTTGGATTTCGGTCAGCCCGAACGCCGCCATCAAATCAGTTTTCGGGTCGTCTGATTCGCGGATGACTTTAATCACTTCATCAATGTGCAGAAAGACTTTCAGACGGCCTTCGAGGATGTGCAGCCGTTTTTCCACTTGGTTCAAACGGAATTTCAGACGACGTGTGACGGTCACGACGCGGAAATCCAGCCATTCCTGCAAAATCGTTTTCAGGTTTTTCTGCGCGGGGCGGTTGTCCAGCCCCATCATCACCAAGTTCATGGACACATTGCCTTCCAGCGAAGTCTGCGCCATCAGTGTGTTGATGAAGGTATCGGTATCGATGCGGCTGGATTTCGGTTCGAACACCAGTCGCACGGGATGTTCACCGTCGGACTCGTCGCGCACGCGGTCGATTAAATCCAGCATCAGCTTTTTGGTATTGAGCTGGTCTTGGTTGAGCTGCTTTTTGCCCGCTTTCGGTTTCGGGTTGGTTTGCTCTTCGATTTCGGCAAGGATTTTGGCGGAGTTGGCGTTCGGTGGCAGTTCGGTCACAATCACGCGCCATTGTCCGCGCGCCAGCTTCTCGATTTCGTAACGCGCACGCACGCGCACGCTGCCCTTGCCGGTTTCGTAAATCCGGCGCAATTCGTCCGCCGGCGTGATGATTTGACCGCCGCCGGCAAAATCGGGAGCAGGGATGTACTGCATCAGGTCGGCGGTTTCCAGCGTCGGCTTTTTCAACAACGCAATCGCCGCCTGCGTAACTTCGTTCAAATTGTGCGACGGAATTTCGGTTGCCATGCCCACCGCGATGCCTGACGCACCGTTGAGCAACACCATGGGCAGACGGGCGGGCAGGTGCAGCGGTTCGTCAAACGCGCCGTCGTAGTTCGGCACAAAATCCACCGTCCCCTGATTGATTTCGGACAACAGCAATTCCGCAATCGGCGTCAGCCGCGCTTCGGTGTAACGCATCGCCGCCGCCCCGTCGCCATCACGCGAACCGAAGTTGCCGATGCCGTCGATTAAGGGATAGCGCAAGGTAAAATCCTGCGCCATGCGAACCATCGCCTCATAGGCAGAACTGTCGCCGTGCGGGTGGTATTTACCCAAAATCTCGCCGACCACGCGAGCCGACTTCACCGGCTTCGCCCCCGCCGTCAAACCCATATCGCGCATGGCAAACAGAATACGTCGTTGTACAGGCTTTTGGCCGTCTGAAACTTCAGGCAATGCGCGGCCTTTAACCACGCTCATGGCGTATTCGAGATAGGCACGTTCGGCGTATTGACCTAACAGCAGGTAGTCTTCGCCGATAGGAGATGGGCTTGGAGCGGAAATGTGTTCTGTCATCAGGATGGTAAAACGAAATAAATTAAAGGGGGATATTGTAAAGCAAAATCGGTAGTCATAGCCAATTTGAGTGATGAACGGTAGTGCGGCGACAATAAGGCTTACCGAATCAGGTCAGCAAATGGAATCCGTTTCGACAAAAAAGGCCGTCTGAAACCATTTCATGTTTCAGACGGCCTTTTCATTTTGGTTTTAAATCAAAACTTCGTTATTCTGTAGTAGCCGGTTTAGCCGCAGTTTTAATGGTTAAGGTCAACGCGGCGGCAATGGCGAGGAAAACACCGGCAAACGTCATCGCGTTGGCAGGGTTTGAACCCAAGAAGGTTTTGTACACCCAGCCGAAAGATACGGTTTCAATCAGCATTGGAATCACAATCATCATGTTCACAATACCCATGTACACGCCGTAACGTTCTTTCGGAATAGAACCGACCATAATCATAAACGGCACGCCCATCATACTTGCCCAACCGACACCGAAACCAATCATCGGGGCAAACATCAGGTATTTGTTGCCGATGTGCGGAATGGTGAGCAAGGCCAGCGCGGCAAGGGTTACGGCAAAGGCGTGAACATATTTGGCGGCATATTTGCGCGCCATCCACATCAGGCCGAAGGCGGAGATAAAGGTTACAACGTTGTAGAAACCGTTTACCAAACCGGTCCATGCAACCGCTTGACTATACGCTTCGGTATTTTCAACAGTCGAATCCCAAACGGATTGGACGATACTGTGGGAAATATATTGCCAGTAGATAAAGAGTGCGTACCATTGGAAGAGATACACCAAAGCCAGTTGCCACAGGGCAGTCGGCATTTCGCATACAGCAACGATAATATCTTTAACAGCATGAGCCGGACCACTTGGTTACGCCTTAATAGCCGCCATTTCCGCAGGACTAGGCTCGCGTTCGGATGTCGATAAAACAGTAACCAAAACCGAACCGATAGAGCAAACCGCACCAATATAGAAGGAACCGAATACCCAATACGGGATACCCGCTTCGGAAGTTTGTTGCAACCAGCCGATTTGCTGGGAGATGTAGAGGGAAACGTTGGCCAGGGTAATACCCAAACCGGTAAACACAGACTGCATCAAGAAACCGGTAGATTGCTGATGTTCGGGCACAGTATCGGCAATAAAGGCACGGAAAGGTTCCATTGCAGTGTTGTTACTGATGTCCAAGAGCCACAGCAGCAATACGGCCACCCACAATGCGGTAACGTGCGGATAAATAAAGAGACAGAGGCTGCAGCCGATGGCGCCAATCAAGAAATACGGACGGCGGCGGCCCAATCCCGGCACCCAAGTGCGGTCACTCATCGCACCAATCATCGGCTGCACCAGCAAACCGGTAATCGGGCCTGCCATATTCAAAATTGGCAACTGGCTCGGATCGGCATGAAGAAAGCTGAAAATCGGATTAATCGCAGTTTGCTGCAACCCGAAGCTATATTGGATACCGAAGAAACCGAAGTTCATCAGCATAATCTGGCGAAGTGTCATCGCCACTTGTGGGGAGATTTTCATAGGAAGGCTACTCCTGGGTAATAAACTATGGAAACAACAAACTCCAATTTCAGCAGTATGACGCTTTTATTATATTTGGGCTGCCCTTTTTACTAAGGCAACTCCGTTTTCAGACGGCCTTTATTTTGACCGTTTGCATGATTCTTATTTTGATGTGTGTTTGTATTGTTTAAAGTTTATTTTCAGGCCGTCTGAAACTATTTATTAATCACAGACTGACGCCAGATGGTTTCCCCAACGACCTTGACTGACTGAACCGAGCCGGTCGGGTGTTCAATGTGTTGAAACAGCAAATCCGCCGCCATCGCGCCCATGCGCAAATAGGGCAACTCTGTACTGGTCAACGGCGGAAACAGCGTCTCCGCAATCGCGCTGTGGTTATCATAGCCGGCAACCGAAACTTGCTCGGGAACCCGCATGCCGCGTGTCCTCAAAATCCCGTACACGCGCACCGCCATTTCATCGTTGCCGCAGCAAATTACCATCGGCGGAAGCGGCAAAGACAGCAGCTTCAAAATAGCCGAAATCAAAGACCCGCTGTCGTTGCTGAAGTCAGGATAGCCGGTTTGCACCAAATCAGGATCGAAGACGATATCCGAATCAGCCAAAGCACGGCGGTATCCGGCCAATCTCAATCTCGTCGCTTCCACACCCGGCTGCAAAGTCACATAAGCAATCCGTTTGTGTCCGCTTTGGATAATCCGGCGCACCAAGCCATACTGCCCTGCTTCATCATCCGGCAAAACCGCCGGCGTACCCACTGAATCAAAACAGTTGACCAACACCATCGGACAACGGTTGGGCACTTCCGGCAGCAATACTTCCTGATGGAAACCTGCCACATATAAAATCCCCTCGGCACGATGCTCCATAAAGGTACGAATCAGCGGCTCCATCTGACCGGGCTGCCCCAGCTTGTTGTCGATGTCGGCAATCATCAAAATCTTGCCTTGTGCACGAATCTGCTGCTGAATGCCCTTAATCAAGAACATATCCGGTATGCCGTGTCCGCCCGTACTCTCGCCTATCCGCGAAATGGCGCCGGTAATCAGACCGACCAATCCGGAACGGTGTGACCGCATAATCCGTGCCGCAGAAGACGGGATATAGCCCAAAGCAGCAATCGCTGTTTCTACTTTGGAACGGGTTTTCTCACTGACCGGCGCATCGCTGTTAATCACCCGACTGACCGTCTTGGGAGATACCCCGGCATAAGCAGCGACATCATAAATTGTAGCCATCTTACGGACCCGCCCCGACAAGATTTCAATAATGTTACATAGGATAACACAGCAGACATCGGTGTCATACCCCCTTTTTTTACAGAAACTTGATGATAATCAACCGTTTATATTGCATTTTGCATACATTTCTTAAACAAAACCGCCCCTACCACCTCCCAAAAGTTGTCCAAATTTGTTAAACTACAAACAACTACAAAAAGCAGAAAATAGATACCCTGCTTGTTTACCGTTACATACTAAGGAAACGAAATGTCCGCATACTCAGACGCATGGCAGGCTTTGGAAGCCCATCATGCCGATACTCAACACGTTACCCTGCGCGAACGCTTCGCCGCAGATGCCGAACGTTTCAACAATATGCACGAAATTCTGCACGGTTTGTTATTTGATTACAGCAAAAACCGTCTAGATGAAAACACCCTAGATTTATTGTGCCAACTGGCCGAAGCAGCCGATTTGCCACAATATATGCAGGCCATGAGCAGCGGTGAAAAAATCAACACCAGCGAACACCGCGCCGTCCTCCACACTGCCCTGCGCCTTCCTGCCAATGCCCAACCTGTTTACGTTGACGGCGAAAACATCGTGCCCAATGTTCATCACGAACTCAACCGCGCACTCGAGTTCGCACGCCAACTTTTAGACGGCACGCACGCAGGCATTACCGGTAAAGCGATTACCGACTTGGTTCACATCGGTATCGGCGGCTCCGATTTAGGGCCGCGCATGGCCACACAGGCGCTGCAGCCTTATTGGCAAAACATCCGCGTCCACTTTGTCAGCAACTCCGATGATGCCGACTTGACCCAAACCCTTCTCGGCCTCAACCCCGAGACCACCGTATTCAGCATTGCCAGCAAATCGTTCCGCACGCCGGAAACCCTGCTCAATGCCTACGCCGCGCGTACTTGGTACCGCGATGCAGGTTTGCCCGATTCCGGCATCTACCGACACTTCTGCGCCATTTCCGCCGATGTGGCCACCGCCCAAAACTTCGGCATTTCCCCCGACAAAGTCTTCGCCATGTCCGACTGGGTCGGCGGCCGCTATTCCGTCTGGTCGCCCATCGGCCTGCCGCTGATGGTTGCCGTCGGCGAAAAAGCGTTCCGCAAAATGCTGGCCGGTGCGCATGCGATGGATACCCACTTCTTCGAAACGCCATTCCGCCGCAACATTCCCGTCCTGATGGCGCTCATCAATGTTTGGTACAACAACTTCCAACATTCAGACGGCCAAACCGTTGTCCCATACAACCACAACATGCGCCTCTTTACCCCATGGCTCAACCAACTCGATATGGAAAGCCTCGGCAAACAGCGTACTTCAGACGGCCAACCCGTTTCCTGCACCACCGGCGGCATTGTCTTCGGCGATGAAGGCGTCAACTGCCAACATGCCTACTTCCAGCTTCTGCACCAAGGCACGCGTCTGATTCCCGTCGACTTTATCGTCCCCATGACTACAGTCTACGGCAACCACCGCCAACACCGCTTTACCGTTGCCAATGCCTTCGCCCAAGCCGAAGCGCTGATGAAAGGCAAAACCTTAGACGAAGTGCAAATCGAATTGGCCGCCCTACCCCAAGACGAACGCGACCGCCTTGCACCGCAAAAAGAATTCCCCGGCAACCGTCCGAGCAACAGCCTGCTCATCGACAGCCTGACGCCTTTCAACCTCGGCATGCTGATGGCTGCTTACGAACATCGTACTTTCGTTCAAGGCGTGATTTGGCGTATCAACCCCTTCGACCAATGGGGCGTGGAATACGGTAAAGAGCTGGCCAAAACCATCGAACCCGAACTCGAACGCGGCACGCCTGCACACGACAGCTCCACCAACGGTCTGATCGCCTTCTACCGCAACTGCAACGCAAGATCGAAGGCCGTCTGAAAATAAAATGCCCGTAAGACAAGCATATCTGCCTGTCTTACGGGCATTTCAAAACCTAATCGGCGGTAAGAATGAACCGTTAAAGCACCGCACTTTTAGACAAAAGTAGCTAGATTTTGATATAAAAAAAGGCTAAATCGATAATGACTTAGCCTTTTTCATCAGACTTGATTAGTTGTTTGTTGTTAATGCGCCTAAATCTTTATCAACTAAGAACAAACCTTTACCATCTTCACCAAGAAGATTTAATTTATCCAAAATTCCACTGAATAATTTTTCTTCTTCATGTTGTTCAGCCACATACCATTGTAAGAAGTTAAAGGCAGAGTAGTCTTTCTCTTCAAAAGTTCTACCAACTAATTCATTGATTTTAGAGGTAATTAACTTTTCATGTTCATAAGTTAATTCAAGTACTTGTTTCAATGATGAAAATTGATGAGGTGGTTCATCAATTTGTGTGATGATAGCCAATGCGCCGGTCTCATTTAAATAAGTGAAGAGTTTACGCATATGCTGCATTTCCTCAGCCGCATGCTCTGATAAAAATTTTGCAGCTCCTTCGAAACCTTGTTGTTCGCACCAGGCGCTCATTTGTAAATATAAGTTAGAAGAATAAAACTCTAAATTCATTTGATCATTTAATAGTTTAATCACGCTATTTGATAACATTTTATTTCTCCTATTCTTATAAAGTTTTTAATTCACGATCAATGTAGTAGAGCGCTGTACCACTTTCACCAAGAAGTTTGAATTTATCAACAATACTGTTAAATAATTTTTCTTCTTCATGCTGTTCAGCTACATACCATTGTAAGAAGTTAAAAGTAGAGTAATCCTTTTCTGCAAAAGTACTCTCAACTAACTCATTAATTTTAGATGTCACTAGTTTTTCGTGTTCAAGTGTTGTTTCAAAAACTTCTTTTAATGAAGCGTAATCGTGTTTAGGGGCGTCAATTTTACCTAACAAAGGCATTCCACTGGTTTCGCTCACATAAGTAAACAACTTTTGCATATGTTCCAATTCTTCATCGGCATGACGAAGTAAAAATGCTGCAGCGCCTTCATAACCATGTTTATGGCACCATGCACTCATTTGCAAATAGACATTTGATGAATACAACTCGAGATTAATTTGTTCGTTTAATTTTGCTGTAATTGACTTACTTAGCATAACTAACTCCTTTTCTTAATGCGGTTAATAGATGTATCACAATACAAAATTTGTATTTGCGGATGAATTTTACTCATTTTATTGAGAATAGTCAATTTTATTTTATCAATTTTTATTGTAACACATTAATTTAAAAGGATTTTATAAATAAATCATTCTCATTTGGTTCCATTTAATGAAATGAGTTATCAATATCGCCTTTGCCTAAATTCTCTAGAGAAATGATGAGGTGTTGGAAGGAGAATCGTAGATTTCCAAAGTTTTTTGCTCTCACTTATCAACTCCAAAATACTGGATAAATAGAAAACATGAAAATTCAATGTTTTTTATAGAATTACGCATCAAAGCGATATAGTTTCAAAGTAGGTTATCCTTAATATTTGAATGTGACAATTACCATTTATTATTTAACATAATATACATATTGTTGAAAAATCTACTGGTTAACTTCAATCAGGGAAAGCATGAAGAAGTTAGGAAGTTAGTTGGAAAGTTGATTAGGGTAGATTTTATTCAAATGAAAGACTAGGCTATGAAATCAAAATTTGTGTATAAGTTACTGGTAATTTCAAAGTACCTGTATATTTTAATTTGTATATCAATACCGATCGTTTTTATTTATGAAAGCTACCAAGAAGATAATGTTGATTTTATGATTTATATTCATGCTTTTATTATTTTTTCCATATTGGGTGTATTGACTCAATATTCTATGTCTAATTTTTTTGAAAAGGAAAAATAACATGATTGAACTATCCATTTAGGATCTGGAACTAATTTATGGAGGAGGCTTAGGAGAGAGAATCCTTCAAGGAGGAGCAAATGGTGCATAAATAGGAGGATCAATTGGTGCAGGTATTGGTCTGGGTGTCGGTATAGCTTTTGGCAGTATTCCTGCCGGACCAGCTATTATGGTCGGTGGCACAATTGGTGCTGCTGTTGGTGCTGCAACTGGTATGGGTGTTGCAGCATATGAGTATTACCAAGAAACTCAGCCTAAAGGGACAGTAACGGTCGGTCCGATTTCTGCTTTTGCTGTGGACAAATCAGGAAACGGCTACACTGACGGCACAAATTACCACTGATATTTCTCATCGTTCAAACGATCTCTAGGGGTCGTCTGAAACTTTCTTAACTTCAATTTTATGAATACACCCAAGCAACCCTTCTTCCGTCCTGAAGTCTCCGTTACCCGCCAAACCAGTTGTTCCAACAAAAGGCCGTCTGAAACTTAATTGGTCAAAGTTTCAGACGGCCTTTATTCAATAAAGATAGCAGAAGCTCATTCGCCATATCCCCCATCTTTGCTACAATATCCCTTTTCTTTTTTATTGATTCCACTATGACAACCGCACCCCAACCCAGCACTATGCAGCGAATTTTCTCGCGCAGTATGCTGATTTGTATCTTTACAGGCTTCACTTCGGGGCTGCCGCTTTATTTTCTGATCAACCTGATTCCGGCATGGTTGCGCAGCGAATATGTCGATTTGAAAACCATCGGCCTGATGGCACTTATCGGGCTGCCTTTCACTTGGAAATTTATCTGGTCTCCCGTCATTGATTTGGTCAGATTACCTTTTTTAGGACGGCGACGCGGTTGGATGCTGGTTACGCAAATTGGTTTGCTGCTGACCTTGCTCATTTACGCCTTCCTAAATCCTGCTCAGCATTTATATGTAATTATGGGCTTATCGTTGGTGGTCGCCTTTTTCTCTGCCAGCCAAGATATTGTATTGGATGCATTTCGACGCGAAATTTTGTCAGATGAAGAATTAGGCTTAGGCAACTCTATCCACGTCAATGCCTACCGTATCGCCGCTTTGGTACCCGGCTCGCTCAGCTTGATTCTGGCCGACTTAATGCCTTGGCACAACGTATTCATCATCACGGCGCTATTTATGTTGCCGGGTCTGCTGATGACCCTGTTTTTAGCCAAAGAGCCTGATATTCCCCCAACTGTGCCTCGTACATTTGCCCAAACAGTCTCTGACCCTTTCAGTGAGTTCTTCTCCCGCAAAGGAATCAAACAGGCCATATTGGTATTGCTGTTTATCTTTCTCTACAAACTGGGCGACAGTATGGCAACGTCTCTGGCAACGCCGTTTTATCTGGACATGGGCTTCAGCAAAACCGACATCGGCCTCATTGCCAAAAATGCCGGTTTATGGCCTGCTGTCATTGCCGGTATTGTAGGCGGTATTTGGATGATAAAGCTCGGCATCAATAGAGCTTTGTGGATTTTCGGCGTGGCGCAATGGGTAACGATTCTAGGCTTTGCTTGGCTGGCAAATTTTGGCAAATTCGAAACCATCACACTAACAGAGCAAATGATGCTTGCAGCTGTAATTGGTGCAGAAGCAGCTGGCGTAGGTCTGGGTACAGCAGCATTTGTTGCCTATATGGCTCGTGAAACCAATCCAGTATTTACGGCCACACAATTAGCCCTCTTTACCAGCCTGTCAGCCGTTCCCCGTACATTTATCAATGCTTCGGCAGGTTATCTGATTGAAGCGATGGGTTACTTTAATTTCTACTGGCTGTGTTTTGCTTTGGGCATACCGGGTATGTTGTTGCTGTTTAAAGTAGCACCGTGGAATGGCGAAAAAGTGAGTAACTAGATTGCCAGTCTAAAACATCTAGTAAAACAAAAGGCCGTCTGAATGTTCAGACGGCCTTTATTATACAAAAGCTTTATTCGGCAGCAGGTTTGACAGTACTGCGGACATCGCCGCTTTTTTCTTTATGTTTCAAAACAGCGCGGTCGAGCTTGTCCATCAAAACATCAATCGCGGCGTACATATCCTGTTCAATCGCTTCAACGTGCAAATCTTTGCCTGCCAGATGCGCATCGGCTTCGGCTTTTTGATTGACTTTTTCCACCGAGAGCGTAATGGTCACGGAGATGATGTTGTCGGCGTGGCGATTGATTCGTGCCAACTTATCGGAAACATAGTTTTTGATGGCTTCGGTAACATCAAAATTCAGACCGGTGATTTTCAGATTCATGATACAGCTCCTTCGGTTGATTAGTCCGTCAAAACGGATCGGAATATATCTACTCGGTAAATTTTCGTTTGTGTGCCGGTGGGATGTCTAATGATTCTCTATATTTTGCAACTGTACGTCTGGCGATTTCAATGCCGCGTTGTTTTAATAATTTAACGAGGGTTTCGTCCGAATAGGGTTTACTGCTGTCTTCACTTTCAATCAGCTGGCTCAATACGGCTTTGATTGCGCCTTGGCTGAACCCTTCGCCGTCATCGTCGGCATTCACTGCCTGTGTGAAGAAATAGCGTAACGCAAACAGGCCGCGCGGGCAAGACAAATATTTCTGATTGGCGGCGCGCGAGATGGTGCTTTCCGCCAAACCCAATTCGGCGGCGGCATCTTTCATCAGCATGGGCGACAGGCCGATTTCTCCGAAGATGAAAAAATCTTCCTGATTTTTGACGATATACTGGGCAAGGCGGAGGACAGTGCTTTTACGCAGCTCCAAAGAGTCGATGCGCTGCTTGGCTTCGTTGATTTTTTCCTTCCACTCCGGTGCGCCCTCTTCCGCTGATTTCATCAGGTCGCAATATTCCTGATTGAGCTGCAGCTTCGGCCAAGCCGCCTCATTGCTGATGACTTCCCAGCCGTCCTTGCCCTCTTTGACCCAAACGTCAGGCTGAATATAAGGCGTGGGCGTGGCAGAGGCAAAGCCGTAGGCTGGATAGGGATTGAGCTCAGCAATCATATCGAGCGCGGCTTCTATGGTTTCGCTGTCGGTATCGGGATAGAGTTTGCGGAAACGCAGAACGTTTTGTTTGCGGTTTTTGCCTAAGTCTTGAAGCGAACTTTGCACCAAATGCGCGGCCATTTGTCGGGCAGGAGAAGCCGGCAAACGCATCAGCTGCAGCATGAGCGACTCGGTCAAATCCGCCGCCGCCACGCCGGGCGGATCAAAGGTTTGCAATATATCCAGCGCATTTTGCAGGGCTTCTTCGTCCAGCATCCATTCCAACGGCGTGTGGTCGATGATTTCTTCGAGGCTGTCGGTAAGGTAGCCTTGTTCGTCCAAAAAATCAATCAAGACATGAACATAGGCTGCTTCCACTTGCGAGAGCGGATGCTCGCACACTTGGGCATGCAGATAGTGTTTGAAATCCTCTTCTTCGGCGATGTTGCTCCAAATATCTTCGGCATCGTCGCCGCTCAACTGCTGACCTACACGCGGCATGGTGACGGCACGATTGAGCCCGCTATCGGCAAACTCATCGGTTTCCGGACGCTCAAGCAGAGGATTGTCTAACAACCAGTCTCCCACTTCGCGCTCAAGCTCAAGACCCGACATCTGCAAGATGCGCAAAGACTGCTGCAGCCGCTGGTTGAGCTGCTGGGTCTGTTTGAGTTTAAGGACGAGTGAAGACATAGTGTTTTTTTCAAAGTGTATGGATAGTTTTTCAGTATTATATTTGTATTCTTAGTAATTATTTCAATATTTATAGCTACCCTCAATTGAAATGAGAGCCTCGTGTGAAGCCGGTTTTACGATTACCGTCAAATATGCATTCAATATTTGAAATTTTCACCCAAGTAAACCGAACGGACTTGTTCATTATTGACCAAATCATCCGGCTTGCCTGAAGCCAATACAGTACCGTCGCTGATGATATAGGCACGGTCGCAGATGCTGAGGGTTTCGCGCACGTTGTGGTCGGTAATCAATACGCCGATACCGCGTGATTTGAGAAACTCGATGATTTTCTGAATATCGATGACGGCAATCGGGTCAACGCCGGCAAAAGGTTCGTCCAGCAAAATGAAACGCGGCTGCATAGCCAACACGCGCGCGATTTCGACACGGCGGCGTTCGCCACCGGACAAGAACGGCGCAGGGTTGTTGCGCAGGCGTTCGATGTTCAAATCGGCCAACAGTTTTTCAAGTTCGGCATCGATGCGGCTTTTGTCCTTCATGCTGATTTCCAAAATGGCGCGGATATTTTGTTCCACGGTCATTTTGCGGAAAATCGAGGCTTCCTGCGGCAGATAGCCGACGCCGAGGCGGGCGCGCTCGTGAATGGGCAGGTGGCGCAACTCTTGTCCGTCCAGCATCACGCTGCCTGCATCGGCGGCAATCAGGCCGACAATCATGTAAAAGCTGGTGGTCTTACCCGCGCCGTTGGGACCGAGTAGGCCGATGACTTCGCCGCTTTCGATTTCCAGGGAGAAGCTTTTGACGACTTGGCGTTTTTTGAAACTTTTTTGCAGGTTTTGAACCACAAGACGGCTATTGTTTGCGCTCATATTCTGTTGACTTTCGATATTGACCTCAGGCCGTCTGAACCTTTTTCAGACGGCCTTTTTGTGTGTTTTCTTATTTGTTTTTCTGCGTGCTGGACGGCTGGATGACAACGCTGACGCGGCCGGAATTGGCGGCGGATTTCACACCGGATTTGGCGCCGCCGTTGATGGTGTAAACCTCAGTTTTGGTGTTGTAAGTGATGACCGCACCTTCGGCCACATCGCCGCCGCGCTGTACTTTGGCATTGCCGGTCAGGGTAACCAGACTGGCTGCGGAAGAATACGTGACGGTATTGGCTTGGCCGTTGACCACGCCTTTGCCGCCGTCCAACTCTTGGCTGAATTTGACGGGCGAGCCGGTGGCTTTCATCAACTGCTCGCTTTTGTCGTTGCGCGAAACGGTCACGCTGCCTGCGCGGATATTGAGCGTGCCTTGTTTGATGATGACGTTGCCGGAAAAGGTAGTGCTTTGGTTGTTTTGGTCAAGCGAGCCTTGGTCGGCTTCGATTTGAATCGGCTGCTTGCTGTCGCTTTGCAGGGCAAAGGCCGGGCTGGCGGCAAAAACGGCAACAAGGGCTAAGGTTTTACAAATTTTTTGTATCATAAATTGTGGCTTTCACTTTGGAAGGGAAATTCAGCAAACCGGTTTTGTGGTCATAAGTCATGCCGTTTGCCTGACCGCTGGACTGTCCGTATTGGAAAGTAACGGGACTGTCGGTATAGGCGTATTGCGCTTCGGTATCGACATTCAAACGTTCGGTTTTGACGATGCCGGCCAAACGCTTGGCATCTGCCGCTTTGTTTAAGACGACATTCTGTTCAAAAACGACTTTTTTGTTTTGAATATTGTACGCGGCCTTGTCGCTGCCGACTTCGTACAGCAGGCTGCCGTCGCGGTAAAACGAAAGATGCGGTTTGTCCAAATGCACGTCCGCGCTATTCGGATATTGGACGGCATCGACCGCGCTCAGGTTTTCTTTCAGACGGCCTTCTTGGTCAAAACGTTTGCCGTTGATGCCTTTCATCGAATATTGCGGCTCATTCGGATTGAGGACGACTTCTTCGACCTGCACTTCGCTGATGCGGCCGAGCCACGCCGCCAATGCGCCGAGTGAAACGGCCAACACCAGCGGAAAGGCGATTCCGTAACGCCATCTGATTTTCATCGTACATACTCTTTCAAAGCAGGTTCAAGCGTACCTTGCGCCTGCATAATCAAATCGCACACTTCACGCACCGCGCCTGCGCCGCCGGAACGTCGGGTCACATAATGGGCGTATTGCAAAGTAAACCAATGCGCTTCAGGGACGGCGACCGCCAATCCGCAACGCACCATCACGGGCAAATCGACGACATCGTCGCCGACAAAGGCGCACTCATGCTCCTCCACACCGGCCTGTTCGCGTAATTGGGCGTAGGCGGCACGTTTGTCGTGAATGCCTTTGAAGTAATAGTTGATACCGAGCTGCTTCACGCGAATACCGACGGAAGGCGCATCGCGGCCGGTAATAATCGCCGTTTGCACGCCGCTGGCCTGAAGCATTTTCAAACCGTGGCCGTCCAAAGTGTGGAACGATTTGATTTCTTCGCCGTTGTCGCGGATAAAAATGCGGCCGTCGGTCAAAACGCCGTCCACATCCAGTATCAGCAGTTTGATACCTAAAGCGCGTTGTTGCAGATCGGAAGAGAGGTTTTGCATAAGGTTTCCTTATTTCAGACGGCCTATTCTAGCATAAGGCCGTCTGAAAACGTTTTTGCTGTCGATTCAGACAATTCGTGCCATCAATAAATCGTGCATGTTCAGCGCACCAATCAGTACGCCGTTTTCTTCGACCACTAGCAAACCGTTCACATGGCCGCTTTGCATGGCTTTCAAAGCTTCGGTGGCAAGGCGGTCAGCAGAGATGGTTTTTGGAGAAGCGTGCATGATGTCGTCCACTTTCAAACCGGCAAAGCTGTCGCGTTCTTGAAACAGACGGCGCAAGTCGCCATCGGTAAATACGCCTTTCAGACGGCCTTCGGCATCGGTTACCGCCAACATGCCCAAGCCTTTTTCACTCATGCGGACAATGGCCTCCTTCAACGGCGTGCCCAACAAAACGGCTGGCAGGGCTTCGTCTTTGTGCATAATATCCGCCACGCGCAACAGCAGGCGTTTGCCCAAGCTGCCGGCCGGATGGCTTAAAGCAAAATCATCCGGCGTAAACGCACGCGCCTGCAGCAATACCACCGCCAGAGCATCGCCCAAGGCCATCACGGCGGTCGTACTGGAAGTCGGCGCAAGGCCGAGCGGACAGGCTTCTTTGGAAACCGCCGCGGTAATATGGATATCGGCATGGCGCGCCATGGTCGAAGTCGGATGGGCAGTGATACAAATAAGCGTGATGTTTTTGCGTTTCAACGCTGGAATAATCGCCGCAATTTCGTCGCTTTCGCCGGAATTGGAAATGGCAACCACGACATCGTTATCGACAATCATGCCCAAATCGCCGTGCGCCGCTTCGGCAGGATGGACGAAAAACGCAGGCGTGCCGGTGGAAGCCATGGTCGCCGCCATTTTGCGGCCGATGTGTCCGGACTTACCCATGCCGGCAATTACAACCCTGCCCTTGCAGTGCAACAACGCTTCTGCCGCACGGACAAAGTTGTCGTCCAACGCCGCCGCAATTTCACGCAAACCTTCGGCTTCCGTATTCAATACATCACGCGCCCAGTCGAGATAAAGTGTGTTTTCCGCCATCAAAGCTACCTTTCGTGCTTGAATTTAGGTTTGTTTTGCCCAAATTAATCAGCCGTAAACTGTTCAAATTCATCGAATCGGCGTAGCATTACCGCCACTTCACAAACAAACCTATTATGTAAAAGGAATCTGAGATGACTATTTTATCGGACGTTAAAGCATTAGGACAACAAATCTGGTTGGACAATCTCTCCCGTTCGCTGGTACAAAGCGGCGAATTGGCAGAAATGCTGAAACAAGGTGTGTGTGGCGTAACTTCCAATCCTGCCATTTTCCAAAAAGCCTTTGCCGGAGACGCGCTGTACGCCAATGAAGTAGCCGCACTCAAACAGCAAGACCTGACCCCGAAACAACGCTACGAAACCATGGCGGTTGCCGATGTGCAAGCCGCCTGCGACGTGTGCCTTGCCGAACACGAATCCACCGGCGGCAAAACAGGCTTCGTCAGCCTCGAAGTTTCGCCTGAATTGTCCAAAGACGCACAAGGCACGGTTGAAGAATCGCGCTGCCTGCACGCTGCCATCGGCCGTAAAAATGCCATGATTAAAGTACCGGCAACCGACGAAGGCATCGAAGCGCTTGAAACCCTCGTTTCAGACGGCATCAGCGTCAACCTGACCCTGCTCTTCTCCCGCGCCCAAACCCTCAAAGCCTATGCGGCCTACGTGCGCGGCATTGCCAAACGTTTGGAGGCAGGACATGACGTTTCCCATATCCAAGTTGTCGCCAGCTTCTTTATTTCCCGTGTCGATGCCGCATTGGACGCCACCCTGCCCGATCACCTCAAAGGCAAAGTTGCCATTGCGCTGGCCAAAGCCGCCTATCAAGATTGGGCGCAATACTTCGGCAGCAGCGAATTTGCCGCACTTGCCGAAAAAGGTGCCAACCGCGTACAACTTCTGTGGGCATCTACCGGCGTGAAAAACCCTGCCTATCCTGACACTTTATACGTTGACAGCCTGATTGGCGCCCATACCGTCAACACCGTTCCCGATGCCACACTTAAAGCCTTTATCGACCACGGCACGGCCAAAGCCACGCTGACCGAAGGCGCGGACGAAGCACGGGCGCGGCTCGCCGAAATTGCCGCGCTCGGCATAGATGTCGAAACCTTGGCGGCGCGTTTGCAGGAAGACGGTTTGAAACAGTTTGAAGAAGCTTTCGCCAAACTGCTGGCTCCCTTGGCTTAAGCGGATTGAACGGACGGCCGAGAAACTTAAATCATTTTGAAAAGTCTCAGGCCGTCTGAAACCCAAATTCGGGCGTGTACGGCACGCCCTTTTCTATCACGATTTGAACACCGTGCAGGCATACTGCCCCTGCTCTACAAAAACACCCTGCCATGTATATAGGACGTTTCGCTCCCAGCCCTACCGGCCTGCTTCATATCGGCTCCCTACTGACCGCCGTTGCCTCCTATGCCGACGCGCGCGTTCATCAGGGCAAATGGCTGGTCCGCATTGAAGACCTTGACCCCCCGCGCGAAATGCCCGGCGCCGCTGCCGACATTTTGCGCACGCTCGAAGCTTTCGGTTTTGAGTGGGATGGCGAAATCGCCTATCAAAACCGCCGTTACGACCTGTATCAAGACACCCTCAACCGCCTCAAAGCAGCCGGGCTGGTGTATCCCTGCTATTGCAGCCGCAAAGACTGGCAGGCGGCGGCAACACATGGCGCAGACGGATTTGTATATAACGGCCGTTGCCGCAATCCTCAGCAAAGACCCGACACGCAAAACAAAACTCCGGCATGGCGCATTCAAGTTCCCGATCGCGTGATCGGTTTTTCAGACGGCATTGTCGGACATTACGCACAAAATCTGGCACACGATATCGGCGATTTTGTCCTGCTTCGTGCCGACGGCTATTGGGCATATCAGCTTGCCGTGGTTGCCGACGATGCCGATCAAGGCATAACGCATATTGTCCGCGGTCAGGACTTGCTCGTTTCCACGCCGCGCCAAATCTATCTGCAACAATGCCTCGGCGTTCCCACACCGGCCTACGCCCACCTTCCCCTATTGACCAACAATCAAGGACAAAAATGGTCGAAACAAACCCTTGCCCCGGCTTTGGATTTGAATCAAAAAGAACAACTCCTACGCCAAGTCCTAACCTACCTCAACCTACCCGATGCACCTACCGTGAACCGTCCGCAGGAATTGCTTGATTGGGCGGTAGTACACTGGCAAATGGACAAAATCCCAAAATCGTCCATTATCACAGACTGAATTAGCACGATTACAACAAAATTACTCTAGGTATTACAATATTTCATAAAATTATGTAAGTAATCTTCTGATTCATCCCAAACCATGCCCAAGAAGCGAAAAATCATGTATATTTTGAAAATTTCCTAAAATTGTCACAAACTGATAATTTCAAGGTTGTAACAACATACGGCTGACGCGTTATTGAGGATGACAAAACGCGGCAGATCTCCCACGATACAACAAAAAGAATACCGCTATGCCAAGTGCCATTATTGTAGAAGACGAAGTATTAGCAGCAGAACGCTTACGTGTATTATTGGAAGAGTGCAATGTCGTACTGCTCAACGTCTTTCACCATGCCATGCCAGCATTGGAGTGGCTGAGCGTCCACGAAGTCGACATCGTCTTTGCCGACATCGGCATGCCGGAAATCGACGGTCTCGAGTTTGTCGAACGCATTAAGCGTACCGCCAAGCGCCAGCCGGAAATTGTATTCACCACAGCCTATGAAGAACACGCCCTGCGCGCGTTTGAGCTGGCTGCCGCAGACTATCTGCTCAAACCAATCAAAATGACCCGCCTGCAAACCGCGCTTGACCGCATCATCGAGAAAAACCGCGAAAAAGCAGACAGTTTCACCCATTTCAAAGTGTACAACCGCGAACGCATGGTTGAAATCCCATGGCAACAGGCGCGTTACCTGATGGCGGAACACAAAACCGTCTATCTGTTTACCGGCGACGGCCACAGCTACGAATTACCGAAAACATTGGTTTACTGGGAAGAATTGCTGGGCGATAAAGTCATCCGCATCCACCGCAATGCCCTCGTCTTCCGCCACACCCTCGACAGCCTGATTCGACTGGACGATGACGAAAACGACGAATACGCATCCACATGGGGGGCTAAAATTCTCGATATTCCAACTCCGTTGCCTGTCAGCCGCCGACAACTGTCCACCCTGAGGAAAATCATTAAAAACAGCATCTAACAATGCGCTCCTTGATCTGAAAAGATATTTTCAGACGACCTGACACCTTTGCAAAATCCGCCCAAAATCCCCTAAATTCCCACCAAGACGTTTAGGGGATTTCTCATGAGCACCTTCTTCCGGCAAACCGCACAAGCCATGATTGCCAAACACATCGACCGCTTCCCACTATTGAAGTTGGATCAGGTGATTGATTGGCAACCGATCGAACAGTACCTGAATCGTCAAAGAACCCGTTACCTCCGAGACCATTGCGGCCGTCCCGCCTATCCCCTGTTGTCCATGTTCAAAGCCGTCCTGCTCGGACAATGGCACAGCCTCTCCGATCTCGAACTCGAACACAGCCTCATCACCCGCATCGATTTCAACCTGTTTTGCCGTTTTGACGAACTGAGCATCCCCGATTACAGCACCTTATGCCGCTACCGTAACTGGCTGGCGCAAGACAACACCCTGTCCGAATTGCTGGAACTGATTAACCGCCAACTGACCGAAAAAAACCTAAAAGTAGAGAAAGCATCCGCCGCCGTCATTGACGCCACCATTATTCAGACCGCCGGCAGCAAACAGCGTCAGGCCATAGAAGTCGATGAAGAAGGACAAGTCAGCGGCCAAACCACACCGAGTAAGGACAAAGATGCCCGTTGGACAAAGAAAAACGGCCTCTACAAACTCGGTTACAAACAACATACCCGTACCGATGAGGAAGGCTATATCGAGAAACTGCACATCACCCCCGCCAATACCCATGAGTGCAACCATCTGTCCCCTTTGCTGGAAGGTATAGCCGAAGGCACGACCGTCTATGCCGACAAAGGCTATGACAGTAAGGAAAACCGGCAACATCTGAAAGAACATCAGTTGCTGGATGGCATTATGCGCAAAGCCCGCCGCAACCGTCCGCTGACGGAAGCGCAAACCAAACGCATCTGAAGGCGATGAGTTTGAACCTGTTGAAAGCGGCCAACAGGCTAAGTGTGCCTGCTGCCGCCTAAAAGGCGGTTGGATACCTGATTGATCAGGTATCCAAGGTGAATTACGGGGATATTTGAGTAGAATCAGTGGATATTTGAAACAAAAACAGCCGAAAACCTGTGTTTGGGTTTCGGCTGTTGGGGGAAAGACTTTTTTGCAAAGGTCTCAGATAGTATGGCAAGGCGAGGCAATACCGTACTGGTTTAAATTTAATCCACTATAAAACAAAGGTCGTCTGAAAACCTGTTTCCAAGTTTCAGACGACCTCTTGGTCTTCATTCGTTTGCACGAACCAATCAGAAAAACAGCTCGCGCCAGCTGATACGTTTCAAACCACAGATATGACCACCCTCAACTGCCAGAGACTCACCCTTATTTAACAGTAGGCTGCGGGTTACTTTATTGGAGAAGCATTTGTTATTTGGCGTACTCGACGTAACAGAAAGCTCTTTATCCGTACCCGTACCACCTGAATCCCCGTCTGCGGTCACAGGGGAATCATCCAATTTGCTCGGATTGAGGAAGGTAAAGTTGATAACCCCATCCTGAGTCAAACCATTGGCGTATTGCATACCAAAGCCGTCCAGCTTCCGAATAACGGTATCAGGCGTAAAACGCGCGCTGCGTGCGTTCAATGCACCTCCATTATCAGCATTCACACCAATGAACGAAGTTTTTGCTGCAGTTTTCACGCTCGTACTTGCTGGTAAACAAACATCGGCACCTGCAGATTTTTCCTCTGTAACAGAATCATAGCGACGCACAGTCACAACAGCAGTACGCAAGATCATAGTCGGTTTGACGTTTACCCGTTCACCATCACGCAAATCGATTTTCCAACCTTTTTGGGTTTTGGCAACCTGGTTGTTAGTTAGATAAATATAGCCTTCTTTTCCTTTTTCTTCAGGACGAAACTCTTGTTGCTGCAAATCACTTTCGGAAGCAGCGGTTACGGTCTGATTCGGTGTCAAATCTTCATAAATACCGTAAATAGATTGCTTGTCTTTATTGGTCAGATCATTTTGATAAATCTCACTGCCCGTACCGAAAATCACGACATATTCGTTTACTCTGCGGCGTGAAACGGCAGGTGCGGAGGTAATCGGTTTGCTGGGTGAACCCGTAAAGATTTTAACAACCTTCCAGTTGTCCGGTTTTTCGCCGCGCAGGTCAAAACGATACATATTACCTCCACGGTCGCCCGCATACGCAACATCAATTACACCATCAAAATCAGTGTCCACAAGGGTCGGCGTGGACAGACCGCCTACACCGTCTTGAACTTCGATTTTTTTCAACAAATCGCCCGGTGCTTTACCTGTATCGTTACCACGCTTATCGCCTGTACCAACTTCCTTACCTAGCATTTCATATACATACAATGCTGTTTCATTTTTCGTATCGGCTTTATCTTCAACACGATAACCGCTGGCAAGAAAACCTGCATAGCGAATGTTTTCTTTTATATCTACACGTCCGTTATCGGCAGGTCTGCTGACCGAGACACGCCCAATTTGCGGCGTACCAATGGTATAGCCCAATGTGTTTTTCTCACCTTTGATGGTTTCAAACAATGGAACTGTTTTATTCCACTCGGTATCAGTGACATCCAAACCTGTTTTGGTAGCTTTATCTACATTACCGCCGATATTCAGGGCATAGGCACCACGACCACCCTGACCCATCGCACCAAACATAAATACGCGCTGAGTATCATTTTCAGAAGTCTGACGCAAGGTAAATCCGCCGTTAACCATATATTCATGATTGGTAATAGACGACGTATAGCTGTCTTTGGCAATATTTTTCAAAACTTTTGCCAAAGTAACCGTCTTCACATTATTACCATCTGCGACATCCCGCTCCATTGTCGAAGGGATGTAGCTGACTTTCAGTTCATACGGATGATTTGCATCTGACGAGGTTTGGAACAAATGCACCATGCCGTCATTCGCAGCCGCAACCATATATTTCTGACGCTTGATCGTATCGTTGCCAACTTTATACTTGGCCTTATTACCGACATTACCGACAGCAGCAACCGAACCGTCCAAAATATCGCCCAAATCACGCTGATCACCTTCCCGAATACGGTAAACTTGGCTGTACGGTGTGTTTTTTGATTTATCTTGTATTGATTTATCATCACCGATACGCCCCGTCCAATTCAGCAAATCACGCCATTCATCCGAATTTTTACCATTAGCTGCATCTGCAATATCAAAATAGGCATTGTTTAAAGTATTATTGGGAATATTATTAATAAAATAAGTACTTGAACCCGTATTAATCAGGGTTTTACGGTTTGCAAACGACGGGTACAGCTTCAATTCTTCACTACGACGACCATCCTTCCCTAATCTTTGGAAAATAATCTGGCTACTCCAAGAGTTTGTTTTCAAACCGATAACTGCCGACATCTCAGGCAGGCTGCTGCTGGTCGTTGCAGGCGCGGTCGCACCAACATCGTCGTAACCCACATTTTTCGTGCCAGGTTTAATCTGCTCTACAATGTCGTTAAATACCTTCGACAAACTTTCGGGTTTATCTGCCTCATAATAATACTCGGGGCGGCTGGCAGCCAGCTCCAAATACCTCCTTCCTGAGGGCGAAATACCTTGCCCGAAGCCTACGGTAAAGGTCTGCACCAGTTGTTTACTGTAATCGGCAGGATCTTTAGGATCGCCGTTCCAGCTTTTACCTGTATCATCCGTTCCTTCGGTTTTAAAATCCTGCTCTGCAAGTTTTTTACTGAAGAAAGCTAAGCCATCATCCATATCCCAAGAGGTATCATATGCCCCCAATTTCTCATTCCGACAATAACCTGCCTGCCTATACCCAAAATAATTATATGCTTCTCTATACTTTGGTTCTTCCAGAGAAATATTTCGTCCATAATAATCCGAATAGCGGCTTAAATCCCCATATTTAAAATCAGACTTAGGCCATTTGTATCCTCTATCATCCAAACTACAGCTAAAATTGGCATCACCGTCAGACATCAAAACCACATATGATTTCTGGCAACGGTATTTCACATTCGGCATCACAATTTGACTGACCAACTCGAAATAACGCGAGGTAGTCGGCGTACCTCCTTTGGCCTTAATCCTTTTTACCCTTTCTTCAATCTCAGTTGCCGGTATGGTAAATCCTTTGTCATCAGGAGTATCGCTCATACCGCTATTATTTAAAGTCTGCAATGCCCAGTTAAATGTACTACCATGTTCCTTCAAAACTTTACTTAACGCATCCCTTGTAATCTGAATACGGGTTTGACTGCCAATATATTCATCCATACTACCTGAATCATCAATAAACAGCATAATGTTGTGTTTAACTTCGGGCTGTTTATCAATTTTAGATTCATTTTGCAGATACAGTGGGACTTTGGCGAACTCGCCTGCTGCGGCATTTGCCACCCCGCTCATCAAGGCGAGCGCGGAGGCGATGCTGTAAATCATCGGACGGATGGAGCCGGGGCAACGTGAAGATTTGTTTTTCATAATGCGTTCTTTTTTCATAAAATCGTCGGTTGACGGATGATGACGTTGTTTTTATTTTCTCGGAATGCGATTCTAACATTTACGATGTCATTTATGTGGGGTTCGGGCTGTTTTTTTTGTCTAATGTGGCGAACAATGGCGAAAATGAAACAGACTTCATGATTGTAAAGGGAAAATCCGTTGCCAAACCACAGCTTGAACGATATGGCTTTTTGACGTAGAATGCATTGCTTCTACGGCATAGGCAGCTATGTCTGAAAAAGCACGTTACACGGCAAAATCAAAGCTGCGGAGCGTGTTTTTTTTTAGCCGAGATTTCCGAAGGCTGTCTTTTTTGTAAACAATTTTTATTTTTCAGACGGCCTGACCCATTTTTTTTCGAACCGACCATCATCAGGCAAACAGGATTCCATCATGACCACTCCGGCTCTTCTCGTTCTCGCTGACGGCAGCGTATTTCACGGCACATCAATCGGTTACGAAGGTTCGACTTCCGGCGAAGTCGTATTCAACACTTCCATGACCGGCTATCAGGAAATCCTAACCGACCCGTCCTACTGCAAACAAATCGTTACCCTCACCTACCCCCACATCGGCAATACCGGCACCAACGCCGAAGACGAAGAAAGCCGCAGCGTTTATGCCGCAGGCTTGATTATCCGCGACCTGCCGCTGCTGCACAGCAATTTCCGCGCCTCCGAAAGCCTGCACGACTATCTGGTGCGCAACAAAACCGTCGCCATCGCCGACATCGACACCCGCCGCCTGACCACGCTGCTGCGCGAAAAAGGCGCACAAGGCGGCGCGATTCTGACCGGCGCGGACGCCACAGTTGAAAAAGCGCAAGAACTCATCGCTGCGTTCGGCAGCATGGTCGGCAAAGATTTGGCAAAAGAAGTTTCCTGCACAGAAGCCTACGAATGGACCGAAGGCGAATGGGCGCTGGGCAAAGGTTTCGTTACCCCTACCGAACAGCCGTTCCACGTCGTCGCTTACGATTTCGGAGTAAAAACCAACATCTTGCGTATGCTCGCCTCACGCAGCTGCCGCCTGACCGTCGTCCCCGCCCAAACCAGCGCGGAAGAGGTGTTGGCGCTCAATCCTGACGGCGTATTCCTGTCCAACGGCCCCGGCGACCCCGAGCCTTGTACCTACGCCATCGAAGCCGTACAAAAACTGATGGCTAGCGGCAAACCCATCTTCGGCATCTGCTTGGGACACCAGCTCATCAGCCTTGCCATCGGCGCAAAAACCCTGAAAATGCACTTCAGCCACCACGGCGCAAACCACCCCGTGCAAGACTTGGACAGCGGCAAAGTCGTCATCACCAGCCAAAACCACGGCTTCGCCGTCGATGCCGACACCCTGCCCGCCAACGCAAGGATTACCCACAAATCCTTGTTCGACAACACCTTGCAAGGCATCGAACTGACAGACAAACCTGTATTCTGCTTCCAAGGCCACCCCGAAGCCAGCCCCGGCCCGCAGGATGTCGGCTATCTGTTTGACAAATTCATTGACAATATGAAAGCGGCAAAACAATAAACCGCCTTTTCAGATGACCTCTCAACTCAACAAAGGTCGTCTGAAACCCGATAAAAATCAAAACATAAAAAACAAAAATTCAGACGACCCCTCAACACAAAACATCGTCTGAAAAATCCCCTCAATCCTCAAATCAGAAAGGAAAACTCATGACTGAAAAACAAATGCGCGTACTCTCTGTCGTCGCTACCCTGACCGCCGTAGGCATGTACGTTTCCTACATCCCGCAAATCCAAAACAACCTAGCGGGCAACCCCGGCTCGCCGCTGCAACCCCTCGTCGCCGCCATCAACTGCACATTATGGGTTGCCTACGGTTTTTTGAAAGAAAAACGCGACTACCCCGTCATGCTGGCAAACGCCCCCGGCATCATTTTGGGCTTGATTACATTCTTCACCAGCTTTTAAGGAAGTTTTCAGACGGCATGTGCAAAATAAAAACGTAAAAGGTCGTCTGAAAAAAGATTGTCTTGCCGCAACATTTAATTCAATCAGCAACCCCATCCCCTCTCCCGTGGGAGAGGGCTAGGGAGAGGGCAGCAAGGCTTGCACAAACAGCAACCCGACAACAAAAATGAACCCGCCCGAAAAACTATTGACCGCCGACAACCCCGCCCTGCATCAACGCGCCAAAGCCATGCGTCAAGAAATGAGCGAGGCGGAAGCAAAATTGTGGCAGCACCTGCGGGCAGGCCGCCTGAACGGCTATAAATTCCGCCGCCAGCAGCCGATTGGAAACTATATTGTTGATTTTATGTGCGTAACGCCCAAGCTGATTATCGAAGCAGACGGCGGGCAGCACACAGAACAAGCCGCATACGACCACGCGCGAACGGCATATCTCAACAGCCTGGGCTTTACCGTGCTGCGTTTTTGGAACCACGAAATTTTGCAGCAGACAAACGACGTACTGGCGGAAATCCTGCGCATGTTGCAAGAATTGGAAAAGCAGCCTGCACGGTAGCAGATAGCTGATTTTGATTGGATTTTTGAAAATTATAGGGTGCAAGCCGACTGAATTGAGCATTTATAAAGGTCGTCTGAAAAGCAAAAAGCAGCCTGCACAACCTGTTTCCTTGCAGAACCCTTAGCCCCAACAGCCGCCCCGTTCTCTCTCCCGTGGGAGAGAGCTAGAGAGAGGGCAACAAGCCGCAAGGCTTGTATTGGGATGGTTAGGGTGTTGATGAAGGTTGCCGCCATTCGAGGAATGCCCTCTCCCCAGCCCTCCCCCACGGGGGAGGGAGCGGTACAGCAGGTTTTGCGGTTTCAGGTGGTTTGAAAAACAACTTAAATTTACAACCGTTGATTGCAGGTCGTCTGAAAAGTAAAAAGCAACCTACACAACCCGTTTCCTTGAGAAGCCTTAGTCCCAACAGCCACCCCGTCCTCTCTCCCGTGGGAGAGAGTTAGAGAGAGGGCAACAAGCCGCAAGGCTTGTATTGGGGAGATTGCGGTGTTTGGAAAGATTGCTGCAATTCGGAGAATGCCCTCTCCCCAACCCTCCCCCACGGGGGAGGGAGCAGGTTGCAGCAGATTCATGCGTTGCAGGGAAAATAGAGAACGCGTGCGTGCATACAGCACACACTCTATATGCGGGCTACAGCTTGCTTATTTTTAATTTATGAAAGCGTCTCAATGAGCATTTTTAAAATTAATATAAACAATCAAACTTCTACCATGCTGGAATTAAAAGCATTCAAAGACAATCACATAAAAGAGCGGGATGTACAGAACATTATTAAATCTAATCCTCAAATTTTAGGCGAAGATTTGCTTATTATTAGTGAAGAATTAGCTCCATGTGAAGATTCTAAAAAACGGTTAGATTTATTAGCACTGGATAAATCTGGGAAACTGGTTGTAATGGAACTGAAACGGAATGACGACGGTTTTCACATGGATTTACAAGCCATCCGCTATGCCTCAATGATTAGGTTATTTAGTATCCAAGACGTTATAAGGCATTACCAAGATTACACACAGGGAAATGCAGAGGAAGATTTTACCGATTTCTTAGACCAAGAAATCGACAAATTAGATTTTGATAACATTAGAATTATTTTGGTCAATCAAGATTTCTCCAGAGAATTAACCAATTCTGTATTATGGTTAAATGAGCAGGGCTTAGATATCAAATGTATCAAGATTACTCAGTATGAAATAAACAACGAGCTGATTTGGGATGTAGATACTATTATTCCCGTCAAAGAGACCGAAGAATACCAGCTAAAAATCAAAGAAAAGAAAAATTCAGACCAAGAAATAAAACGTGAAATTAACAGCAGAGATTATACAAAATACACATTTAACGGCAAATCTGACCTAACAAAAGGCCGTTTGGTTTTGGAAGTTGTTAGAAAATATTGCAAAGACTACCCAGAAGCCAACTTTGCCAAATTGAGTCAAATTTTCCCTAAAAAATTACAAGGCTCAAATGGTGTATTGAATATATTTAGCGAGCTTAAAGATTATCAAAAAGAAGGTAGATTTTATATTAAGGATGAAGAAATCATTCAATTAAAAAATGGTGAACAAATATCAGTTTGTTCACAATGGAGAAAAGATAGTATTGACAATTTTATTGAACATGTTAAGCAGACTCTTGGTTATGAAATAGTTGCTCAATAATGAAATTTAAAAACCTGAATATCTTGTGAGAAAGTAAAAATGCCCAAACGTACCGACCTAAAATCCATCCTTATCATCGGCGCCGGCCCTATCGTTATCGGTCAGGCCTGCGAATTTGACTATTCGGGCGCACAGGCCTGTAAGGCTTTGCGTGAAGAAGGCTATAAAGTCATTCTGGTGAATTCCAACCCCGCCACGATTATGACCGACCCTGAAATGGCGGATGTTACCTACATCGAGCCGATTATGTGGCAGACGGTGGAGAAGATTATCGCCAAAGAGCGTCCTGATGCGATTCTGCCCACGATGGGCGGTCAGACCGCGCTGAACTGTGCGCTGGATTTGGCGCGCAACGGCGTGCTGGCGAAATACAATGTCGAGCTGATTGGCGCGACGGAAGACGCCATCGACAAGGCGGAAGACCGTGGCCGCTTTAAGGAGGCGATGGAGAAAATCGGCCTCTCCTGCCCGAAATCCTTTGTCTGCCACACGATGAATGAAGCCTTGGCGGCGCAGGAACAGGTCGGCTTCCCGACTCTGATTCGTCCGTCTTTCACGATGGGCGGTTCGGGCGGCGGCATTGCCTACAATAAAGACGAGTTTTTGGCGATTTGCGAACGCGGTTTCGATGCGTCGCCCACGCATGAGCTGCTGATTGAGCAGTCCGTCCTCGGCTGGAAAGAGTACGAGATGGAAGTGGTGCGCGATAAGGCGGACAACTGCATCATTATCTGCTCGATTGAAAACTTCGACCCGATGGGCGTGCATACGGGCGACTCGATTACGGTTGCGCCGGCGCAAACGCTGACGGACAAAGAATACCAAATCATGCGCAACGCAAGCTTAGCGGTATTGCGCGAAATCGGCGTGGACACGGGCGGCTCGAACGTGCAGTTTGCGGTGAACCCTGAAAACGGCGAGATGATTGTGATCGAGATGAACCCGCGCGTGAGCCGTTCGTCCGCGCTGGCTTCCAAAGCGACGGGTTTCCCGATTGCGAAAGTGGCGGCGAAGCTGGCGGTCGGCTTTACACTGGACGAGTTGCGCAACGACATCACCGGCGGCCGTACGCCTGCGTCGTTCGAGCCTTCCATCGACTATGTGGTAACCAAAATCCCGCGTTTCGCGTTTGAAAAATTCCCCGCCGCAGACGACCGCCTGACCACGCAGATGAAATCGGTGGGCGAAGTGATGGCGATGGGCCGCACGATTCAGGAAAGTTTCCAAAAAGCCCTGCGCGGCTTGGAAACGGGCTTGTGCGGCTTCAATCCGAGAAGCTCCGACAAAGCGGAAATCCGCCGCGAACTGGCCAACCCCGGCCCTGAGCGTATGCTCTTTGTGGCAGACGCGTTCCACGCGGGCTTCACGCTGGAAGAAATCCACGAAATCTGCGCCATCGACCCTTGGTTCTTGGCGCAAATCGAAGACTTGGTGAAAGAAGAGCAGCAGGTAAGTGCAGGCTGCCTGCAAGATTTGGATTTCGCCGCCCTACGTCGTCTGAAACGCAAAGGCTTCTCCGACAAACGCATCGCGCAGCTTTTAGGCGTAAAAGAAAAAGAAGTGCGCGAACACCGCTACGCGCTGAAGCTGCATCCCGTGTATAAACGCGTCGACACCTGTGCCGCCGAATTCGCCACCGAAACCGCCTACCTCTATTCCACTTACGAAGAAGAATGCGAAGCGCGTCCTTCCGACCGTAAGAAAGTGATGATTCTCGGCGGCGGCCCGAACCGTATCGGTCAGGGCATCGAGTTTGACTACTGCTGCGTTCACGCCGCGCTCGCCCTGCGCGAATCGGGCTTTGAAACCATCATGGTGAACTGTAACCCCGAAACCGTGTCTACCGACTTCGACACCAGCGACCGCCTGTATTTCGAGCCGCTGACGCTGGAAGACGTGTTGGAAATCGTCCGCACCGAAAACCCGTGGGGCGTGATTGTGCATTACGGCGGTCAAACCCCGCTCAAACTCGCCAACGCGCTGGTTGAAAACGGCGTGAACATCATCGGCACGTCCGCCGACAGCATCGACGCCGCCGAAGACCGCGAACGCTTCCAAAAAGTGTTGAACGACTTAGGCCTGCGCCAGCCGCCCAACCGCATCGCCCACAACGAAGAAGAAGCGCTCGTCAAAGCCGAAGAAATCGGCTATCCGCTGGTCGTGCGCCCGTCTTACGTCCTCGGTGGCCGCGCCATGCAGGTCGTCCACTCCGCCGAAGAGCTGCAAAAATACATGCGCGAAGCCGTGCAGGTATCCGAAGACAGCCCCGTGTTGCTCGACTTCTTCCTGAACAACGCGATTGAAGTCGATGTGGACTGCGTTTCAGACGGCAAAGACGTCGTTATCGGCGGCATCATGCAACACGTCGAACAGGCAGGCATCCACTCCGGCGACTCCGGCTGCTCGCTGCCGCCCTACTCGCTCAGCGAAGAAATCCAAGACGAAATCCGCCGCCAAACCAAAGCCATGGCGTACGCGCTGGGCGTGGTCGGCCTGATGAACGTCCAGTTTGCCGTGCAGGACGGCGTGGTGTTCGTGTTGGAAGTGAACCCGCGCGCCAGCCGCACCGTCCCCTTCGTCTCCAAAGCCACCGGCGTGCCGCTCGCCAAAGTCGGCGCTCGCTGCATGGCGGGCATTTCCCTGCAAGAGCAAGGCGTGGAAAAAGAAGTCGTCCCCGATTTCTATGCCGTTAAAGAAGCCGTGTTCCCCTTCATCAAATTCCCCGGCGTGGACACCATCCTCGGCCCGGAAATGCGCTCCACCGGCGAAGTGATGGGCGTGGGCGCAAGCTTCGGCGAAGCCTACTACAAAGCCCAACTCGGCGCAGGCGAACGCCTGAACCCGACCGGCAAAATCTTCCTCGCCGTGCGCGACGAAGACAAACCGCTCATCGTCAAAACCGCGCAAAACTTCCAAGCATTAGGCTACGGCGTCTGCGCCACACGCGGCACTGCCGAATACCTGAAAGAGCACGGCATCATCGTGCAAGCGGTGAACAAAGTGCAGGAAGGCCGCCCGCACATCGTGGACGCGATTAAAAACGGCGAAATCGCGCTGGTGGTCAACACCGTCAGCAGCTCGGCACAATCCATCGCCGACAGCCACAGCATCCGCCGCACTTCCCTCACCCAACGCGTGCCGCAATACACCACCATCGCCGGCGGCGAAGCCATGAGCGAAGGCGCAAAAAGCCGCGACCACCTGGGCGTGTACAGTGTACAGGAATTGCATGGCCGTCTGAAAAACAAAGCCTAATCAATCCTATCGGATTTAAATAGCTAAAAGGCCCCGTCTGAAACCTGATTGCTCAGTTCCAGACGGCCTTTTCATATTTCAAATTCCAACCGTCTGTCCATCAAAACAACCTTTTCTGCCATCTCCAAACAAGTAATAGCAACATGAAATATAATTTCGTTATTGATTGGATTCATACGACAAAATTGTTGTTTTTTCATCATAATCCAAAAATATCGAGTTTAACGCCTATTCTCCTTGCTTTATAATGGCCGTCTGAAATAAAAATACAATTAAAGCAGAAGCATGTCTTTGCAACTTAAGCAGATTTGCATAATTAAATATATGCTTTAATCATAATAATGATCAAATAATACGGCTTTCCTCTAAATTAAAGGGAAAACTGCACAAGAAACGGAAAATAAAATGAGTGTCGGATTATTGCGTGTTTTGGTTCAAAGCCAGACCATCTCAAATCAACAAGCGGAACATTACAACAGCCTTTTACAATCGGGCAAAGAAATCCTGCCCAACCTGTTTTCAGACGGCATCATCTCCCCTAAAGCTTTGGGAGAGTTGGTTGCGCGCGTATTCAGCTATCCCCTTTTGGATTTGCGCTACTACCCGCGCAATAATGTAGTCAGCGACATTCTGACGGAAGAGAAAATGGTGCAAAACCGTTGCATTCCGATTTTCAAACGCGGACGCAAGGTTTATTTCGCCGTATCCGATCCGACCCAAATCCAAAAATTTCAAAAAATTGCTTTTGCTTCAGGTTTAAGTGTCGACTTGGTAGTAGTTCCAGACGACCAGCTCAGCTCATTGCTGGAATGGCTAGGTCAACGTTCGACCACCATTCTGAAAGAAATCAACGACGAACATGAAGCAACGCAGCAATCGCAATCGCTTTATATCGACAATGAAGAAGCTGAAGACGGTCCAATCCCCCGCTTCATCCATAAAACCTTATCCGATGCCCTGAACGCGGGCGCATCGGATATCCACTTTGAATTCTACGAGCAAATGGCGCGCGTTCGTTTCCGCGTGGACGGACAATTGCGTGAAGTCGTACAGCCTCCTGTCGCCGTGCGCGGCCAGTTGGCATCGCGCATCAAAGTGATGGCGCGTTTGGATATTTCCGAAAAACGTATTCCGCAAGACGGCAGAATTCAAATTGCCTTCCATAAACACGGCCGTCCGATTGACTTCCGTGTCAGCACATTGCCGACGTTGTTTGGCGAAAAAGTGGTAATGCGTATCCTAAATTCCGATGGTACATCGCTCAATATCGACCAGCTCGGCTTAGAGCCTTTCCAAAAAGAAATGCTGCTTGAGGCCATCAACCGCCCTTACGGCATGGTGTTGGTTACCGGTCCGACAGGTTCGGGCAAAACCGTTTCACTCTATACCTGCCTGAGTATTTTGAACACGGAAGATGTGAACATTTCGACGGCCGAGGATCCGGCCGAGATTAACCTGCCGGGCGTCAACCAAGTCAACGTCAATGAGAAACAAGGTCTGACGTTTGCTGCCGCACTCCGATCCTTCTTGCGCCAAGATCCTGATATTATTATGGTCGGTGAGATCCGAGACTTGGAAACCGCCGACATCGCCATTAAAGCCGCCCAAACCGGCCACATGGTTTTCTCGACCCTGCATACCAATAATGCACCGGCCACGCTGTCCCGCCTTTTGAACATGGGCGTAGCGCCTTTCAATATCGCCAGCTCGGTCAGCCTGATTATGGCGCAAAGGCTGTTGCGCAGACTGTGTCCAAACTGCAAACGCGAAGTTGAACGCCCGCCGGTTCCGGCATTGAAAAAAGCCGGCTTTACCGATACGGACTTGGCTCAAGATTGGAAACTCTACCGCCCGGTTGGCTGCGACAGCTGCCGCGGCAAAGGCTTTAAAGGCCGCGTCGGTATTTATGAAGTCATGCCGGTCAGCGATGAAATGCAAAAAGTCATTATGAACAACGGTACAGAAGTTGATATCATGAACATGGCCTATCAGGAAGGCATGGTAGACTTGCGTCGCGCCGGCCTCATGAAAGTCATGCAAGGCCTGACCTCGTTGGAAGAAGTGACTGCTCATACCAATGACTAAACTGCCATATTTTCGAAAATTAAAATAAAGCGGCACGGGGAAACAGTCCGCTTTATTTCTTACTAACAAGGGATAACACATGGCTCAAGCAGAGCAAAAAAGAAGTCTGTTCGGCTCAAGAAGCAAAGGCAAGCGTTTTACTTTTGAAGGAAAAAATACCGAGACCGAACGTCTTGTCCATGGTGAAGTAGTTGCCAAAGACGAAGAAGAAGCACGCAAGAAACTCCAACGCAGAGGCATTCGTCCTTTGCGTATCAGCAAAGTTAAAACCGCACGCAAACGCCGTATTACCCAAGAAGACATTACAGTGTTCACCCGCCAACTGGCAACGATGATGAAGGCAGGCTTACCGCTGATGCAGGCTTTTGAAATCGTTGCGCGCGGCCACTCCAATCCGAGCATGACCGAAATGCTGATGCAGGTTCGCTCCGATGTCGAACAAGGTAGCGCATTGGGTAAATCGTTCTCCAAATATCCAAAATATTTCGACCGCTTTTATTGTAATCTGGTTAGCGCAGGCGAGTCCGGCGGCGTACTGGAAAGCCTATTGGACAAACTGGCTGTCTATAAAGAAAAAACGCAAGCCATTAAGAAAAAGGTTAAAACCGCACTGACCTACCCGATTGCCATTATCGTGGTGGCAATTGCGCTTATCTTCATTATGATGATGTTTGTACTGCCTGCCTTTAAAGAAGTTTATGCCAATATGGGGGCAGAGCTGCCAAGCCTTACCCAACTCGTCATGAGCTTGTCCGATTTATTCGTCGACTATGGCTGGATTATGATCATCCTTTTGATTGTTTCCGCCTTCGGCCTGTACAAACTCCATGAAAAATCGCCTACCTTCCAAAAACGAATCGATGCTCTGATTTTGAGACTCCCTGTTTTTGGCGCCATCGTCCGTAAAGCAACCATTGCCCGTTGGGCGCGTACGACTTCCACCCTCTTCGCAGCCGGCGTTCCTTTGGTGGAAGTATTAGATTCAGTTGCAGGCGCATCCGGCAATATTCTCTATGAAGAAGCCACTCAAGACATCCGCGCCAAGGTAACCCAAGGTCTGTCGCTGACATCCAGTATGCAAAGTACGGATATGTTCCCCAATATGGTGATCCAAATGGCGGCCATCGGCGAAGAGTCAGGCTCTTTGGACGATATGCTGAACAAAGCTGCCGAATTCTACGAAGATGAAGTAGACAACTCCGTCTCCCGATTGTCTCACTTGATGGAGTCTATCATCATGGTGGTATTGGGTTCGCTCATCGGTATCTTGCTGATTGCCATGTATCTGCCGCTGTTTAACTTGGGTAATGTCGTAGGTTGATATGCTTGATAGTATTTACTCTGCCATCGACGCCCTCTCCGTTCTTGCGCCATTCGCCATTCCTTTAGCCGTTATTTTAGGATTGCTGATTGGCAGCTTTCTAAACGTTGTCATTTATCGCACGCCGATAATGATGGAACGCGAATGGACACAATTTTCTAAAGAGCATTTGGGCATCAAGCTGACAGATGAAGAAAAACAGCCATTTAATCTGTGTAAACCGAATTCACGCTGCCCAAAATGCAAAAACCCAGTCAAACCTTGGCAAAACATCCCCATCCTCAGCTATGTTTTACTGGGCGGGAAATGCCACTCCTGCAAAACCGCTATCGGCATACGCTATCCGCTGATTGAGCTGCTGACAAGTGTCTTATTCGGTATTGTCGCGTGGCAATACGGCTGGTCATGTACAACTATTGGCGGATTAATTTTGACTGCCATATTGATTGCGCTGACCTTTATTGATGCCGATACACAATATTTACCCGACAGCCTGACTCAGCCCCTAATCTGGATCGGCCTGCTGTTTAATCTGAATGACACATTCGTACCCCTGCATTCAGCCGTTTTAGGCGCAATCGCAGGCTATATGAGCCTTTATACTTTATGCGCCGTCTATAAACTTCTGACCGGTAAAATCGGCATGGGCAATGGCGACTTCAAACTTTTGGCCACGCTCGGGGCATGGCTGGGCGTAGGTATCTTGCCTGTTCTGATCTTCATGGCTGCCTTAGTCGGACTGGTGGGCGCACTCATTGCCCGCGTCGGTAAAGGTCAATATTTTGCTTTTGGTCCCAGCCTTGCTGTAGCAGGATGGATTATTTTGGTTGCCAATGCACCTATTACCCAACTGGTACAATGGTGGCTCGTACAATCAGGATTCCGATAATGACATTATGGATAGGCTTGACCGGCGGTATCGGTAGCGGTAAATCATCTATTGCCCAAATGTTTGCCGAACTTGGCGCACCCATTATCGATGCCGATGCCATCAGCCGTTCACTGACTGCTGAAAACGGTGAAGCCCTTCCTGCCATCCGCCAGCTTTTCGGCGATGAGGTTTTTGACAGTGAAGGCCGTCTGAATCGTATGGCTTTACGGGAAGAAGTTTTCAGACGGCCTCAATCCAAAAAACAACTGGAAAATCTGCTTCTGCCATTAATATTAAACAAAATCCAACAGCAGAAACAACAACTTACCTCCTCCACCTACGGCATTATCGATGTACCGCTTTTGATTGAGAATCCGGCATTTGAAGCGGAGACCGACCGTATTTTAGTCGTAGATGTTCCAGAGTCCGTCCAAATCGAACGCGTATATCAACGCAATGGTTTTTCAGAAGAACAAACGCGTCAAATCATAGCCACCCAAGCTTCTCGAACTGACAGACTGCTGCATGCCGACGATGTATTGGACAATACCCATAACATGGAAGAAGCAAAAATCAAGGTTGCCCGCTTGCATCAATACTATCAATCCATTGCACAATCACTGAAAGAAACTGCATGACCGCACCTGTTGTAAAATGTCCAACTTGCCACAAAGAAGTCGTTTGGAACACCGACAGCCCCTACCGCCCTTTCTGCAGCAAACGGTGCAAACTCATTGATTTAGGCGAATGGGCACAAGAAAAATACACCGTTTCTTCGGAAGACGACCCCTTTTCAGACCTGTTGGACGGCAAATAAACTGCGCTGCTTCCTTCAGCCTATCCAAAACAGGCTCAAAACAGTAAAATACCCTCTTTATTCCAATCTATTCCATCCACCATGCTCACCTTCCAACAAATTATTTTCAAATTACAAAACTACTGGGCAGACAAAGGCTGTACCCTTATCCAACCTTTCGATATGGAAGTCGGTGCCGGTACTTCGCATCCAGCCACCTGCCTGCGCGCGTTAGGCCCAGAGCCTTGGTTTGCCGCTTACGTTCAACCCAGCCGCCGCCCCAAAGACGGCCGCTATGGCGACAACCCCAACCGTCTGCAACACTACTATCAATTCCAAGTTGCGCTCAAACCTGCACCAGCCAATATTCAAGACCTCTATCTCGACTCCCTGCGCGAATTGGGTATCGACCCTAAAGTACACGACATCCGTTTTGTCGAAGACGACTGGGAAAACCCTACGCTCGGCGCTTGGGGCTTGGGCTGGGAAGTTTGGCTCAACGGCATGGAAGTAACCCAATTCACCTACTTCCAACAAGTCGGCGGTATCGACTGCTCCCCTGTACTCGGCGAAATCACCTACGGTATCGAGCGCCTTGCCATGTATCTGCAAGGCGTGGAAAATGTGTACGACCTCGTTTGGGCAAAAACTCTTGATGGTAACATCGTCACTTATGGCGACGTTTATCATCAAAACGAAGTCGAACAATCCACCTACAACTTCGAATACAGCGATGCCGATTGGCTCTTGCGCCAATTCAACGACTATGAAGAACAAGCCAAACGCCTACTTACAGTTGAAGACACCAGTCTTGCCCTGCCTGCTTACGAGCTTGTACTCAAAGCCGGCCATACGTTCAACCTCTTGGATGCACGCGGTGCCATTTCCGTTACCGAACGCGCAACCTACATCGGCCGTATTCGTGCACTGAGCCGCATCGTTGCTCAAAAATTCGTTGAAAGTCGCGAGAAACTGGGCTTACCATTGCTTAAAAACCAATAAACCCGCACATGCTTACCACGCCGCCCTTTGATACATTCAAGTGGCGGCGTTTCTATTTTCAGACGGCCTTAACGTCGATGCCATCGCAAACACTTCCAGCCTGCTTTAAGGTAAAATAAGCCCTTTATTACATAAGCCGTCTGAAAACATGAGTTCATCCTCTACTGCAAAAATTCCCTTTTTCTTACTTTCCCTTGTTGCCATCATTCTTGACCAACTGAGCAAATGGGAAATCTTGAAACACTTTACCGAAGGCGAACGCCTCAATATCATTCCAGACTTTTTTGACCTGACCCTTGCCTATAATCCAGGCGCGGCATTCAGCTTTTTGGCCGACCAAGGCGGCTGGCAAAAATTCTTCTTTTTAGGTCTGGCAGTCGTTATCAGCCTATATTTAGCCCGTGCCATCTGGCGTGATGAGTTTGGCCGCTGGGGCAAACTGGGGGCTGCCATGATTATCGGTGGCGCGATTGGCAATGTGGTTGACCGTCTGATTCACGGCCACGTTGTCGATTTTCTGCTTTTCTATTGGCAAAACTGGTTTTACCCCGCATTTAACATTGCCGACAGTTTTATCTGCGTTGGCGCAGTTTGCTTGGTAATAGATGGTTTGCTGCACAAAAAAACACCTTCAAACGACACAAAGGCCGTCTGAAAACGGAACACACATGACTCAAAAAACCATTATCCTTGCCAATCCCCGCGGCTTCTGTGCCGGTGTTGACCGTGCCATCAGCATTGTTGAACGTGCACTCGAAGAATTCGGCGCGCCTATTTACGTCCGCCATGAGGTCGTTCACAACAAATTCGTCGTCGACAATCTGCGGGCAAAAGGTGCCGTATTTGTCGATAACTTGGCAGATGTCCCAAAAGGCGCAACACTGATTTACTCAGCTCACGGCGTATCCAAAGCAGTCCAGGAAGAAGCGGCACAACGTGGTTTCCGCGTTTTTGATGCCACCTGCCCTCTGGTAACCAAAGTCCATAAAGAAGTAGCCCGCCTCGATGAGCAAGATTACGAAATTATCATGATTGGCCACAAAGGCCACGTCGAAGTAGAAGGCACGATGGGACAATTACCTCCGGGCAAAATGTTTCTGGTTGAGACAGTGGAAGATGTAGCCGGACTGAACGTCAAAAATCCTGACAAACTTGCCTACGTCAGCCAAACCACTTTATCGATAGACGAAACCAAAGACATCATTGCAGCTTTAAATCAACGCTTTCCAAATATCCGTAATCCGCACAAAGAAGATATCTGCTACGCCACAACCAACCGCCAAACTGCTGTTAAAGAATTGGCCGAAGAATGCGATCTCGTAATTGTTGTCGGTTCACCCAACTCTTCCAACAGCAACCGCTTGCGAGAAGTAGCCGCATTGCGCGGAGTTGATGCCTATATGGTCGATAATGCCTCCTATCTGAAAAAAGAATGGTTTGAAAACAAAACCAAGGTCGGTGTAACTGCCGGTGCATCTGCACCCGAAGTCTTAGTCCGAGAAGTATTACAAACCATTCAAGACTGGGGACACGAAACCATCCGCGAAGGAGAAGGCACAGAAGAAAGCATTGTATTTGTCTTGCCCAAAGAGTTGCGTCGTGAGGGCGAAAACAAACAGATCCTAAATAAAGGGTAAGTTTGTTATTTGCTTTATTTGAAAACTTAAGGCCGTCTGAAAATTTTCAGACGGCCTTAAGTTTATTCTGCTAATAAAAAAGACCCGCCTTTAAGGCAGGTCTTTTCATGCATGATCCTGATTATTTATCAGAAGTATGTTGCTGACGGCGCAAGATAGCCGGAATTTCAAAGTCATCCAGTACAGACTGGTTGCTGAAATCAGCCGCTGTCAGATTCATAGAACGGATATTGCGGTTGGTACGAACCAAGCTTTCAGCGCTGCTTTGGCTTTTAGCTTGAGGCGCTTCTTCCGCACCGCGTACCAATTGTTGGGTACGGGCAGCAGCGCGCAGTTGGTTGTCAGTACCGTTTTCTTTCAAGCCGGTAGCAATGATGGTAATACGGATAGCGTCTTCGCTCATGCTCTCGTCTTCGGCAGCACCAAATTTGCATTCCACTTCAGGGTGTGCATTTTGGTTGACAATACGCATAATCTCGTTGAACTCAGACATTTTCAGACAACCGGGAGCAGTGGTAATGTTTACCAATACACCGCGTGCGCCATCCAAAGTAACGTTATCCAAGAGTGGGCTGGAGATAGCTTGATCGGTAGCCAAACGGGCACGGTCGATACCTTGTGCAAAACCTGAACCCATCATGGCGATACCGCGATTGCTCATTACGGTTTTCACATCGGCGAAGTCCAAGTTGATCATGTCGCTAGGGCAAGTCACCACTTCGGAAATACCGGCAACCGCATCACGCAACACATTGTCTGCCGCACGGAAAGCTTCACGCATGGTCACGTCTTCGCCCAAGGCAGTCATCAATTTGTCATTCGGAATAATAATCAGGGAATCGACGCGCTCTTTGAGCTGTTCCAAACCTGCTTGAGCGATATGTACGCGTTTGCCTTCGTAAGCAAACGGACGGGTTACAACCGCAACGGTCAGGATACCCATTTCTTTTGCGATTTCAGCCACAACAGGAGCAGAGCCGGTACCTGTACCACCACCCATACCGGTAGTGATGAACAGCATGTTTGCGCCGCGGATGGCATCTTCGATGGCTTCGCGATCTTCTTGAGCAGCGGCGCGGCCGATTTCAGGATTTGCACCGGCACCCAAACCGCGAGTCAGGTTTGTACCCAATTGAATGCGTTTAGCCGCATTGTTTTTAGCCAATGATTGCGCATCGGTATTGGCACTGATGAACTCAACACCATGAATAGTGTTGGCAACCATGTTGTTAATGGCATTACAGCCGCCGCCGCCCAAACCGATAACTTTAATAACAGCAGGGCTCGTTGCTGATTCTGCTACGTCGTAAACAAATTCCATTCAATAATCCTCCGCGCCCCGCTTTATAAGGACGGTTCAAAAATAACTTATTATCCGTATTATATAAGAAGTATCCAGATACTGGCAAAAATCTTCTTACCATTCGGCTGTCGGCGTTATATTTTTACTACATTTTTTAACAGAAAATATACAAGTTTTAAATTATCCACTTGACAATTATTTAAAACCGTTTAATTTCACTTAAATATTCAGGACAAACGGTTGGTACACCGCCTGCCCTGAAAACTTTTATCAGAAATTGTCTTTAACGAATTTCATCAGTCTTGCCCACAGACTGATTTTTTCAGCCTGATCATGAACCACAATGGCACCTGTCACCGGCGCGCCGTCTTCCTCTCCCCTTGCCGCCTGCAAAAGACCGATGGCGGTTGAATAGCGTGGATTACGGATACGCTCAGATACACCACCCATTTCCTGTGGGACACCGATACGTGCCGGCAGGTTGAAGATTTCTTCCGCCAACTCAACAATACCGGTCAACATAGAAGCACCACCGGTCAAAACGATGCCGGAAGTCAACACTTCTTCAGGGAAGCCGGAGCGGCGCAATTCGTTCAGTGTCAATTCCAAAATTTCTTCTACGCGCGGGCCGATGATTTCAGCCAATACACGGCGTGAAATTTGACGTGATTGACGGTCGCCAACGCTGGGAACTTCAATCATTTCATCCAAGCCGTCCATACTCGGAATCGCGGCACCGTAATGGATTTTGATGTACTCGGCTGCACTGTGCGGCGTACGCAAGGCTTGTGCCAAGTCTTTGGTAATTAAATCGCCGGCAACGGGAATAACCGCAGTATGGCGGATTGCGCCATTGGTATAAACCGCGATGTCGGTTGTACCGCCACCGATATCTATGACGCACACGCCCAAATCTTTTTCGTCTTCAGTCAAAACGGCATGACCGCTTGCCAAAGGCTGAAGCATGATTTGATCCATTTGCAGGCCGCAACGTTGGATACATTTTTGGATATTTTGCAAAGCAGTGTTCGCACCGGTAATGATGTGTACACGGGTATCCAAACGCACGCCACTCATGCCGATAGGCTCTTTCACGCCTGGCTGGTTGTCGATGATGTACTCTTGAACCACGGTATGCAAGATATTGTGATCAGGCGGAATATTGATGGCTTTGGCCGTTTCGATGGCACGATCGATGTCGGTTTGCGATACTTCACCATCTTTAATTTTGACCACGCCTTGTGAATTCAGGCTGCGGATATGGTTACCGGCAATACCGGTGACGACGTGGGAAATTTTGGTATCTGCCATCAGCTCGGCATCTTCTACCGCCTGACGAATGGCTTGCGCAGTGGCGTCAATGTTGGTCACCATACCTGCACGCAGACCGCGTGAAGGGCTTTGACCCAAGCCAACAATGTGGATTTCGTTATCTTCCCGAATCTCACCGATTAAGGCGATGACCTTGGACGTACCAATGTCTAAGGCACTAATATATTTATTTTGTTGTTGTTCCATAATTGCTCGTTCGCTATGTTGTCTGACTGACGGTTTGATTATTTTTGAAACAAGATTGCTTCACGTCTAATCGGCTATTCACTGTCGGAAGGGTTTTCAGACGGCCGGTAACGGACTGAAAAACCATCCTTATAACGCATATCGACATACTCGATACGGCTTTGTTTTTCACGCAGCAACGATGGCCAAATCTGGGCAAACTGCTGCAAACGTTTGATTTCGTTTTCACGCCCCAATCGCACGGTAATGCCGTTGTTCAATACAAGCAGCCATGCTGAACGCGGCGTGTAGATCAATTCTTTGATGGTCAGTTTCAACGGATTCAAAATACCGGAAAAGTCCGCATAATGTTTGACCATGTCTTTGCCTGTCCCCTGTTGCCCTTCAAATATAGGCAGGTCCTGTTTCAGGCTTGCGGCAAACACATTGCCCTTACTGTCCACCAAGCCGCCTACGCGCCAGTGTGCAACCGGCACACGCTCGGTCAGGATAATTTCCACGGTTTCCGGAAAACGGCGGCGTACCATTGCCGAGTCAATCCAAGGCAATTCCTGAAAAGCGGCCTGCGCCGAATCAATATCGGCGCGGAACATATTACCCTTGATATGCTCTCTTGCAACGGTTTGCAATTCTTTGCTGGAAGCATATTTCAGCTTGCCCTGAATGGCAATCTGTTTCACAGGGAAATATTTGGAATTGTAAAGCCAAGCTATGCCCGAACCTATCAGTAGAAAGGTCATCAGCACCAATAGCCGGCGGGTCAGTCGACCCAGTGCGCCTGCATCATCCCACATGAGCGGTCTTCAAAATCTCAATACATAAATCAGCAAAATCCACGCCGGTATGGCCCGCAGATTTTGGCACCAAACTGTGGCTGGTCATGCCGGGCAAGGTATTGATTTCCAAGAGATACAGTTTACCGTCTGTATCTTTCAGAAAGTCCACGCGCGAACAGCCGTCCGCACCAATCGCCTGCGCGCCACGCACAGCGAGTTCGCGCATCAGGTTTTCCTCCGCCTCGCTCAAGTCTTCGGACGGACATTGATAAACAGTGTCGTCGCGGTTGTATTTGGCTTCGTAGTCGTAGAACTCGGTAGCCGGGATGATGTGTATGCTGGGCAGGCCTTTGCCGTTCAATACCGGGCAAGAATACTCGCCGCCGCCGATAAAGCGTTCGGCAATGATTTCACCCTGCAAGTGTTTCAATTCTTCGTAAACGCTTTTCAGACGGCCTTTTTCTTTTACTTTTACCACGCCGACGCTACTGCCTTCTGAGGCAGGTTTCACAAACATCGGCAGGCCCAATTTTTCTTCAACGGCATCAAAGTCGCTGTCGTCATGCAATACGACAAACTCAGGAACAGGCAAGCCCACAGCCTGCCAAATCAGTTTGCAGCGGTATTTATCCATACCCAGCGCAGAAGCAGCCACCCCGCTACCGGTGTAAGGAATACCCATCAGTTCCAACGCGCCTTGAATCGCGCCATCTTCGCCAAAAGTGCCGTGCAGAATATTGAAGGCCGTCTGAAAACCTTGTGTTTTCAATTCAGATAACGGGGTTTCTTTGGGGTCGAACGCATGGGCATCGACACCTTTGCTTTTCAAGGCTGCCAAAATAGCGGCGCCGCTGTCCAGCGAAACTTCGCGCTCGCTGGAGAAGCCACCCATCAACACGGCCACTTTGCCAAAATTCTGCATAATTTCCACTTTCTTAAATACTGATACAGGCCGTCTGAATATTGTTCAGACGACCTATCTGTCCTCAAAGGCCAATATGCCTGTTTATTATGATTGTTTCGACAATTCCACCAATGCAGACGGAACGCGGTTAATGCTGCCGGCACCCATATTCAGAACGACATCGCCGTCTTGCAAAACATTCAGCAGCATTTGCGGCAGGTCGGCAACGTTTTCGCAGTAAATAGGCTCAAGTTTGCCCAATACGCGGATGGCGCGCGCCAAGGCGCGGGAATCGGCTGCGGCAATCGGCTCTTCGCCTGCGGCATAAACTTCGGTCAACACCAGCGCATCAACGGTATTGAGGACTTTGGTAAAGTCTTCAAACAAATCGCGTGTACGGGTATAACGGTGCGGTTGGAAAGCCAATACCAAGCGTTTTTCAGGGTATGCACCGCGCGCAGCGGAAAGGGTTGCCGCCATTTCGACAGGATGGTGTCCGTAATCGTCCACCAACAGCGCGGTTCCGCCGTTGGGCAGCTTGATGTCGCCGTATTTTTGGAAGCGGCGGCCAACACCTTCAAAACCGAGCAAGCCTCGCTGAATCGCTTCGACGGATGCGCCAACTTCCAGCGCAACGCCAATAGCCGCCAACGCATTGAGGACGTTGTGGCGGCCGGGCATATTCAAAACAACCTCAAACGGCTCTTGCTCATGTCCTTTCATTTGAACATGAACGGTAAATTTCATTTGCGCTCCGATGTTTTCAATATCGGTTGCGTAGATATCGGCAGTATCATCCAGGCCGTAAGTAGCGTAAGGTTTGCTTACTTTTGGCAAAATCGCGCGGACGTGTTCGCTGTCGATACACAAGAACGCTTTGCCGTAAAACGGCATACGGTGAATGAAATCCACAAACGCCTGATGCAGCTTCTCAACGCTGTGGCCGTAAGTGTCCATGTGGTCTTCGTCGATATTGGTCACGACGGACATAATCGGAGTCAGGTACAGGAAAGAGGCATCGGATTCATCGGCTTCTGCGACGATGTATTCGCCTTTACCCAAACGGGCGTTGGTACCTGCGGCATTAAGTTTGCCACCGATAACGAAAGTCGGGTCAAGACCTGCAGCGCCGAGGATGGAAGCAGTCAGGCTGGTGGTCGTGGTTTTGCCGTGCGTACCGGCAATGGCGATGCCGTCACGGAAGCGCATCAGTTCCGCCAGCATCAGAGCGCGGGGAATGACAGGGATTTGCTGCTCCAGCGCGGCGACGACTTCGGGATTGTCTTTTTTGACGGCGGTAGAGGTAACGACGACATCCGCACCGTTGACGTGTTCGGCGGTATGACCGGGATAAACTTGAATACCCAAGCTGCTCAAATGCTCGGTAACGGCATTACGCGCCTGATCCGAACCGGAAACTTTAAAGCCCAAATTGTGTAAAACTTCGGCAATACCGCTCATGCCGACGCCGCCGATTCCGACAAAATGGATGTTGGTAACTCGATTTTTCATCATAATGTTGCGTTCCGGTGGATTTTCGATGCGTAAAGGCGTTATTTTAAAGGGCTATCCGCTTCTGCGCCATAGTTTTCTTGTAAATTAAAGATGTTTTGGCATACAGGATTTCACATTGGTTGCAATATGGGTAAAAAAGGGGCGGCACTTGGCGGTGAATCTTTGCTATTTTGCCTATTTTTAAACTTGATTTCAGCTACCAAAACACCAGCAAAAACAAAATATAAGGTCGTCTGAAAACCGTTTTCAGACGACCTCGTGCTTATCAACTGGATGGCACTTGTATCCTCATCAAGCGCATATCCAGTTTGCACCGTCCCCACGCGGTCGCATACAAAAGGCGCAAAAGCCACGGATAACGCGGTTTGCAGACGCTGCTCAAACCGGCTTCTTCAATAATTTCCACACCCGGCATCAGCCGCAGAATGTCGTCCACTCCGCTTATCGCCCAGCGGAACTCGGGCGGCTTGTCCATTTTACCGAGCGCGTCGTGGTGTTTGCTTTGTCCGATGTAGGCTTTGGGGATAGTGTCAAAAGCAAGTTGGGCATTCGGCAGACGGCGAGCAACCTGTTTGAAAAAATCCTGCACTTGCGTTTCTTCGAAATACATCAACACGCCTTCGATCACGAGCAACACGGGTTTGCCGTGCGCTGCGACGGTGTTCATCCACGCTTCGTCAAACATGGACGCGCCCAGATAATGATTGTCCGATTCAGACAGCAGCATGCGCCGCACTTCAATCACTTCGGGTAAATCCAAATCATACCAAGCGGTAATGCGCGGCTTGCCCAAGCGTTCGTAACGCGCATCCAGCCCCGCGCCGATTTGCACGACGACGGCATCGGGATGTTCGGCGATAAAGTGCCGGGTCATATCGTCCAACAACTTCGCCCGCCCGCAACAGCCGACCTGCGATGCTTTGGCTTTAGCAAACTTTCCGAAGTCGTAGTCAATCTTGTCCAACATCCGCACGGCTTCGTCATCGCGCAAAAGCGGCTGCGCCCTACCCTGCTCTACGGCCTTTGCCCACAGGGGAATCAGCATGGTACTGGACAGGACAGAAACGGTTTCGGGAGAGATTTTTTCGGACATGGCAGCCTCCAATGAGAGAAATTCCTATTTACATCATACTCCCGCACAATACGGCTGCCAAGTTGCAAAAAGATCGTCTGAAACCCGTTTCTTGGTTTTCAGACTACCTCTGTTTCGTTCATCACATTATGTCATCATGCCGTACACGCGATAGCGGCTTCCGCCACATCGTCCGCACTGTGCGGCAACGCCAACGTACGGGCATTTTTCGCCCATTTCAGGCATTTTTCACGGTTTAATCCGCCGAGGATTTCGGCCAGTTTTTCTGCCGTCAGTTGAGTTTGCGGCAGCAGCAAACCAGCTTCGGCCTGCACCATAAAGCGCGCATTAGCTGTTTGATGGTCGTCTACCGCGTGCGGATACGGCACCAGCAATGCACCCAAACCTGCAACCGTCAGCTCGGCAATCGTCAGCGCGCCGGCACGGCAAATCACCAAATCGGCATCACGGTAGGCAGATACCATATCGGTAATAAATTCGACGCACTCGGCCTGCACACCCAACGCATCGTAATCCGCCTGCAGGTTGCCCAATTTATTGCGGCCGGACTGATGATACATTTGAGGACGGGCCGCCTCAGGCAATAATGCCAAAGCTTGCGGAACGGTTTTGTTCAACACATCCGCACCCAAACTGCCGCCCACCACCAAAACTTTCAGACGGCCCTGACGGTTTTCAAAGCGTTCTTCAGGAACAGGCAATGCCGCAATATCGGCACGGACAGGGTTGCCCACCAATCCACCTTCATGCTGGAAGGCTTTCGGGAAAGCGTACAGAACACGTTTTGCCCAACGCGACAATTGGCGGTTGGACAAACCGGCTACGGCGTTTTGCTCGTGAATCACAATCGGCACACCGGAAATTTTTGCCGCCAAGCCGCCGGGGAAAGTAACGAAACCGCCAAAACCGATAACACACTCGACACGGTGTTTCTTAATAATCTGCTGCGCGGCTCGGACAGTTTTATACAGCGTAAACGGCAACATCAGCTTGCGCTTGATGCCGTTGCCGCGGATCCCTTTAATGGCCAGCGTTTCCAAGCGTATGCCGTATTGCGGCACGATACGCTCTTCCATCGAATCCTGACTGCCCAGCCAAATCACATGATGGCCGCGCTTTTGCAGCGACTCGGCAACCGCCAATGCAGGGAAAATATGACCGCCCGTACCACCGGCCATCAGCATAAAAGTTTTACCGCTCATGGTTTTACTCCACCGAATAACCGCGCATTTTTTGGCGGTTTTCATAATCAATGCGCAATAACAAAGTAATGCACACCAGCATGATAAAAACAGCCGAACCGCCGTAAGACATAAACGGCAAAGTCAGGCCTTTAGTGGGCAGGATACCGATGTTTACACCAATATTGAAGAAACTTTGAATACCAATCCAAATACCGATACCGTTGGCAATGTACGCGCTGAACATCAAACCCGAATCACGCGCCTGCTTGCCGATGGAAAACGCACGCCACACCAGCCAGCCGTAGCAGAACACCAAAACCAGCATCCCGACAAAGCCAAACTCCTCGCCGATAACGGCAAAAATAAAGTCCGTATGCGCTTCAGGAAGATAGAAACGTTTTTCCAAACTTGCACCCAAGCCTTCGCCAAACCAGCCGCCGCGCGCAATCGCCATCAAGGAATGCGTTAGCTGATAGCCTTTACCCAACGGATCGCTCCAAGGGTCCAAAAACGCCGCCACACGCGCCATACGGTAAGGCGCGGCCAAAATCAACAAGCCCATACCGCTCACAACAGTCGCCACCAATACGGCAAAATATTTCCATGGAAAGCCTGCCAAAAACAGCATACCCATGGTGATCACGACAATTACGACAAACGAGCCAAAGTCCGGCTGACCCATAATCAAAACCAAACCGACCGCCACCAACATAATCGGCAGAATCAAGGTCTTAAACTTGCGGAAACGTTCCTTTACCCTTACCCGAGCTTCACTTTTAAAAGGGCTGCACACCAAATCGCTAATACCGGTAAACAAAGACGACCAACCCAAAGAATCCAAATCGCGCAACATTTCTTCACGGCGCGTAAACAGACTGGACAAATACAAGACCGTCGCCAATTTGAAAAATTCGGTCGGTTGCAGGTTGAGCGGCCCGATATGAATCCAGCGCGTCGCACCGTTAATCTCGCGGCCGACAAACAAAACCAGCAACAACAGCAAACCCGAAACAGCAAAATAAAACGGAATAATCCGCCGCCAGAAGCTCATCTTCAGCAGGAAAAGCGGCAAGCATATGGCCACCGTAAACAGGATAAACATTGCCTGCTTAGACACAAAAGAAAACTGGCTACCCCCTTCCGATGCCGCATACGCAATAGAAGCCGAATAAATCATAATCAGGCTGAAGACCGTCATTAAGACGACCATCCACAAGAGAGAAACATCAAACTTCCGACCATCGCGCGCAATCGGCCGGTCAAGCATTTTGGAAAGACTAATCATGAAAACATCCGTAACGGCTTGAATAAAATATTCAGACGGCCTGCAAATGGGCAAGAGGCCGTCTGAAAAAATGAATTAACGTTATTTTAAAGGTTTATTTCCAAACCAACAATTCAGATTCTTTAAAGATGTCGGATCCCGACGTTCTTTGCGCCCTCTCCTACCCTTTGATACCAGCAAAAGGCCGTCTGAAAACACTTTTATATTTTCAGACGGCCTTGTATAAATCTTTTCTTCAGGAAAATAGGCTACTTTTTATCTAATGCAAACCCTAAGCCAACTGCTGTATTTCCGCCCATGGCTGTATCTGTTCCAACTGCGCGGCGAGGCTAAGCAGCGTGTCTTCGCGCCCGTGGGCGGCGGCGAATTGGGTGCCAACGGGCAGCCCGTTATGCCGGTAAAGCGGCACACTCATGGCGGGGTTGCCGCTCATGTTCAGCGGCGACGTATAGCCGACGTATTGCAGCGCGGCGGCGGCTTCTTTTTCCAAAAACGGGTTGTTTTTCAACAGAAAACCCAAGCGCAGCGTGCCGAACAGCAGGCGCATGGCTTTTTGCGCGGCGGGCGGCGGCATCATCTCGCCGATTTTCGGCGTGGTGCGCGGGCAGACGGGCGTCATCAACACGTCGTAGCGCGTGAAAAATGCTTTGGCGGCACGTTCCTGCGCCAGCATCACGTCGCGCGCCCAAGCCATTTCACCCGCGCTGATTTGCCGCCCCTGCAGAATCATTGCCCACGTTGTCGGCTCAAGCAGGCGGTGCGGCAGTTTTTGTCCGGTTTCGTATTGATATTGGTAGAACAGTTTTGCTGTTTCGCCCATGACGATGATGCGGGCGGCGCGGTTGAGTTGTTCGGGCGGCGCAAAATCGGGGGTGGCTTCTTCCAATTCGTGTCCCGCGTCTTGCATCAGTTTCAAACTATGGGCGAACGCGGCTTCCGTGCCTTCGTCGTTGCCGCCGCCAAACCATGTCTGCTTCCAAAAAGCGATTTTCAGACGACCTGTTTCTTGTTTCAGGCTGTCTGCAAAACCGTTTTCGGGCGGCGGCGGGCAGGTATACAGGGCGCGGGCTTGGGTTCGGGCGGCGATGTCTAGCAAAACCGCGCTGTCGCGTACGCTGCGGGTCAAGACATGGTCGCATACCAAACCCTGCCATGCCTCCGATGCGTTCGGCGCGTAACTGCTGCGGCCGCGCGTGGGTTTCAACCCGAACACGCCGCAGTTGTGCGCGGGTAAGCGGATGGAACCGCCGCCGTCGCTGCCGTGCGCTGCGGGTACGACGCCCGAAGCCACTGCCGCCGCCGCGCCTCCGCTGCTGCCGCCTGCGGTGTAATCCAAATGCCACGGATTGCGCGTGATGCCGTAAATTTCGGTTTCGGTAACGGCATATGCGCCCCATTCGGGCGTGGTGGTTTTGCCGAACACGCGCAGCCCCGCATCGAGATAGGCCTGGGTCAAATCGCTGTTTTGCTTGGCAATGTAATGCTGCATCATGCGCGAACCCGACCATGTCGGCGCGCCTTCCCAATCCGCCAGCAGGTCTTTGAGCAAAAACGGCACGCCCGCCAGCGGCGTATCGGCATTTTCAGACGACCCCTGCCACGCCGCCGCGCGTTCGCGCAAATCGTGCGCCAACAGATTGAGCTTGGGATTGATTTCGTCCAAGCGGCTTAAAGCAGCCTGCAACACTTCATCGGCGGAGACTTCTTTTTTGCGGATCAGCTCTGCCAAACCGACGGCATCGTAACGGATGTAGTCTTGAAAATTCATGGGTTTTCCTTTCGGATTGATAAACACACGTTTTGTCGGTCAGGCATGGCTGCCCGCCGCCTCGCCGTTTGCCCGCATAGGCAAATCTTAAGAAACAGTAACACGGGTTAAAGGAAAAGAACAAATTTATCGTTGCTGTAAAAAGGTCGTCTGAAACCGCCTTGACGTTTTCAGACGACCTTTGAGGCGATGGCGCACAAGGCTTACGGCAAAATCTCAATTTCCGCGTTATGTTTCACGCTGCGGTAGAGTTCGTCGATTTCCTCGTCCGTTACCGCGATGCAGCCGTCGGTCCAGTCTCTTTGCAGATGCCTTTTGCCGATAGAACCCCAGCCGTTTTTGATGCCGTGGATTTTAATCAACCCGCCCGGGCTTTTGCCTTGTGCCGCCGCGTAGGCTTTGTCGGCTTCGTTAGGGTAGGAAACGCCGAGGTTTTTGTGGTACGCGCTGTTGGGATTGCGATCGTTGATGCGGTATTTCCCTTCGGGCGTTTTACCGTCGCCTTCAAAGTGTTTATGCCCGACGGGCTGCTTGCCCAGCGCAATGGGATAGGTTTTCAGCAACTTGCCTTTCGAGTACGCCGACATGGTGCGCTTGCTTTTATGTACGACCAATCTGTCGATAACGGCATTTTCGGGCAGCGGCGTTTCGCTTGGCGCGGCAACGGTCTGTTCGCCTGATGTCGCAACGATCTGCTCGGAACGGATGGGCATGGAATACCAAACCACTCCGGCAGCGACTGCCAAAAGCAAGACCGCCGCCAAACTGATTTTCAACCCTCTTTTCATGTTTCAGACGGCCTCACAAAGCCTTAAACGCTTCGATAAACACTTCCGAACGGTGTGCATAGCCTTTGAACATATCGAAGCTCGCACAGGCGGGGCTGAGCAGCACGATATCGCCCGCTTCGGCTTGGGCGTATGCCGTCTGAACCGCTTCTTCCAAAGTGGCGCAGTCGGTCATATTCAGACCGCAGCCGTCCAAATCGTGGCGGATTTGCGGCGCATCGACGCCGATCAGGAACACGCCTTTTGCCTTGCCGGCAAGCGCATCGCGCAGGGGCGTAAAGTCCTGCCCTTTGCCCATGCCGCCCAAAATCACGAAGAGCGGATTTTGCAAACCGGCAATCGCGGCGGCGGTCGCGCCGACGTTCGTGCCTTTGCTGTCGTCGATAAACACCACGCCGTTTTTCTCGCCGATTTTTTCCACGCGGTGCGGCAGGCCTTGGAAGGATTTAACGTGTTCGAGCAACTCATTTCGCGGCAAACCGACGGCCTCACACAAAGCGACGGCAGCCATGACGTTGGCGGCGTTGTGCAAGCCTTGTAACGGAATGTCTTGCGTGGCAATCAAATCTTCATTGCCCTGTTTCAGGCGGCCTGTCTCACGTTCCAACCAAAAATCGGCTTTATGTTCCAACGAAAACCATTTCACCTCGCGCCCGGCACGCTTCATAGCGCGACAGAACGCATCGTCCGCATTCAAAACCTGCACGCCATCGCCACGGAAAATCTTATCCTTGGTATGCGCATAGTCGAGCAGGTCGTCGTAGCGGTCGAGATGGTCTTCGGAAATGTTCAGTACCGTCGCCGCAGTCGGGCGCAGGCTTTCGGTGTTTTCCAATTGGAAACTGGAAAGCTCCAACACCCACACGTCCGCCTTCTTGCCTTCACGCTGCAATTCCGCCTCCAAAACCGGCGTACCGATATTGCCCGCGATAACGGTATCCAGCTCGTACTTGATGCAGAGATAGCCCACTAGACTCGTTACCGTAGTTTTGCCGTTGCTGCCGGTAATCGCAATCACCTTGTCGCCGCGGCGGTTCACAATGTCCGCCAGCAATTCAATGTCGCCCAACACGCGTCCGCCGTTTTGCTTGAACGCCTCAATATCCGGCTGACGCTCGCTGATACCGGGGCTGAGCGCCAGAATATCGAAACCATTGTCCAGCGCATCTTTCAGACGGCCTGTGTAAAACACCAGCCCGTCAAACATCTTACCGATTTGCGACACGCGCTCGGCTTTCAGCTCCGCATCATAAGCAGCAACCTCCGCGCCGTTTTTGCGCAGATAGGCAATCATGGAAATACCCGTACCGCCAAGTCCGGCGACGAGGATTTTTTTATTTTGAAAAGTCATTTTGGTTTTATCCTAAGCTTTTTCAGACAGCCTTTGAATAAGGATTCAATATCCTGCCTGATTAAATACACGATAAACATCACAACCTTGTTGTAGTCCGTTATTACAAGCCTTACCAAACCACTCGTTGGCAATCTTATAGTTCTGACGAACACCTTCTCCTTTGGCATACATCACACCCAAATTGTATTGAGCTTCTGCAAACCCTTGTTCTGCCGCCTTGCGATACCACTGCTCTGCCTGTACAAGGTCTTGATGGACTCCTTGCCCATTAGCATACGCCACACCCAAATTATATTGGGCATTAGCCAATCCTTGTTCTGCCGCCTTGCCAAACCACTGCACTGCCTGTGCATAGTCCTGGCGGACTCCTTGCCCATTGGCATACATATTACCCAAATTATATTGGGCTTGAGCATACCCTTGTTCTGCCGCCTTCCGATACCACTGCTCTGCCTGTACAGGGTCTTGACGGACTCCTTGCCCATTGTCGTACATCACACCCAAATTAAATTGGGCATTGGCCAATCCTTGTTCTGTCGCCTTGCGATACCATTTGACCGCTTCAACATAGTCTTTGCGGACACCTTGTCCTTTTTCATACATCACACCCAAATTAAATTGGGCTTGAGCATGCCCTTGTTCTGCCGCCTTGCTAAACCACTGCACTGCCTGTGCATCGTCTTGACGGACTCCTTGCCCGTTGGCATACATCACACCCAAATTAAATTGGGCTTGAGCAATCCCTTGTTCTGCCGCCTTGCCAAACCACTGCACTGCCTGTGTATAGTCCTGACGAACTCCTCGCCCATTGTCGTACATCACACCCAAATTATATTGGGCTTGAGCGTACCCTTGTTCTGCCGCCTTCCGATACCACTGCTCTGCCTGTACAGGGTCTTGACGAACTCCTTGCCCTTTGGCATACGCCACACCCAAATTATTTTGAGCTACAGGATCCCCTTGTTCTGCTGCCTTGAGATACCATCGCGCTGCCTCTGCATAATCTTGACGAACTCCTTGTCCTTCGTAATACATCTTACCTAAACTAAATTGGGCTTCTGCAATCCCTTGTTCTGCCGCCTTGCCAAACCACTGCACTGCCTGTGTATAGTCCTGACGAACTCCTTGCCCATTGTCGTACATTACACCCAAATTATATTGGGCTTGGGCATACCCTTGTTCTGCCGCCTTCCGATACCACTGCTCTGCCTGTACAGGGTCTTGACGGACTCCTTGCCCTTTGGCATACATCGTACCCAAATTATTTTGAGCTGCAGGATACCCTTGTTCTGCTGCCTTGAGATACCATCGTGCCGCCTCTGCATAATCTTGATGAACTCCTCGCCCTTCGTAATACATCTTACCCAAACTAAATTGGGCTTTAGCATTTCCTTGCTCCGCAACTTGAAGCGTTTCCTTAAAATCCGGCACATTATCAGCCCAAACAGCCTGTGCTAAGCCTAAAGACAGCAGGGCTACCATCATTTTTTTTAATAATTTATTCATTCTAAAATCCATTTCTTTCAAATTATTATTTCTGTTTTATCCTAGTTTTTCAGACGACGTTTTATTTCTTTCTCGGTTTTGCCTGACGATAGCCGTTACCGACATTTTTACCTGTATTGATACAAATGCGCCCTTCACATATGTAGGCATCCGACTCAGCAAATGCTTTGGCAGTTTCAATGGCATGTTCATAACTCTCCAATTCCGCACGCCTATCAGCCAAATCAACAACCGTATATCGCACCACCACAAACAATATAATGACAGCAATAACTAATACTACGCCTATGCCGATATACCAGCTTTTGATAATTTTATTGAGCTTTCCCACTTCACGATTTAATTCATCAACTGCCTTCTTATACCCTTCACTTGCTAAGCCCAACGACTGCTCAGTTTCTTGTCGGATAGTCTTCCCTGCATTGTCAACTATATTACCAACCTGTCGTCTGAACCGGTCAGACTCCTCCGACAAAGCACGCTGTTGCTCATTAATTCGGCCATCAATTTTCTTCCCCTGTTCGATAATGTCCGCCCGCAACATTACCAACACCTTTATAGCCTCATCAAATTTCTTATTGTCCATTTAAACCTTCCCTGATATACAGATTTAAAGCGTTCTGACCATTGCCTGGCTTGAATGTACCAACTCCTGTTGCCGCTCCAATTCCTGCTGTTCTTTATATTCAGCCAACAGATTTTCTCCCCGCCTCAGCATACGCTGACCTTCTTCCGACTGCACCAGACTTTTACCCAACGCATCCAACTGACTGCTGTCCGCAGACAAAACTGCAGCGTATAAATCACTGCCGTTCAAATTGTCCCAGTCAGGCAAATTATAGTTGAAAGAGGACTTATCTTGAATTTGTTTGACAGGCTCTCCATTTATATCAGTGACCGTCTCACTTTCCACTGGCAAACCACGTTCATCTTGACGCAAATAATCAGTATTTACCGTCTTGATAGTTTCGTTTTTTTCGTCGTAAGTTTTGACTGTTTTACCTATAAGGTTGCCATCTTGATCGTAATGATTGGTTTGAGAATTGATGGGATTAGGTACAGAAACAAACATTGAATCACCGATATAATCAGGTCTTATTGGCTCATTATGAAATTTACTGACTATTTCGTTGGACATCGTTACAGCCAAATATTCAGGAGCGTTATAAAATTTATGTTTCACGTCATCTGATGCAAAAGGCTTGTTATAACTGTCCATTTCAACATCAGATTTTGCCAAATTAGGATCAGTTGCATGAACCAACTCATGAAACAAAACATTAGCAGCAGATTGGACACCTAATGAAACTTTTTTCCCATTAATTTCAGAAAAAATCTCTGCCGATTGATTAGGGTTCCAAAAGATAATCCCATCAGTATTATTGGGTCTTAGTGGATAAAAAGTGTTATCTCCCTCTTTAAAGATTACGATATGAACACCCATATCAGAAGCCTTTTGAATCAACGAATTAGCTTTTTCATTTTGCTGCAAATATTGCAAAGCCAAGTCTAATTTTTTGACATCATCAGAATCCGCCGGCATTAAAGCATTGACTTTTGTTTTATCAAACTCTTTCGTCTCATTACTGTAAGCGTTATTTTCTATTAAAACTCTCCCAAAAGTTTCCTTATTTTGCACACTGGCAACAAAACCTTTTTTATTAAAATCAACACCGCTTGTCATAAACAGCTCCAACCTAAATTAATCATTTCAGGATATTTTGATTTGGGTCTATCGTATTAAATAACTCTTTTAATCCTTTTGAATCCAATAAAATCAAAAATCTCTCATCATTTTTAATAATTTTACTGAATAAAAAAGCTTCTCCCTCTGCTGCCTCTCGAGTAAGTATTTGGACAGAATGGGTGTTATACTTAATTTCAATCAATATCAAATATACTGAATCAAATTGATCACAGGGATTTAATGTACTTTTAATTCTATTAAAACCAGAGAAAAAATGAGAAAAGTCTTTTGGTTCTAAACGGTAATGGACAGATTTTGTACCAAATAAGTCCTTATAACCCAAACCTTCCCCTACTCTTTGTTTAATTTGCTCAGCAGTAGAAATGGGCGAAAATGATTCAACAAATCCATAGAGAGCATATACATCGATAGATTTAACACCCTCACTAGGAATTTGTATCACCTCATCTAATTTTTTTGTATTCTTAGCAAAATAAGTATTCATATTATGCAACTCCTGTTTTTTCGAAATGTTCACATCTTTTACCAAAGTTTCTGTTTGGCAAGCTGATAATGTTATACAAAAACTAATTCCAAGTAGAAATCTCAACATATCTATCCTTTCTTATATCTTTTCCACAATTTTAAAAATATAGATAACTGGGAATTTCAAAAACTTCTCCGCAGCGGCTCACTCCATAATAGCTTCTTGTTTTTTCAATTTTCTGATAAACACGCTTTTGTTCTTCATCCATTTTAAAATTTGGCCTTATTTGCCAATACTCCAACATTACATATCCATAAAATTTCCCAGTGAATTTATAGACATATTTAACCGGACCGCTACCGTCATTAATATCACCTATATATACATGACAGCAATCATCATTAAATGATTTAAAATTAGCAATATCAAAAGTCTCAGAATTTTTAGAAAAATCTTGATTTTTTTTATACCCACCCAAAGAAATATCTGAATCCTTATTTATCAACAAAATTATTGCATCATTAACCATTTTTTCTTTTGAATATTCAGAAAAATACTTTCTGTCCCTAATGCAATATCCTTTATCTACGATTTGCGACATACCCATATATAAAATTAACGGGGTAACAATGATTAAAATTGCTATACATCGCCGCACTTTTATAGGAAGTTTGCACGTATATTTATAAATTCTCCATACGATGTACACAATAATAGGAAAAAAGACTATTCCAACTAACCACATCAGCATTATTCCTACAACATCCATATTACCTCCTGTTTTAGTCGTAGGCTGGATTCAGAATCCGACCTTTTCATGATTTGAGTTTAAAGTCCCCTTTTATCATGATGATTAATCTATTTTTACATTTGCTATCATAATCACTTTTCAGACGACCTCAACCTTCAAAATAACTGTCCACGCCATATTGCTTTAAAACGTTTTTCAATTCGGGAATGCGGATTACGGGATCAACCGCCATCGGCGGCATAGGCGGTTCGACACCGTCTTCGTTTTGATTACGACACCAATCTGCCATGGCAAAAACTTGGATTAAAACCGGCTCAGCAAGTGCTTTGTCGATGTCCAGTTCGCTCATGGCTTGGGCAAAGCAGGCGATCCATTCGTTGCGGACTTGTACGTTGACGGCAAAAGGCATATGGCGGGCGCGCAGTTGGGGATGGCCGTATTTTTCGACAAAGAGTTGCGGGCCGCCGAGCCAGCCGCTGAAAAATTCGTAGAGCTTTTCGCGTATCAGGGTCATGTCTTCGCCATGCATTTGGCGCAAGGCTTGGTATTGCGGCTCGAGTTCCATCAAGTCGTAGAAACGGTCGGTCAGGGTGCGGATGCCGGTTGCGCCGCCGAAAGATTGGTACATGCTTGGGGACTTTCTGTGTGGATTATTGCGAGATTTATTTTGAGACGTAGGATTCAGGCAAGCATGCTTACCTTACATAATGGCCGTCTGAAAGTTTCAGACGGCCTTTGGAGATTTAGCGAATTTTGAGGGTACTTAAACCAATCAATACCAAGACGATGGTAATAATCCAGAAACGGACAACGACTTGGGTTTCTTTCCAGCCTTTTTGTTCGTAATGGTGATGAATCGGCGCCATCAAGAAGATGCGTTTTTTGGTGCGTTTGTACCAACCGACTTGCAACATAACGGAAATGGCTTCAACAACAAACAGGCCGCCCATGATGACGAGGACAAATTCTTGGCGGATGATGACGGCAACGGTACCGAGTGCCGCACCAAGCGCGAGTGCGCCGACGTCGCCCATAAAGACTTGTGCCGGATAGGCGTTAAACCACAAAAAGCCGAGACACGCTCCACACATGGCGGTACAGAAAATTACCACTTCGTTTGCGCCGGCAACGTAAGGTAATTGCAGGTATTGGGCAAATTGGGAGTGACCGCTGGCATAAGCAAAGATGGCAAGACCGGCGGCAACAAGTACAACGGGGAATGCGGCCAAGCCGTCCAAACCGTCGGTCAGGTTCACGGCATTGGATGTACCGACGATGGTCAGGTAGGACAATACTAAGAAGCCGACGACGCCCAGCGGCAATGCAACTTGTTTGAAGAAGGGAACAATCAGGATATTGTTGGCAGAGTTTGTCGCAAGGTAGAACAATGCCAAACCAGCGATGATGGCAACGCTGGACTGCCACACCATTTTGAATTTGGCAGACACGCCGTTAGGATCTTTATAAACCACTTTGCGCCAGTCGTCATAAAAACCGAGTGCGCCGGTAGCGAGCAAGACTCCTAAGAGAATCCAGATATAAGGATTTGCCCAGTTGCCCCACAAGATTGTGGACACGGTAATGGCGGTCAAAATCAGCGAGCCGCCCATGGTTGGCGTACCGTTTTTGATCAGGTGGGTTTGAGGGCCGTCGGTACGGACGGCTTGACCGACTTTAAGCGCAGTCAACTTGCGGATGGTCCACGGACCCAACAATAATGAAAATACCAGCGCAGTCAGCGCAGCCATCACGGCACGGAATGTGGTGTATTGAAAAATATTCAGACCGGTTAACCAGTTACTGAAATGTGCGAGCCATAAAAACATGGGGCTTCCTTTTTTGTTTTTGTTGTTACAGCGGGCTTATTGCCCAATTAAAAATAAATCGGTATGCCGTCTGAAATTGCAGACGGCCTTGTTGAGTAAGATTATTTCTCTACCACGCAAATCGGATAGTTTCCAGGATTCTTTCCACCACCCAAATCCAAGCAGGTATCTTCATAAATAAATGCCTGTACTTTCATTCCGGCATAAAACGCGGCAATCAGCAAACCAGCCAATAGAAAAATCTTTTTCATATTTCAGACGGCCTTTTACGCAGTTGTTGTTGCCAACGCCTCGACTACTTCTTCCATCTTCATAAAGCGCGAGCCTTTGACCAATACAGTAGCGCGTTCAGGCAAATCGTGGCTCAACACTTGAATCAGCGGATCTTTGTCAGCAAACCACAAACCTTCCGCGCCAAACGTTTCCGCTGCTTCAACGCTGTTGTCGCCGACAAAATACGCGGCCTCGATACCTTTATCCCGTGCATACGCACCAACTTCGGCGTGCATGGCGGCGGCTTCATCCTCACCCAATTCGCCCATATCGCCCATCACAAAAATACGCGGCGCAGGCATAGCGGCAAGCACATCAATGGCAGCTTTCATGCTATCGGGGTTGGCATTATAAGTATCGTCAATCAAAGTTGCATCTTTAATGCCTTGCTTGATATTCAGACGGCCTTTGATATTGCTGAAATTTCTCAGGCCGTCTGAAACTTCGGCAAGGCTCAAACCTGCCGCCAAAGCCAGAGCAGCGGCGGCTACGGCATTATGTACATTGTGGCGGCCGGGGACTGGCAACACCACGGCAACACGTTCATTGCCACGCACCAAATCAAATTCGCAGGACAACGGTTTCAACTCAATATTTTCTGCATGGACATCGCCACTGGCAACACCGAAAGTCTGAGCATTCAATTGCGCAGTAGCAGCTTCAAATGTAGCGATATTGGCATCTTCGCACGGAATCAGCGCAATGCCGTCTGAAAGCAAACCTTCGTAGATTTCACTTTTTGCTTTAGCAATATCGCCGACACCATCAAAACCGCAACCGACATGCGCGCGCAAAGCGTTATTAACCAAAGCAACATTCGGACCGGCGATTCGGGTCAACAAAGACAATTCGCCAAAATGGTTCATACCCATTTCAATGACGGCATAGCGATGTTTTTCGTTCAGTTTCAACAAAGTCAGTGGCAGGCCGATATGATTGTTGAAATTGCCGGCAGTCGCCAACACAGCTTCATCACCGAATCGATGACGCAATACGCCGGCCAACATTTCTTTAACCGTCGTTTTACCGGATGAGCCGGTAATACCAAAGACAAACGGATTCACATTTTCACGCCACGCCTTCGCCAGTTTTTGCAAAGCCGCAAGCGTATCGTCAACCTTCAGCGCGCCTTTCAAAGCCGCACAATCTTCGCGCGAAACCACAACTGCCGTTGCCCCCGCTGCCAATACATCTTCAACAAAGTCATGCGCGTCAAAGCGTTCACCGGCAAGCGCGAAAAATACATCGCCTTCCTGAATATCACGGCTGTCTGTAACAATACGCGAAACGGGTTGATTTTCAGACGGCATCGGAAGGCCAAGGGTTTGGCAGATGAAATTTAGGTCTAGTGGTTTCATGGTTTCTTTCGTTTGTTTTTTTCAAACAGACATTTTGTTGCAAAGGCATTTTACACTTTGGCAGAAGGCAGCAACTCTTCGACGAGCACCTTTAAAGCGCGCCTTCCTTCTCGATTTCTGGTACTGGGATGAGGTGCTCGGTAACATATTATTTCCTTATCACCTTCAAAAGAAAATTTTTCCAGTTTTCCCTTATTCAAGCCGTTTATGCCTTGACCCGAGCCGGACAAATCAGGAAAGCACTCCCTCCGCGCCGCTACGCCGCCGTCTCCGCTCACGAAAAGAATAATCTGTGGCTTTAAAATTTCAATTTGGGCACGTAACAATTTACAGGAAAGTGTTTTTATATCTTCGAACCAATCCGAATGTTTAGGATGTTTAGTTTTATAGTCCACCGCAAAAATATTAGCCCACAAGATGCCCTCATTCCCACTTCGCTTGGCAACCTTGCGGACGAAATTGAAAAATGTTGCTCCTTTTGTGTTTCTTTTTAAATCCCCAGTCAAATTCCGCCAAATAAAATCTTTGCTTAACGACATCAGTTGCCTTACATTTTCGGCATGATATTCATCAAATTTCTTGCTATCGTACCAACTTCGTGTTTCTCGACCGACAATCAGAATTTTATGTTCTGCGCTTTCATAATGCTCAGGGACAAAGCCCAAATGGATATTGGATAATTTATTGTCTTTATTGCTAATTGCACGCAACAAGTTCTGATGTTCCGGTTTGTTTAAAATCTCTACATACTTATTCAGCAATAATTCTTGTAAATCAATCACTTGACGTATTCCTGTACTATTGAAACCGATTTTCCCACACTCAACTACCGATTTTTCCATACTCTTGATAATCGGAGAAACACAAGATGATGGTTTTACCGTTTTTACGATAAGGGTGGCAGAGGCTGTAATGACCGTCTTCCGCTTCATAGCGCATTTCCTGGGTTTGTCCGGCAAATACTTTTTGCAGGTATTCGCGCTCCTTCAAATCCGGGGAATAGACATAGTCCGTTTTCTTGACCGCTACTTTCTCACCATTTCGATTCACGACAAAATTATCGCTACCTTCTGCATTCTGATTGGTGGTAGGCACGACTTTGTCACTCAGGGTAAGACGGGAGGAGTCGGCTGAAAAAGCCAGATAAACCGGTTTGTTGTCGATCTTATCCGGCACTATAATCACGGCAGACTTAAAAGACGAATTGTCTTTAGCCATCAAATCCAGGATTTCCGACGTTTTTCTGATATACGCCAAGTCGAAACGGTAATCAGCCAACGCATCTATTTGAGCAGGATTGTCTTTGACGATACGCTCCGACGATTGGATTAAGATGTCACGTTTTTGTTGAATTGTCAGGTAATTGCCACCGAACAACAATGCCGCCAACAAAGGAAATACTGCCAACAACAAAGATAAGGTTTTCCGGCCACCTTTGCTTTCTTCCTCTTGTCCTCGCTCGGCGATACGGGTCAAATTCAGCATGATGTTCAGTATCAAAGCACCCGCCATCACGGCAAAAATCCCTAGAATACTCATCAGGAAAATTTCCGTAATGTATTCGCGGAACACCTTAAGCCCGAAAACATTGGATAGAATCAGAACAAATACCCAGTACACCAGCAGTGTCACTGCCACCATACCGACGATATTCGTTGCCTTAACCAATTTCTTTGCGTTCATACTCTCAAATCTTGTTCAGACGGCCTATCTGCTCTGATTAATCAGCGGATACGGATTCACCGCGCCGCTCGGCAGATACACGCCGTAATGCAGGTGGGCCGGTGTGGTTCTAGCGTTGCCGGTTTTACCGACATAGCCGATGACCTGCCCTTCTTTTACTCGTTCATACAGACGGATACGGGCAAATTTATTGAGGTGAGCATAGTAATGCCACGCACCCGGCCCTTGGATACCGATAACTTTACCGCCCAATCGGTTGCGTCCGATTTTGGTTACGATACCGGGCGTGGTACTGCGTATCGGCGTATTTTTCTTAGCAAAAATATCCACACCTTCATGCCTGCGCCCCTGACTGCGGGCTGCACCCCAAGTGTCGTCAAAACGCTTGCCTTTAACAGGATTGGGCAGGCTTTGCTCGGCCGGAGGCTGTTGCGCCCTCAACTGCTCGATTTCGGCAGTAGGACGCGGAAGTTGTTTGGTGGTACAGCCTGCGAATAAAACTACAGCTGCACTGATTAATAAGGTTTTTGTCGGCATTTTCAGCATCAAATCGGTCTCCTTGTTGTTCAGACGGCCTTGTTAAAAAATCCTCTGAAACAAACAACTGTGATGGGTTTAATGGCTGACGTGCCGTAATGCGTGTGTCGTATTGCTTTTATTGTATAGGTTTAAATCTTTTTCAGACGGCCTTAAGGTTTCGGGCCGTCTAAATATTTGCGTTATGGCTTAACTGCGCTCTGCCAATGCTTTTTCTGCAATTTCAAAATCGGAGAAATGGTGCTTCACGCCTTGTACATCCTGATAGTTTTCATGCCCTTTACCGGCAATCAGAATGATGTCGTTCGCGGCAGCCTGCTCAACCGCATAACGGATGGCAACAGCGCGATCAACTTCGACACGCTCAGGATTAGGTACGGCAGGCAAAATATCGTTGATAATTTCTTGCGGATTTTCCAAGCGCGGGTTGTCGCTGGTAACCACCACTTTATCGGCACCCTGAACTGCTGCCGCACCCATCAATGGGCGTTTACCGCGATCGCGGTTGCCGCCGCAGCCGAATACACACCACAAAGCCGCACCCTGCGGTTTGATTTCCTGCAAGGTGGAGAGTGCTTTTTCCAATGCGTCGGGCGTGTGGGCGTAATCGACAACGACCAAAGGTTTGCCGCTGTTCATAATGCAATCCATGCGGCCTGAAGCAGGACGGATTTTTGCCAGCACATCCAATACTTTATCAAGCGGATAACCGTTGGCACAAAGCAAGGCGATGCAGGCGGCGAGGTTTTGCGCGTTGAACCGTCCGAGCAGGCGGGTGCGACATTTTCCTTCACCCCACGGGGTTTGGAATACGGCTTCCATGCCGTCTGAAGAAGCGGTGAAATCGGTAATGCGGATATCGGCTTGCTCGCTGAATCCGTAGCCGTAAACGGCTAAATCGGGACAGTCTTTTTTCAGACGGCCTACCAGTTCTGCGCCGTATTCATCATCGACATTGATGATGGCATGTTGCAGACCATGCCAGTAGAACAGGCGCGACTTGATGGCACCGTAGGCTTCCATGGTGCCGTGGTAATCGAGGTGGTCGCGGGTGAGATTAGTGAAGATTGCACTGCGAAACGGCACGCCGTTGACGCGCGATTGGTCAAGGCCATGGCTGGAAACTTCCATCGCGGCGGCTGTTGCGCCTTGTTGACGGAAACGGTAGAGCAGGGTTTGGACATCGACGGGGGCGGGGGTGGTGTGCGTGGTTTCTTCCAATGCGCCCCAAAAGCCATTGCCGACTGTGCCGATAATAGTGGTTTTTTCGCCCAACAAATCGGCGGCTTGCGCCAGCCATTGTGTGATGGATGTTTTGCCGTTGGTGCCGGTTACGCCCCAGACTTTGAGGTCGTCTGAAACATTGCCATAAACTTGCGCCGCCAACATGCCGGCACGGTGTTTCAAATCTTTAATGCCTTGATTGGGAACGTTCCATTCGGGATTCCATGTGAATTTGCCGTCATCATCCCAAAAAACAAAGGTCGCACCGTTGGCGATGGCGGCAGGAATATAGCTGCGGCCGTCTGTATATTCGCCCTGACAGGCAACGAAAATGTCACCCTGTTTAATTTGTCGGCTGTCTGAATGCAACAAACGCCCTGCTGCGTTTTCACACAGCAGAGGCGGAAAGTTGGTTTCAGCCAAGGGGGTTAACTTGCTGAACATAAACAATATCTCTTTGATTGTTTGGATTATGACGGTACTTTGACAGTAGCGGTATTACTTAAAGGCTTGGTCGGGGAAACGCCCAAGATGTTCAAACTTCCGCTCATGACTTCTTTGAATACGGGACCAGCAACCACGCCGCCGTAATAGCCGTTGGCAGTAGGTTCGTCGATGGTAACGGCCACGATCACGCGTGGATTTTTAGCCGGAGCAAAGCCGATAAACGTACCGACGTGTTTGTTGTCCACATAGCGGCCATTGACCAGTTTACGCGCCGTACCGGTTTTCGCACCTACGTCGAAACCATCCACAGCACCGGCAGTACCGGTACCGCCGGCTTCAGTAACGGAAACCATCAACTCGCGCACTTTTTTCGCAGTAGAGGCTTTGATGACGCGCTTGCCTTTAGGGGCAACCGCTTGTTTTTCAAAACTTACCGGCAACAATTCGCCGTCATGGGTCAAGACAGTATAGGCTCGCGCCAATTGCAATAAGCTTAATTGCAGACCATAACCGAAAGACATGGTTGCCTGTTCGATTTTTTGCCATCTGCGCCAGCTTCTCAACAAACCTGCAGTCTCGCCAGGAAAGCCTGAATGCATACGCACGCCCACACCTAAATCGTGATAGAAATCGTACATTTCTTTAGGCGTAAACATGGCAGAAAGTTTACTGGTACCGACGTTGGAAGATTTTTGCATAATGCCGCGCACATCCAAAGTAGGATAAACGTGGGTATCTTGTACGGTAGCCGGACCGATTTTGTAAGGCAGGGTGTTGAACGTATCGGTTGCATCCACTTTGCCTGAATCCAATGCTTTGGCAATGGTAAACGGCTTCATGGCAGAACCAGGTTCAATCATATCGGTTACGGCGCGGTTGCGGCGCTGTTCGCTATTGGCCTGACCCGGTTGATTCGGATCGTAAGCCGGGCTGTTGACCAAAGCCAAAATCTCGCCGGTTTGCGCATCCAATACCACAACCGCACCCGCTTTGGCTTTGTGATAAGCCACAGCCTTGTTCAACTCGTCATAAGCCAGCGTTTGAATACGCTGATCCAAAGACAAAATCATGTCTTGGCCGTTTTTAGGCACGCTGTTGCGTGGAGAGTCGAGACTGTCAACGATATTGCCTTTATTATCGCGCAATACGACTTTCGCACCATCCTCACCGCGCAGGCTGTCTTCACGGGAAAGCTCCAAGCCCTCCTGACCTTTGCCGTCGATATTGGTAAAACCGATAACGTGCGCAAACAGATTGCCCATCGGGTAATGGCGTTTCAATTCTTTTTGGAATGCGATGCCTTTAATGCCCAATGCTTTGATTTCTTCTGCTTTCTCGTAGCTGAGTTGACGTTTCAGGTAGATAAAGCCTTTGTCTTTTTTAGACAATTTATTTTTCAAAACTTCAACAGGCACATCGGCAATGGCCGACAGTTTTTCTAATTGTTCTGCAGTCGGCATTTCTTCCATACCGGAAGGCATGGCATACAATGATTCGGTAGGCGCACTCAAAGCCAATGTAGCGCCATTGCGGTCGGTAATCATACCGCGTGATGCCGGCAGCGGAAGCGTACGCACAAAACGTTGGTCGCCCTGATTTTTCAAAAATTCATGCTGACTGGTTTGCAGATAAACCCCGCGTACCAACAGACCGGTAAATGCCAGCGCAACAGCGCCCAGCACCAAACCGATTCGCCCGTTACTTGTCAGCGGCTTTTTCGTTTTTGTTGTTCCAGACAGCATTTGAGGTTTATATTCGTTCTTAATTAACATGTTGAACTTCTCATGACTTAGCTGCTCAGTGAGCCATCAAATCCCGTAAATCTTGCACTAATGCAAGGCTCTATATTCTTATTTTTTGCGTTCCAGCATAGCCGTATTATGCGCACCCGGCGGAAGCAGATGTTGCTTTTCGGCCGCCACTTTAATCAACTTGTGGTTTGCCAATCTTGCTTGCTCCAATTTCAAGCGCGCGTAATCCTGTTCCAACTGAATTTCCCGTTTTTGTGCCTTATCCAACTCGATAAAATGCAAACGGGACTGGTTTTGCTTAAACACTACGGCAAAGGCTGAGACCGTCACCAAAACCAGCAATAAAATATTCAACTTACCCATCTCAAACTTTCAGACGGCCTGCCAACAGGACTATCTCTTACGACAGCGTTTTAGACGCCATCCCCTATTCAACAACCGAAAATTCGCCACTGCTTCGCTCCGCCACACGCAAAACTGCACTACGCGCACGCGGATTGGCTTCAGTCTCTGTCGAACCCGGTTTGATTGCTTTGCCCACAGCCTTCAAAGGCGGCTGAGGCAAATCCGCTTCCTTAACCACTGCCCAACGGGGCAATGGCGCATGTTGCGAATATTTTTTAATAAACTGCTTCACAATTCTGTCTTCCAGCGAATGGAACGCAATGACAGCCAAGCGTCCACCCTCTTTCAGACGGCCTGCAACTTGCGGCAAAACTGCCTCTACCTCTTCGAGCTCGCGGTTAATAAAGATGCGAACTGCTTGGAAGGTGCGCGTTGCAGGGTCTTGTCCGCGCTCACGAGTACGGACGTTTTGCGCCACAAGCTGCGCCAGCTTGCGGGTTGTATCGATGGGACTCTCCTCGCGTTGCGCAACAATGGCGCGCGCAATCTGGCGACTAAACCGCTCTTCACCATAATTCTTAATTACCTCGTGTAAATCCTGTTCGGATGCAGTTGCAATCCATTCTGCCGCAGACATCCCGCGAGTCGGATCCATCCGCATATCCAACGGCGCATCAAAGCGGAAACTGAATCCGCGGCTGCCATCGTCAATTTGCGGCGACGAAATCCCCAAATCAAAAAGCGCACCGTCAATCTTATCGATACCCAACTCATCCAAGGCCGTCTGAAATGTTTCAAAACCATTGTGTACGACACTGACACGTTTATCTTGCGCCGCCAGCTCATTGGCTACCGCAATCGCCTCGGGGTCTTTATCAAAAACAACCAAACGACCCTGCTCACCCAAACGCGACAAAATCAGCCGGGAATGCCCTCCCCTACCGAACGTACCGTCCACATAAATCCCGTCTTCACGGATTGCCAACGCATCCACCGCCTCATGCAACAAGACAGAAACATGCTGATAATTTTCAACTTTACTCACAATTGCAAATCCGTTTGACTCAATTGGAAAGCCAACTCATCAGGATCAATATCCAAAGCCTGATTCATTTCCTCTTCCCAATGTTCGCGACCCCACAACTCCATACGGTTTGCACGGCCAACCAAAGTAACTTCTTTTTCAAAATCCACGCGTTTGCGCAGATTGGCCGGAATCAAAACGCGTCCGGCGCTGTCCCATTCCAAAATCTCCGCATTGTGCAGCAGTAAATTCTGATACCGTTGCAAAGACTCATTGCCAGCCACTTTCAACTTCAAAATCTGCTCGGCTTTTTCTTCCCAAACGGGCTCGGGGTACATCAATAATTTTTTTCGAGAATCCAGAGTAACCACAATTGCAGGCGTATAACGGCGCAGCAAAATATCGCGGAATTTGGCAGGAATCGCCAACCGCCCTTTACTGTCCATACTCAATTCATGAGCACCGCCAAACACATCACACCCCAAATTCGATTAAAATAAAACTAGAGTGGGATTAAAAATCCCACCTTCCTAAAATATTTCGTTTTCACTCCTACGGAACACTTTTTAGGAAAAAGTAACCACTCTCACCCACTATGCCCCACTAACCGACACTATAAGAAATTTTGGCAATCAGGTCAAATCAACCCTTTATCTGAAATGAAACACTAAACACTTAAAATTCAATAGCTTATATATACAAAAATGCATGGCAAATTAATATGTCAGTCATCTCATATAGCATAAAACACTATATATAGTATTATTTGTGTTTTTAAAATACTATATATAGTATTTTTATACTCGATTACCACCCCTGTCACAAGGGGCTATAATATACAAACAAATTCAAATTTTTTACATTATCTAACAGTCATGAAGCCACAACTCCCCCTCCCTTCCCCTGATGCACAAACCTCTTCAGCACACCTGACCAAGCTCATAAAAAACGAAATTAAACAACATCAAAACTGGATATCCTTCTCCCGTTTTATGGAGCTTGCCCTTTACACACCTCAATACGGTTATTACAGCGGAGGCAGCCATAAAATCGGCACAGACGGCGACTTCATTACTGCCCCTACCCTCACCCCCCTATTCGGACAAACCCTTGCCAAACAACTTGCCGAATTACTGCCGCAAACAGCAGGCAATATCTACGAATTTGGTGCAGGTACAGGTCATCTCGCTGCCACACTCTTGCAAAACCTTTCAGACGGCCTGAATCATTACTACATTATTGAGCTATCGGCAGAGCTTGCAGAAAGACAACGCCAACATATTCTTGAGCATACTTCCCCCGAAACAGCCGCCAAAGTCATCCACCTCACTACATTGCCCGAACATTTTGACGGCATCATCATCGGCAACGAAGTATTGGATGCCATGCCGGTTGAACGCTTGATTTATCAAGACGAAGGGTTTCAACAAATCGGCGTCAGCCTAGAGAATGACGAGCTAATCGAAGTCATCAGACCATTGACCCAAGCCGAACTTACGCAAACAGCCGCCTTATACTTCCCTCCCCTTCCCTCATACACAAGCGAGCTGCATCCGGCACAATATGCCTTTATCCAAACCCTGGCCGCTAAATTGCGGCGCGGCGGCATGATATTTATCGATTACGGCTTCGATGCCGCTCAGTATTACCATCCGCAACGCAAGGAAGGTACATTCATCGGCCACTATCGCCACCATACCATCCATGATCCATTTTTCAATATCGGTCTGACCGATTTAACTGCGCACGTCAATTTCACCGATATCGCACGCGCCGGCACGGAATCAGGTTTGGACTTAATCGGCTACCTGCCCCAATCTTATTTCCTGCTTAATCTCGGCATCACTGACCTGCTGGCACAAATCGGCAGCCCGGATTCGGTTGAATATATCCAAGCCGCTGCTGCAGTACAGAAACTGATACATCAGCACGAAATGGGAGAACTTTTTAAAGTGATCGCTTTTGGCAAAGACATCGATATCGATTGGACAGGCTTCAGCCACGGCGATATTTGCCATAAGCTATAGCCTGACAAATTACTTTTTATTTTTTAAAAACAATAAGAAATAAAAAAAAGCAAAATTAGCGCTTGCCAAATATTCAAAAAAAACTATAATAGCGACTTCACGAAACGGCGAATTAGCTCAGTCGGTTAGAGCAGAGGAATCATAATCCTTGTGTCCGGGGTTCGAGTCCCTGATTCGCCACCAAATTTCGGGGGTATAGCTCAGTTGGTAGAGCGCTTGCATGGCATGCAAGAGGTCAGCGGTTCGATCCCGCTTACCTCCACCACTAAACAAAAAAGCTCTTGTTAAACACAAGAGCTTTTTTGTTTGGCTTAATTAATAACTGATTGCCCATTAATTTTGCCACTTCAATACCCCCAATCAATAAAGGCCGTCTGAAACATTTCAGACGGCCTTTTGTCTTTAATTACTTCACAAGCTTCAATACTTTCTTCGGTTTATCTTCCGCAGATTCAGCTTTTTTATCTTCGGCCTCCGCAGCTTCAACAGAAGCAGGCTGATATGGTTCTACCTCAAAACCCATACCCTCTCCACTTTCACGGCCAAATATACTGACAATATGACCGACCGGAATCCAAATCTCGTGCGCTACGCCGGAAAAGCGGGCAGAGAAATTGACCCATTCGTTGTCGATATTCAAGTTATGGCTGGCGGTAGGACCAATATTTAAAACAATTTCATTGTCACGCACATACTGCATCGGCACACGGGTATGTTCATTTACCCAAGCCACGATGTGCGGTGTTTGGTTATTATCCAAGCACCATTCATACAAAGCACGCAACAAATACGGTTTGGTTGAAGTTGCCATAGATCCGTCCTTTAGCGGCGCATGGCTTTTTCAGCCGGCGTTAATGCTTCAATGAAGGCTTCGCGTTGGAAAATACGCTCGGCGTATTTCAGCAAAGGCGCAGCAGATTTACCCAGTTTGATGTCGTAATAGTCCAAACGCCACAACAGTGGAGACAAGGCAACATCAATCATGGAGAAGTCGTCGCCCAAGATGTATTTGTTTTTAGTAAAAGATGGTGCCAACAGTGTCAAACCATTGCCAATGGCTTCACGCGCTTTAGCTTGTTCTTTATTGGTAGATTCAGGGTTTTCCAACACTTGCACCAAGCTGAACAATTCTTTTTCCATACGGTACAGCACCAAACGGCCGCGACCGCGCATAACAGGATCGCCCGGCATCAACTGAGGATGAGGGAAACGCTCGTCAATGTATTCGTTGATAATGTTTGATTCGTGCAAAATCAAATCACGCTCAACCAGAACCGGTACTTGGTTATACGGATTCATCAAAGCCAAGTCTTCAGGTTTATTGAACACGTCCACATCTTTGATTTCAAAATCCATGCCTTTTTCGTACAGCACAAAACGGCAGCGCTGGCTGAATGGACAAGTAATACCTGAATACAATGTCATCATAATCTTTTACTCCTGATAAATCTTTTCAGACGGCCTTAAGCCTTATAAAAATTCAGAAAGAATTATACATAATTTCAAACACTTAATCCAGAAATTTCACATATCATGTTGTTTATATTAAGTAATTTTAAAATTTACATTATTTTCGCATAAACCAATTTCACAAACAAAAAAGGCAAACCTGAAACAGGTTTGCCTTTTTTGATTCAAAAGAATTAGTGAACGTCTTTCCAGAATTCTTTTTTCAGGAAGTAAGCCAATGGCAGCATTACCGCAAACAGGAATGCCAGAACCATGTAGCCGATGCGGTGGCGTTGCAACTGAGCAGGCTCGCCCATGTACACCAAGTAGTTCACCAAGTCGCGCACATAAGTATCGTACTCTTTTTGGATCACTTTACCGTTAGGCAGGCGACGGCTTTGCAGACCAGTAGATTCCCAATACAGCTTAGGAGTCAGGTTGCCATGCTCGTCTTTAATCATAACGGGCTGACCTTTGGCATCCAACTCAACGGCTTGAACACCTTGTTGCTGCCACAATGGGTGAGGCATACTCGCACCAGCCAAAACAGTATTGTTCCAACCAGTCGGACGAGTTGGGTCTTTATAGAAGCCGCGCATATAGGCGTACAGGTAGTCTGCACCCTTAGAACGGGCAATCAGGGTCAAATCCGGCGGAGGCGCACCCAACCATTTGGAGGCATCTTTCGGATCCATTGCCGCTACCATGACATCACCAACGTTGTCTGTTGTGAACATCAGGTTTTTCTTGATTTCATCTTCAGTCAAACCGATGTCTTTCAGACGGTTGAAGCGCATACCGCTTGCAGAGTGGCAAGACAAACAGTAGTTTGTAAAGATTTGCGCACCGTGCTGCAGGCTGACTTGGTCACGCAGGTCGATATCGACTTTTTCGTAGTGTCCGCCGCCGCTGGCGACGGCTGCACTCATAGGTACTGCCAGCAATAAGGCAGCAAACCAGTTTTTCAGAGCTTGTTTCATTTTCGCTGCCCTCATCAGATATTGGTTGCAAACAAGTAAGCACCAACAACGGTAATACCGATGTAAACAAAGAACATAATTTTTTGTTTAGTAGTGCTCATGGTTACGCGTTCAGGAACTGGTTTGTTGGTATCCAGTTTGGTATAGAACGGCATACCCAGGAAGAATGCAAAGTAGACGAAAGACAGGATACGTGCAACCAAAGTACGAGTATCAGTTGCTACCATTGCACCCAAAATACCCAAACCGATGAAGGCAATAATGAACAGAACCAACGCCGTTTTGAAGATTGGGCCGCGATAGCGGACAGATTTAACCTCGCCTTTATCCAACCAAGGCAACAAGGCGATCAATACAACTGCTGCACCCATACCGATTACACCCCATACCTGAGTACCGGCAAAGGAAGGAATCGCACGCAGAATTGCGTAGAACGGAGTGAAGTACCATACCGGCGCAATGTGCGGAGGTGTTTTCAGCGCATTCGCTGCATCGAAGTTTGGCGCTTCCAAGAAGTAACCGCCGCCTTCAGGTGCAAAGAACAACACAGAACAGAAGACAATCAGGAATACAACGACGCCCAAGATGTCTTTAACGGTGTAGTAAGGATGGAAGGGGATACCATCGCGTGGAATACCGTTTTCGTCTTTGTTTTTCTTGATTTCAACACCATCAGGGTTGTTAGAACCCACTTCGTGCAGGGCGATGATGTGTGCCACGACCAAGCCGAGCAATACCAAAGGTACAGCGATAACGTGCAGGGCGAAGAAGCGGTTCAGAGTAACGTCGGAAACGTTGAAGTCACCGCGGATCCAAGTGGACAAATCAGGACCGATAACAGGGATGGCCGAGAACAGGTTAATAATTACCTGCGCACCCCAGAAGGACATTTGACCCCAAGGCAACAGGTAACCCATAAAGGCTTCTGCCATCAATGCCAAGAAAATCAGGGAACCGAAAATCCACACCAATTCACGAGGTTTTTTGTACGAACCGTAAATCAGACCACGGAACATGTGCAGATAAACGACGATGAAGAAGAAAGATGCGCCGGTGGAGTGCATATAGCGGATAATCCAGCCGCCGGACACGTCGCGCATGATGTACTCTACTGCGGTAAAGGCAGCAGGCAGATGGTAGGCGTTAAGGTTGCCGTCCGGTTTGTAGTTCATGGTCAGGAAAATACCGCTGACGATTTGAATTACAAGGACGAGCAGAGCCAAAGAGCCGAAGTAATACCAGAAGTTGAAGTTCTTCGGCGCATAGTATTGAGCCAAATGCTCATTCCACATTTTAGACAGAGGGAAGCGATCGTCCATCCAGCCTAACAATGCTTTTGCTTTGCTATTGGTTTGGTTTGCCATAATTATCGTTCCTTATTTTTAGTCTTCGCCCACCAAAACAGTCGTATCGCTCAGATATTTGTAAGGCGGTACAACCAAGTTGGTCGGTGCAGGAACACCTTTATACACGCGGCCTGCCATGTCGAATTTCGAACCGTGGCAAGGGCAGAAGAAGCCGCCTTTCCAGTCTGCGCCCAAATCCGCAGGGGCAACGTCGGGACGGTAAGTCGGAGAGCAACCCAGGTGGGTACAGATACCGATAGCGACGAGGAGGTTCGGTTTGATCGAACGGTGCTCGTTTTTACAGTTTTCGGGCTGATGATCCACATCGGAATTAGGATCCGTAACTGCGCCATTCAAACTTTTCAAGTCTTTGAGCTGTTGATCTGTGCGATTGACCAGCCAAATCGGTTTGCCCTGCCATTCGGCAGTCAGCATTTGACCTGCTTCGATTTTGCTGACATCTACTTCGACAGCAGCACCGGCAGCCTTAGCTTTCTCCGATGGGAAGAAGCTGGCCACGAAAGGCGTAGCTACGCCCAGAGCCGCCACACCGCCTGCACCGCATGTAGCCAGTGTCAGGAAACGGCGGCGGCCGTTGTTGATTTCTTGATTATCCATTATTCAGTCGTCCTAAAATTTTGGGAATACCGAGCCATTAAACAGCGTAATTCTACCTAGTTTGTTGTAATACTCAAAGCATTATTTAAAATAAGGTAAAGTTTTATGATATTTCTCAATACTCAAGCAGGATTGTTTTCATCAAAGTGAACCACTTTGATACCGAATTTTTCTGCCACGGCATCGCCTAAGGCGCGTACGCCGTAACGTTCGGTCGCATGGTGGCCGGCACTGATAAATGCCACACCCGTTTCATTGGCAAGATGATATTGCGCTTCGGAAATTTCACCGGTCAGATACGCATCGACACCTTCGTCTACTGCCGTCTGAAAAAATCCCTGCGCACCGCCGCTGCACCAGGCAATACGTTTGATTTCGCGTTCAAAATCACCGATAACGGTCGGCTTGCGGCCGAATACCGCCTCAATGCGTTCAGACAACTGCGCCAATGTTTGCGTGGTTTTCAGACGGCCTGTATTCAACAGATTTTGCTCGCCGAATTGTTTTTCGAGCACCCAATCGAGTTTCTCGGCCAACTGCGCGTTATTGCCTAGTTGCGGGTGCGCATCCAGCGGCAGGTGGTAGCCCGCCATATTGATTTGGTGTTGCAGCAAGGTTTCAATGCGTGCTTTTTTCCAACCGGTAATCGTGACAGGCTCGCTTTTCCAAAACATGCCGTGGTGAACCAAAAGCAGATCTGCCCCCTGCCCTACGGCAAAATCGATTGCAGCTTTGCTGGCGGTAACAGAAGTGGCGATTTTGGCAACTTCTTCTTTGCCTTCAACCTGCAAACCGTTGGGCGCATAGTCCTTAAACAGCCCTACCTGCAATGTCTCATCGCACCAAGCCAAAATTTCGCGGCGTAAAGCCATATTCCGCTCCTTATATCTATCTTCAAAAACAGCTTCGCATTCTAACCGCAAAATCTGTTTATACCTCAAATTCTTACATTCCGATTTCAGCAATCATTCCCAACATTAATCATTTGCACATCATCATGAATTATTTTAATATACCCACCTTACCCACAGGCCGTCTGAAAACACATGGACTCTATTATCGAATTGCGTCATCTCAAAACCTTGCTGGCTTTAGAAGAAACCGGCAGTGTTTCCCTTGCCGCCAAACGGGTTTTCCTGACCCAATCCGCCCTGTCGCACCAAATCCGCGCCTTGGAAAATTATTACGAAACGCCGTTGTTTGAACGTAAATCCACACCTTTGCGCTTCACTCCGGCCGGTATGCGCCTATTGCAACTGGCGCGCGAGCTGTTGCCGCAGGTTGCCGCCGCCGAACGTGATTTGGTACGGATTATCGAAGGCGAAGCCGGCGAACTCAGGCTTGCCGTCGAATGCCACACCTGCTTTGACTGGCTGATGCCTGCCATGGGCGAGTTCCGCCCGTTATGGCCGCAAGTTGAATTGGACATCGTTTCCGGCTTCCAAGCCGATCCGGTCGGCCTGCTGCTGCAACACCGTGCCGACCTTGCCATCGTTTCCGAAGCCGAGCCGCTCAACGGTATCAGCTACCGTCCCCTGTTTGCCTATGAAATGGTCGGCATCTGCGCAGAAGACCACCCGCTTGCCGACAAAGACGTTTGGGAAGCCAAAGACTTCATCGACGAAACCTTAATTACTTATCCCGTCCCCGACGAAATGCTGGATTTGCCCAAAAAAGTGCTGCTACCCAAAGGCATTAATCCGCCGCGCCGCCATAGCGAGCTGACCATCGCCATTATTCAACTGGTTGCCAGCAAACGCGGCATCGCCGCCCTGCCCTATTGGACAGTCATGCCGTATCTGGAAAAAGGCTACGTCGTCCACCGAAAAATCACTTCAGACGGCCTGCAAAGCAAACTTTATGCAGCCATTCGTACGGAAGATGCCAACAAAGGCTATCTGGACAACTTCTGCCAAATCACACATGACCGCTGTTTTGCCGACTTGCCGGGTTTGAACGAATTGGAAATGTAAACTTGAAATAATCAAAAGGCCGTCTGAACAATTTTCAGACGGCCTTTTTTAATTTTAATATACACAAAAATTTCACTGCTTCTATTCGGATTCATCCGAACCCAAACACGCCGACAAATCGATTTCAGACAGCCATGTCTTATCAGGCGCAACCCGAATATCGAAATGCTCGCCGCGATAGTCGAAAACCAAACGCCAAGCGTGCAGAAACAGATGTTCCGCCTCATCGCCGCCATACAGCGTATCGCCCAAAATCGGACTGCCTATGCTTTTCATGGCCACGCGCAGTTGATGGGTTTTGCCGGTAAACGGTTGCAACACAAACAGGCGCAAACCGGGCTTCAGGCTTTGGCTGCTGAAACGGGTAACGGCAAAATTATCCTCATCACGCGTCAGCCTCCATGTACCGCGCCGCGAACGCGCCATACCGCCTTTCACCCAGCCCTGCTTTTTCGCCGGCTTGTGCGTACCGAGTGCCAAATAAATTTTACGCATGGTTTTCTCGGCAAACTGTGCCGACAAAGCCGCCGCGCTGTCGCGGTTTAACGCAAACAGCAATAAGCCGCTAGTGGCTTTATCCAAACGGTGAATCAACCACACGCGTTCAACGCCGAGCTGCTGCGCCAGCGAAGCGGTCAGGCAAACATCCCCTTCCGATTCACTGTGCACCGATACGCCGCAAGGCTTATTGATGACCACAAAGTCTTTGTGCTCAAAAACAATGTCCCACATTTCAGACGGCCTTCAACACAATACCGTCGCCAAGCAGGGTCAAAATACCCAGCAGGCAGAACAAGATACACGCAGCAATGCGCACTGCTTTGGCCGGAATTTTGCGCATCAGCATTTCGCCCAAATACACGGCAGGCACAGAAGCAATCATCAAACCTGCAATACTGCCGACCACGACCAGCAGGATAGATTGGTATTTTGCCGCCAAAAGAACTGTTGCAATTTGCGTTTTATCGCCGATTTCTGCCAAGAAAAACAGGACGACCGTTGCTGTAAATGCGCCGTATTTCAACCACTTACTATCAGGGTCTTCGTCTTTGTCCGGCAACAGCAGCCATAAGCCGACCGCAATAAAGCTGCCGCCGACCACCCATTTCATGACTTCGGGCGAAATAGCGGATGCCAGCCAGACACCGAGTGCGGCTGAAACAAGATGGTTCAACAGGGTTGCAATAAAGATACCGGCAACAATCGCGTTTTTGTGGGCAAAACGTGCTGCCAAAAAGAGCGCGAGCAATTGCGTTTTATCGCCGATTTCGGCAATGGCAACGCCCAGCGTCGAGGAGAAAAAAGCTTCCATGATTTAAGATACTCAACCGAAAAGCGGGCAAACAGAAAGCGCTGTGCATACCGCCCGCAAGGGTATGGACAACGCTTACGTCTTGCCTGTCTTCCGATAAAGCAGAGAAGATACCGCTGCCACGGCCGCATAAGCCGATTATGTTGACAACGGTTTCGGCATTGCGCCGAATGGCTACTCCCGTAAGAGTGAAGCGGGAATTGTAAGGCAAACCATAGCTTGAAGCAATAAAAAGAAAAACAAAAGGCCGTCTGAAACCTGATTCAAGCAGGTTTCAGACGGCCTTTCTAAAGCGATTAATTATCGGAGAACAAATCGCCTACTTTTTCCCAAAACGATTTTTTGCGCGGGGTTTGGCTGAGGTCGAGGCCGGAGGAGATTTTTTCAAATTCTTCCAGCAACTCTTTCTGACGATCGGTCAGGTTGACCGGCGTTTCGACCAAAATGTGGCAGTATAAATCGCCGGTCGAGCTGGAACGCAGAGACTTGATGCCTTTGCCTTTCACGCGCATACGGCGGCCGGTTTGCGTTTCTTTCGGAATGTGCAGTTTGACTTTGCCGTCCAAAGTCGGCACTTCGACTTCGCCGCCCAATGCGGCAATGGCAAAGCTGATCGGCAGTTCGCAATGCAGGTCCAAGCCGTTGCGCTCGAAAATTTTGTGCTGTTTTACGCGGACATTGACGTACAAATCGCCTGCCGGTGCGCCGTGTTGACCCGGCTCGCCCTCGCCGCTCAAGCGGATGCGTTGACCGTCGTCAATACCTGCCGGAATGTTGACTTCAACCGTTTTGCTGGTTTTGGTGCGGCCTTCGCCACGGCATTTGACGCAAGGATCTTTGATTTCTTTGCCTGTACCGTGACAAGTCGGACAAGTCTGCTGCATTTGGAAAATGGCTTGGCGGACGTGTACCGTACCTGAGCCGTGACAGGTCGAACAAGTCGATGCAGATGTGCCCGGTTTGGCACCTGAGCCGTGGCAGACATCACATTCTTCGTAAGTCGGAATGTTGATGCGTTTTTTCACGCCTTTGGCGGCTTCTTCAAGCGAAATCTCTATGCCGACTTGCAAGTCCGCGCCGCTGTAATCCGGCTGACGGCCGCCTGCGCTGCCGCCACCGCCGAACATTTGGCTGAAAATATCGGAAAAATCGAAGCCTTGCGCACCACCGAATCCGCCTTGGCCGCCGAAACCGCCAAAGCCACCGAATCCGCCCGCACCTGCGCCCTGCTCGAACGCGGCATGGCCGTATTGGTCGTACATGGTACGTTTTTCCTTGTCAGACAAGGTGTCGTAAGCTTTTTGGACTTCTTTAAATTTTTCTTCCGCTTCTTTGTTGTCAGGGTTGCGGTCGGGATGGTATTTCATTGCCAGCTTGCGGTAGGCTTTTTTGATTTCATCGTCGCTAGCGCTGCGGGCAACACCAAGGGTTTCGTAATAATCTTGGGTACTCATAATTTTGATAGTGTTTTGAATAAATTTGAACTGGGTCGGATATGTGGGCGGAAGGTAAAAAACTCAAGTGCAAAGAATAGTTATAAATCAGAAAGGTTGTCTAAGATAACTTAGACAACCTTTCTGAATAAATAATTTATGACAATCACTAACGATTAACAGCGACCTGCAGCTTTTAATAAAGCATTACAACTTGGATTGCCTTGTGATCCTTTTTTGCCTTTGTTTGCATGAACATTTGAACCAGAGCACAATGCATCAGAAGAGACAGCGCCCATCACAGTAGTTACATAGCAAGAATATGATCTACCACCTGTCGTTGCCACAAATTTTACTGAATCCACGTCACCATGACGATTGGAAATCGTTATACGTTCAGCAGGAACGTTCAGTGCAAATGCGGCTTTATTTTTTAATGTATTGTCCGAAATAGTTTTATTACCTACCACCCCACAGGCAGATAGTGCTAATACTACCAATAAACTTAATGCATTTTTCATGCTAATCAACCTTTAATATTGAGTTATCGTCACAGCCCTATTCTAAGAAAAAAAAAATAAAGTCAATCTTTTTTGCAAGTTAGCATAGTTGTAATTGTGTCCTAATCATTCATCCTCTGCACTTTTTGTTTGTTGCAGTAGGACTATGAACAGTCAACTATGATACATTTTTATAATATTCTTACCATTTTTATCTTTGAAAGACTTCCTCTATAATGAAAAAACCGCTTCCTTTTTATGCCTGATGCTGATGGCGACCGCTGTCCAAGCCGCGCCGTCCGACAGCGAACGCATTGCGGCACTGGAGCGCCAAGTAGCCAAACTGACTGCCCAAGCAAACCGCCTGCTGAGCGAACGTTTGGACGAGCGTTCCGCACGCAGAAACAACGAAGTTCATGTATGCGCGTTGTCGGCATTTACCGACACATTCCGTACCGAAAACGTCAACCGCGGCCGCGCACGCTTGGATGTGATTCAGCAATGCCGCCGCCAGCACGCGGAAATGTTCTGCAAGGAAGAAGCCGTCCGTTGCCAGACTTACCGTTAACCTTTCATACTCAGGCCGTCTGAAACCCTGTTTTCAGACGGCCTTTTGATTGTTTGCGTTCTTCCATGTCAAAACAAACGGGAAACAACAATGCCAAAGCGGTTTGACATGATGTTACGACACAAGCAATCCGCTTCTGAATCCGCTATAATCTGCGTTTGATTTTATTTTCCAACGCCTTTGTATAAAGCGAAACATCATGCAAGAACAATATCAACCCGCCGCCATTGAGCCTGCGGCGCAGAAAAAATGGGACGACGCCCGTATTTTCAACGTCTCCGAAGACGCTTCCAAACCAAAATACTACTGCCTCTCCATGTTCCCCTACCCCAGCGGCAAGCTGCACATGGGGCATGTGCGCAACTACACCATCGGCGACGTATTGAGCCGCTTCAAACTCTTAAACGGCTTCAACGTCATGCAGCCTATGGGTTGGGACGCGTTCGGTATGCCTGCGGAAAACGCGGCGATGAAAAACAATGTCGCCCCTGCCGCATGGACTTACGACAACATCGAATACATGAAAACCCAGCTCAAAAGCCTGGGCTTTGCAATTGACTGGGAACGCGAAATCGCCACCTGCAAACCCGAATACTACCGCTGGGAACAATGGCTGTTTACCAAGCTGTTTGAAAAAGGCATCGTCTATCGCAAAAACGGTACAGTAAACTGGGACCCTGTCGATCAAACCGTGCTTGCCAACGAGCAAGTCATCGACGGGCGCGGTTGGCGTTCGGGCGCGTTGATCGAAAAACGCGAAATCCCGATGTATTACTTCAAAATCACCGATTACGCCGAAGAGCTGCTCAACGACTTGGACAAGCTGGAACACTGGCCGGAACAAGTCAAAACCATGCAGCGCAACTGGATCGGCAAATCTCGCGGTATGACCGTACGCTTTGCCGTTTCAGACGACAGCAAACAAGGTTTGGAAGGCGATTACGCGAAATTCCTGCAAGTTTATACCACCCGTCCCGACACGCTGATGGGCGCGACTTATGTTGCCGTTGCCGCCGAGCATCCGCTGGCAACCGCCGCAGCCGCCGACAAACCCGAATTGCAGGCATTTATCGCCGAATGCAAAGCCGGCTCGGTTGCCGAAGCCGATATGGCGACGATGGAGAAAAAAGGCGTGCCGACCGGCCGCTACGTCGTCAACCCGCTCAACGGCGACAAGCTGGAAGTGTGGATTGCCAACTATGTATTATGGGGCTACGGAGACGGCGCGGTGATGGCGGTTCCGGCGCACGACGAACGCGATTTCGAGTTCGCCACCAAATACAATCTTCTGAAAAAACAAGTCATTGCCATCGGCGACAACGCATTCGACGCAAACCAATGGCAAGAATGGTACGGCGACAAAGAAAACGGCGTATTGGTCAACAGCGGCGACTTGGACGGCATGAATTTTCAGACGGCATTCGATGCCATTGCCGCCAAGTTGCAAAGCCAAGACGCAGGCGAACCGAAAACCCAATACCGCCTGCGCGACTGGGGCATTTCGCGCCAACGCTACTGGGGCTGCCCGATTCCCATCGTCCATTGCGAAAAATGCGGCGACGTCCCCGTCCCCGACGACCAACTGCCCGTCGTCCTGCCTGAAAACGTCGTACCCGACGGCATGGGTTCGCCTTTGGCAAAAATGCCCGAGTTTTACGAAACCACCTGCCCATGCTGCGGCGGCGCGGCGAAACGCGAAACCGACACCATGGACACCTTCATGGAATCGAGCTGGTATTTCTTCCGCTACATGTCGCCCAAGTTCGCAGAAGGCATGGTATCGACTGAAGCCGCGAAATACTGGGGCGCGGTCGACCAATACATCGGCGGTATCGAACACGCGATTCTGCACCTCTTGTACGCGCGCTTCTTCACCAAACTGATGCGCGACGAAGACTTGGTCAGCGTGGACGAACCGTTCGAACGCCTGCTCACGCAAGGCATGGTCGTCTGCGAAACCTACTACCGCGAAAATGCCAACGGCAGCAAAGACTGGATCAACCCCGCCGATGTCGAGCTGACTTTCGACGACAAAGGCCGCCCCGTTTCCGCCGTCCTCAAAGCCGACGGACTGCCCGTTGTCATCAGCGGCACGGAAAAAATGTCCAAGTCCAAAAACAACGGCGTCGATCCGCAAGAACTGATTAACGCCTACGGTGCGGACACCGCCCGTCTGTTTATGATGTTCGCCGCACCACCCGAACAGTCCCTCGAATGGAGCGACAGCGGCGTCGAAGGCGCACACCGCTTCCTGCGCCGTCTGTGGCGCACCGTTTACGAACACCTGAAACAAGGCGGCGCAGTCAAAGCGTTTGCAGGCAACCAAGACGGTTTATCTAAAGAACTCAAAGACCTGCGCCACAAACTGCACGCCACCACCGCCAAAGTCAGCGACGACTACGGCCGCCGCCAGCAGTTCAACACCGCCATCGCCGCCGTGATGGAACTGCTCAACCAATACGACAAAACCGACACCGGCAGCGAACAAGGCCGCGCCGTCGCCCAAGAAGTATTGGAAACCGCCGTACGCCTGCTGTGGCCCATCGTGCCGCACATCTGCGAAACCCTGTGGAGCGAATTGAATAGCGCGAAACTGTGGGAAGCAGGCTGGCCGACAGTCGACGAAGCCGCCTTGGTCAAATCCGAAATCGAAGTGATGGTTCAAGTCAACGGCAAACTGCGCGGCAAAATCACCGTCGCCGCCGACGCCTCCAAAGCCGATCTCGAAGCCGCCGCACTCGCCACCGAAGGCGCGGTGAAATTCATGGAAGGCAAGCCTGCGAAGAAAATCATCGTCGTTCCCGGACGCTTGGTGAATATCGTCGTCTAAACCGCTTTTAAGGTTTAGCCATACGGATAAAGGCCGTCTGAAACTTGGTTTTCAGACGGCCTTTTATTTTGGCTTTCAAGCCCAACCGTTATTTCATTTAAACGTAAGGTTTTCAATTAAATCAAAAGTATAAAGATATTTTTGAACCATCGTATTCAAATGAAAACCTTTGCTTTGATAAAAACAAGGTTTAGCCGAATAAAGAAAGGCCGTCTGAAACCCTATAGTCAGGTTTCAGACGGCCTTTTTATCTGCCCGATTTTATTCGCCGTAATAAGCTTTGGTCAGGATTTCTTCCATATCGGCCACCATGGCGAGGCGTGGGTTGGCCGGGGTGCATTGGTCTTCAAAAGACATCATAGCCAGCTCTTTTCTGCCGTCGAGGAAGGTTTTCTCATCGATGCCCTGCTCTTTCAAAGACATTTTGATGCCGACGTTGACCGCCAGCTCATGGCAGGCGCGGGCGAAGGATTCGACGCCTTCTGCCGGTGTGCTGCATGGCAGGCCTAAAGTACGGGCAATTTCCTGATATTTCAGATCGGCTTTGTAGTAGTTGTACTTCGGCCAAGTGGCGGTTTTCTGCGGGCGCGTGCCGTTGTAGCGGATGACGTGCGGCAGCAGGATGGCGTTGGCGCGGCCGTGCGGAACATGATATTTACCGCCGATTTTGTACGCCATCGAGTGGTTGATACCCAAGAACGCATTGGCAAACGCCATGCCTGCGATGGTGGAGGCATTGTGCATATGCTCACGCGCTTCTGGATCAGCCGCACCGTGTTTGTAGGAGCGTTCGAGGTATTGGAACACGAGCTTGATGGCTTGCAGGGCGAGGCCGTCGGTAAAGTCGTTGGCAAGTACGGAAACGCATGCTTCTACGGCGTGGGTCAGTACGTCCAGACCGGTGTCGGCGGTTACGCCGGCGGGAACGGTCATGGTAAACGCGGGATCGACGACGGCGATGGTCGGGGTCAGCGAGTAGTCGGCGATGGGGTATTTTTTGTCGCCGTCGCTGATGACGGTAAACGGCGTGACTTCGGAGCCGGTGCCCGATGTGGTGGGGATGCCGATGAATTTGGCTTTGCGGCCCAATTCGGGGAAGCGGAAGGCGCGTTTGCGGATGTCCATGAATTTCTGGACGAGGTCTTCAAAGTCGACTTGGGACTGTTCGTAGAAGAGCCACATGGCTTTTGCCGCGTCCATCGGCGAGCCGCCGCCCAGCGCGATGATGGTGTCGGACTGGAAGCTGCGCATCAAATCGGTGCCTTTATAGATGGTTTGGACGCTCGGATCGGCCTCGATGTCGGTGAAAAGCTGGATAGTTACTTTGTTTTTACGTTGGTAGAGCTGGTGGGTCACTTTATCGACGAAGCCCAAATCGACCATCGAACGGTCGGTCACAATCATGACTTTTTCACAGTCTTTCATGTCTTGCAGATATTGGATGGAATCGCGCTCGAAATAGATTTTGGCGGGTACTTTGAACCATTGCATGTTGTTTCTCCGACGGCCTACTTTTTTGATGTTTAACAGGTTGACTGCGCTGACATTGCCCAGACGGAGTTTTTGCCGTAAGAGCCGCAGCCCAAGGTCAGGGAAGGCAGGAAGGCGTTGTACACGTCGCCGATGCCGCCGAAGGTGGAAGGCGAATTCCAAATCACGCGCAGCGCTTTGACGCGGGAGCCGAACGTTTTGACCAATTCTTCGTCGGCAGTATGGATGGCGGCGGAGTGTCCCAAACCGTCAAAGGCAACCATTTCTTCGGCGAACTGCAAACCTTGTTCGGTCGAATCTGCCTTAATCATGGCCAACACAGGCGAAAGTTTTTCGCGGGTCAGCGGCTCGTTGGGACCGACTTCTCGGCATTCGGCGATGATGATGTTGGTTTTTTCGGGAACTTTAAACCCAGCCTGTTCGGCAATCCACGCCGCCGGTTTGCCCACCACGGCAGCATTGAGTTTCGCGCCGCCGCAGTTGGCGCAGTTTGCTGTAACGCCGAAGATGAAGTCTTCGAGCATGGCTTTTTCTTTTTTGTTGGCAAAGTACACGCCGTAGGATTTGAACTCTTCGACCAGCTCTTTATAAATCTCTTTGTCGGCGATAACGGCTTGTTCGCTGGCGCAAATCATGCCGTTGTCGAACGCTTTGGACATCACGATGTCGTGTGCCGCCTGCTGGATGTTTGCCGTTTTTTTCAACATAGGCAGGCACGTTGCCCGCACCGACGCCGAGCGTGGGTTTGCCGCAGGAATAAGCGGCTTCCACCATCGCATTGCCGCTGGTCGCCAAAATCGTCGCCACGCCCGGATGCTTCATCAGCGCGGAAGTGCCTTCCATAGACGGTTTTTCAATCCACTGGATGCAGTTTTCCGGCGCGCCGGCGGCAATCGCGGCATCATGCACGATTTGGGCGGCGTGGGCGGAACACTGCTGGGCGGAAGGGTGGAACACTGCTGGGCGGAAGGGTGGAACGAGAAAATAATCGGATTGCGGGTTTTCAGCGCAATCAGGGATTTGAAAATGGTGGTGGAAGTCGGATTGGTGGTCGGCACGATACCGCAGACGACCCCGACCGGATCGGCGATTTCGGTAATGCCGGTTACATCGTCTTCGCTGATGACGCCCACGGTTTTCAAATCGCGCAGGCGGCGCACGACGTTTTCGCAGGCAAACAGGTTTTTGGTCGCCTTGTCTTCAAATACACCACGTCCCGTTTCTTCGACCGCGTGCATGGCGAGTACACCATGTTTGTTCAGCGCAGCAATGGAGGCTTTGGCAACGATATAATCAATCTGCTCCTGATTCAGCTTGCGAAACTCGTCCAACGAGCGCAAACCCTTTTCAACCAAACTGTTGACCTCGGCTACGGCGGGGCTGACGACATTGTCAGCTGATGCGTTCATGGTGTATCTCCTTGATATAAGGTGGCAATAAAGTCAATAAATTTTCACTACGATAACTATAAGTAATTTAGTTACATTCTACTTTGACCTACATCACAAACCATAATTGAACTTTTCAGACGACCTCTTTATCATTTATTCATTTTAATTTATTGAAGTATAATGACTTTATTTTCACGCAACCGAAGACGGTCATTCTTGGTCGCTTTCCCCGCATATTAAAATAAGAACAGAAAATCAATGTATCAAAATTACATACTCAAAATAAAAAAGGCCGTCTGAAAATATTTTTCAGACGGCCTTTTCATGTCTATCTTTTATTGACTGATGTCTTCCAGCGTACGGCCTTTGGTTTCTTCACCCAATACCAAGATTACCGCCACAATCAGCAGCATAACCAGCGCAAACATCATAAAGATATTGCCGAAGCCGCCGCTGTTGCCCACCATCTCCGCCACTACCATGGGCGCGAGTATGCCGCCGACGCGGCCGATGGCGCCTGCCCAGCCGGATGCGAAGGCACGGAAGCGCAAGGGGTAGAGTTCGGGGGTGTAGGTGTACAAAACGCCCCATGCGCCCAAGTTGAAGAAGGACATCATGCTGCCCCAAATCATGACTTCGGTCGCAGTTGTGCTTTGCCCGAAAAACCATGCGCACACGGCGCAAGCGGCCAGAAAGCCTGCCAGCGTTGCTTTGCGGCCGATTCTTTCCACCAAAGCCGCGGCGGCAATATAGCCGGGCAGTTGCGCAACAATCATCACCAGCACATATTCAAAGGTTTTGACCACGGTATTGCCCTGCTCGACCAGCAATTTTGGCAACCAAGTGAAAATGCCGTAATACGAAAACACAATGCCGAACCAAACCAGCCACAGCATCAGCGTGCGCCGTGCAAACGGATGTTGCCAAAGTTGGACGAAGCGGATGCGTTCGCGTGGGGCGGCCGGGGCGGCAACGGCTTCTGTCGGCGGCGTGATGCTCGATTGAGTTTCCAGCGCGGATACCAAACGGTGCGCTTCGTTGGTTTTGCCGCGGGAAAGCAAGTAAGGCACGGATTCGGGAACAAACTTCAACACCAACGGCACATAAAACAGGGGTAAGGCGCCGAATAAAAACGCGCTGTGCCAGCCGGTTTGCGGAATAAAGAAATAAGACACCAGCGCGGCCGAGAGCCAGCCCAAGCCCCAAAAGCTTTCCAACAACACAATAAAACGGCCGCGTACTTTCGGCGGCGCATATTCGCTGACCAGCGACACGGCGACGGGCAGTTGGCCACCCAAACCGACACCGACAAAAAAGCGGCACACCAGCAAAACCGCCAAGTCAGGCGCGAGTGCGCACAAGCCTGTGGCAATGCTGTACACCACCATCGTACCGGCAAAAACGGTTTTCCGTCCGAACCTGTCCGCCAGCCAGCCGCTGAATACTGCGCCCAAAGCCATGCCGACAAAGGCAATGCTGACAATCCAGCCCAACTGCGCCGGAGCCAGCGCCCAATCTTTGCCCAAAGCCGGCAATACAAACGACACCAAACCTGTATCCATGGCATCAAACAGCCAGCCTATGCCGACCAGCACTAAAAGTTTGTAATGAAAGCGGGTGGGAGGCAGATTGTGCAGCCGCGTCAGAATATCCATAGTTTCTTTCCTTTGTTTGTGTATTATTGAATTAGATTTTATAAATAACTGCTTAGTTTCAGCTACAAACCTAAGAATAGAGCATTATGTCGATTTTAACATTTATACAATATGCAAAGAATAGGAAGCGCGCGTTTTTTGGCTATTTTTGAATATCTTAATTTCGGTGATAAACCGCATACCATATTGAAACATAAAACAAGAAATTACTTCAGGCCGTCTGAAAGTTGATAATCTGGGTTTCAGACGGCCTGCCGTTTTTTGCAAAGGCTTCATGCTTGGGTTATGATGTTTATTTGTAATATGTAAACAGATGATTGCCTGTTTTTACATAACAGGCCGTCTGAAACAACGGAGAACGATATGAATGCGGTTGTAATTGCGGTCATTATCATGCTTGTGCTGTCTTTATCGCGCGTGCATGTGGTGCTCAGCTTGGCTGTCGGCGCGTTTGTCGGCGGTTTGGTGGCCGGTATGCCTTTGGAGAATGTAACCAACGCGGCCGGAGATGTGGTGCAGCAAGGGATTATTCCTGTTTTTAACGAAGGCCTGAAAGGCGGGGCACAAATCGCGCTGTCTTATGCCATGCTCGGTGCGTTTGCCATGGCCATCACGCATTCCGGCCTGCCGCAACAGCTCGCCGGCGTGATTATCCGCAAGCTCAACGGCGGCAAAGGCAATGCGAAAGGCGAAGGCGCGGTCAAATGGCTGCTGCTGGCGATTATTTTGTGCATGGGCGTGATGAGCCAAAACGTTGTGCCGATTCATATTGCGTTTATTCCGATGATTATTCCCCCGCTGCTGTTGGTGTTCAACCGTTTAAAACTCGACCGCCGCTTGGTGGCCTGCGTGATTACGTTTGGCTTGGTAACGACTTATATGTTCCTGCCTTACGGTTTCGGCTCCATCTTCTTGAACGACATCATGTTGGGCAATATCCGTTCGGCAGGCATGGACACCAGCGGCATCAATGTGATGCACGCAATGGCAATTCCGGCTTTGGGCATGGTATTCGGCTTACTGCTGGCCTTTTTGCACTACCGCAAACCACGCATTTATCAAAACAATACCACTGACACGGAAGACAACCGTGCGGCAGTGCAACAACAAGAGCCGTCAACCTATCGCAGCTTGGTGGCGGCCGTGGCGATTGCCGTGTGTTTTGCTATTCAGCTTTCGTATGATGGTTCGCTGGTATTGGGCGCTATGTTGGGCTTTGCCGTGTTTATGATGTTGGGCGTGATGAACCGCTCCGCCGCCAGCGATGTGTTCGGCGAAGGCATCAAAATGATGGCGATGGTCGGCTTTATTATGATTGCGGCACAAGGTTTCGCCGCCGTAATGAACGCAACCGGCGAGATTCAGCCTTTGGTCGAACACAGCATGGCTTTGTTCGGCGGCAATAAAGGCATGGCCGCATTGACCATGTTGTGCGTCGGCTTGCTGGTGACCATGGGCATCGGTTCGTCCTTCTCGACTTTGCCGATTATTACCGCGATTTATGTGCCTTTGTGCATGAGCTTGGGCTTCTCGCCTATGGCGACCGTCGCCATTATCGGTACTGCCGGTGCGCTGGGTGATGCAGGCTCCCCTGCTTCCGACTCGACACTCGGCCCAACCATGGGTTTGAACGCCGACGGCCAACATGACCACATCCGCGATTCGGTTATCCCGACTTTTATCCACTACAATATCCCGCTGATGGCTGCCGGCTGGATTGCCGCGATGGTGCTTTAATATGAGCGATACTCAGGAATTGGAACACCGCGTCACAGAGCTGGAAATTCAGACGGCCTTGCAGGAAGATTTAATCGGCAGTCTGAACGACACCATCGCCAAGATGCAGCAGGCTTTGGATTTGCAGCAAGGCCAGCTACGGCTTCTGTATCAACGGATGCAGGAAAAAGGCGCAAACGGCGAACGCGAACCGTACAGCCTGCGCGATGAGATTCCGCCGCATTATTGATAAACTAAAAAGGGCGTGTTGGATACATGCCCTTTTCTTTCATAACAAAGGCCGTCTGAAAGTCTATCAAGCTTTCAGACGGCCTTTTAAACAATCAAACCTTACAAACAAGCCAATTCGTTGGCCATTTGCTGCTCGATGGTTTCACGTTGGCGAATAAGTTTGCATTCGTTGCCGTCAACCAATACTTCCGCCGCACGGTTGCGCGTGTTGTAGTTGCTCGCCATGCTTGAGCCATACGCACCGGCGCTGCGGATAAGCAGCAAATCTCCCTCTTCGCAGGCGATGGTGCGGTCTTTGCCGAGGAAGTCGCCGGTTTCGCAAATCGGGCCGACGATATTGGCCGTCAGAGGCTCAATGTCTTTGGTTTCGACCGCTTCAATGTGATGATAAGCATCATAAAGTGCCGGGCGCATCAAATCGTTCATCGCCGCATCGACCATCACAAAGTTTCTCTCTTCGCCATATTTGACGAATTCAACTCGCGTCAACAACGCGCCTGCATTGCCGACCAAACTGCGGCCTGGCTCAAGAACCAGTTTCAGACGGCGTGTACCCATCAGTTTTTGAACGGCTTTGGCATACGCGCCCAAATCAGGCACATTTTCATTTTGGTAAACAATGCCGACACCGCCGCCCAAGTCCAAGTGTTCCAACACAATGCCTTCGGCTGCCAATTGGTCAACCAAGGCCAAGATACGTTCGCAGGCTTCGACAAGCGGGCTGAGGTCGGTCAGTTGTGAGCCGATATGGCAGTCAATACCGACAATTTTCAAATGGCTTTGTCGGGAAGCATGACGATAGGCCTCAAGCGCATCGGCATAGGCAATACCGAACTTGTTGGCTTTCAGGCCGGTGGAGATATAAGGGTGGGTTTTAGCATCGACATCGGGGTTGACGCGCAAGGAAACCGGAGCGACTTTACCCAAACGCGCGGCAACTTTCTGAATGCGGTCGATTTCGGGAATGCTCTCCATATTGAAGCATTTCACGCCTGCATTCAGTGCGAATTCAATTTCTGCTTCACTCTTGCCCACACCGGAAAAAATCGTTTTCGCCGCATCGCCGCCTGCCGCCAAAACACGCGCCAACTCGCCACCGGACACAATGTCAAAACCGCTCCCCAAAGAAGCAAAGTGCTTGATGATGCTCAGGTTGCCATTCGCTTTTACCGCATAGCAAACAAGCGGATTTAAAGCGGCAAATGCGGTTTGGTAGTTTTCAAACGCCTCGGTCAGCGCAGATTTGCTGTACACATAAAGCGGCGTACCAAACTCTTCGGCAAGGTGTGTATAAGGGAGTTGTTCGCAGAATAAGGTCATGTTTCTGAAATCTTTTTTAATCGTTGGTTTGAGTGGTCGGTTCTTTGGCCGTATCGAATTTCAAGCCGGTTTGAATCACGCCGAAGCGCGCCTTGTCGCCTTCTTTGGGCAGGTAAAGATCGCCTTTGTAGCCGCAGGCAGAAAGCAGCAGAGCCGTTACCGCTGCAAAAAATACGCCGTATTTCATCAGTAAAACTTTCTTCATCATTACGAATGTGGCAAGATTCGGTATCTTAAACAAAAACCACACAAAAAGCCATGATGACCGAAAGCGAATTCATCCGCATGAGCGAAGAGTTGTTCGAACACATCGAAGACCAAATCGACGAAAACGGCTGGGATTTCGACTGCCAGTTTGCCGGCAACGTACTGACCATCGAAGCCGAAAACGGCACGCAAATCATCGTCAACCGCCACACGCCCAACCAAGAATTGTGGATTGCCGCCAAAAGCGGCGGCTACCATTTCGCCGAGCAAAACGGCAAATGGCTGGCAACGCGCGACAGCCGCGATTTCTACGACGTTTTAAACGAAGCACTGAGCGAGGCTTCGGGCGAAGCAGTTGAGATTGCGGAATTGTGATTCAGTCTTCAAATCTCCCTAGCTAAAAATCTATTTACCTCAAAGGACACCCAAATGCCCCTACTAGACAGTTTCAAAGTCGATCACACCCGTATGCACGCCCCTGCCGTACGCGTGGCAAAAACCATGACCACGCCCAAAGGCGACACCATTACCGTGTTTGACCTGCGTTTCTGCATTCCCAACAAAGAAATCCTGCCTGAAAAAGGCATTCATACGCTGGAGCACCTGTTCGCAGGCTTTATGCGCGACCACTTAAACGGCAACGGCGTTGAAATCATCGATATTTCCCCGATGGGCTGCCGCACCGGTTTCTACATGAGCCTCATCGGCACGCCCGACGAGCAAAAAGTGGCCGACGCATGGCTCACTTCAATGCAGGATGTTTTGACCGTTCAAGACCAAAGCAAAATCCCCGAGCTGAACGAATACCAATGCGGTACTTATCTGATGCACTCGCTTGCCGAAGCACACGAAATCGCCCAAAACGTTTTGGCACGCAAAGTCGCCGTCAATAAAAACGAAGAGCTGACATTGGACGAAAACCTGTTGAACGCTTAATCCGCCATGACAGTAAAGGCCGTCTGAAACTTTATATGACAAGTTTCAGACGGCCTAAGATCTTTTGTTCCAATTTTCAACCTTTCAGCCATAGTTTTACACCGCCTAAAAATAAGTTGGCGGATGCTGACAGTGTACATAGTATAATTACACTTTAACAAACAACCTGATTCTATTGCCTTTATGAAACCGTTTTTCTGCAAAACCGCCATTGCCCTCGGCCTGACCCTCCCCGCCGCCGCCAACGCTGCCGAGTATGTCTGCAATGTTGAAGGCATCACCGTTTATGCTTCATACCAGATCAACAATACCTGCCGCGTAGTTGACACAAACACCACCACAGAGAGCGGCATTGTTGCAGAACCTAACGTATTCACTGAATCTGAACCAACTAATAAATCCGTTACAAATGGTTCTGCTATTCTCAACGATATGTCCGCTTTAAAAACGGTACAAACAACAGAATTTAAAGCATCTGCCGCTGACTACGTTCATGCTTCTCAAGCAACGCCTGCGGTACAAACCCCAGTCGTTGTTACTCGAAATGAATACGGTATTCCAGCACCTATTTCCATTCCTATTGCGCAAGCACGTCTAACTTCTCAAATTGACAAAAACGTTGCTGACGGCCTTGCCATTCTCAGCGATACAGCTGTTTTAGACACTGCCCCTACAATAAAGTCTGAAATTGACACTACCGACGTTCTCAACGTCATGTCTGCTACTACACAGCCTCAAACTATGGCTGATCAAACTCCAAACAATACTCCTGCCCCTATTACGCAAACCCTTCCAACAACATCTGCGATTCAACTCCCTCAAACAATTATTCAGAATCCTGTTGTTTCACCCCAAACACCTGATAGAACTACGGCCACACAAAATAACCAAACCGTAATTGCCTCAGATGAAGCAATTGACAAAACACCTATCAAAGTTGAAACCAAGCGTAAAGGTAAAACCTATACCAAAACCTCAACTCGACAGAATACAAAAAACACCAATACGGGTAAAACAACTGTCGCAAACACGGCTAACGAACAAACGATTAAAACCGTTGTTGCGCCAACAGTAGAATCAAATGTACCAAACAAACCTGCTGCAACGTTTTCCCCGGTAGATCAAAGCAAAACATCCGTACAAACGCCTTTCCCTAAGGCATATAAGCCGGCTGCCGATATTCCGTTCGATCCGAGCAATGTTTACAACGATATCAAAATTCTGCCCCATATTCCGATTACCAGCGTAACCAACACAGCCGAAGCCGCCAATCCACGTCTGAATATTATCTTGCGCAACCGTCCGGGCAAATCACGCGCTTCTTCATACAGCAAATACAAAGCCCCTGTGATCCGCACCGCCCCTGTGGTTACGCCGGCACCTAAGCCAAGTCCTAAGGAAACCCGCAAACAAATATTGCAGACCGAAGTACGCAACGAACAGGCCGCTATTACCCGCCTTCAAACCCAGCTGAATGCGGCCAAACAAAAAGGCGACCAAATTAAAATCCAACAGCTGACCCGCACCATCAACGCCCGTAAAGCGAATATCCGTGCGATTCAAGGCGAGATGTCTCGTTGATTGGTTTTTGATACAAAAAGGCCGTCTGAAAATATTTTCAGACGGCCTTTTTAATGGTGCAAACCTTATTTATTCAAAAGACAAATACTTTCTCTAAAATCACGCCAAAGTACATTTCTGCACAACCCTACCCTCGTGCGCCATTACTTCTTCTATCCAACCGGCGATATTTTGCCAATAATATTGCGGCTTTTCAGACGGCCTATCAGTCTGAGTACCTTCATCATTCAACACAACGGGAATCCCTTGCTCTGCACCGGCTTCAAGCACAATCCAGATACTGCCTTCATGGGTATCGGCACGGGCTACTTGATGTTCATATGCCCAGCCAACCGCAGCTTGTCCGCCATTTTGCAAAGATTGCATTGCCAGCAACAATGGCTGAAAGCAGGTATCCACATTATTATCGGCAGTAACGACCAAAGTTGCACCATGCGTGCCTAACGCTTGCGCGGCATGAAAAACGGGGGAGTTGTGCAGGTTGGCAATAAAGTCAAACGGCATCGCTGCGTGATGATTCAGCACATTGTCTGCCATTTTTTCAAATACGGATGGCGAAGAAAACGGCGTACCGAAAAAAACGGCGCAATCAGAACGAATTTCGCATTGCTCTTTCAGCTGCCCTGCACCAAGCGCGGCAATCAAACTCAAGCGGCTGAGGCGGCGGGTATCTATACCGCTTTGCTGCTTTAAGGTTTGTTTAAGGATTTTACCGCCGATACCGGCGTCAGTATCAAAACGCACGGCGGCGGTAATACGGATATTAGGATTTACGGTTGCCATTGCCATACCAAAGATGTGTTGCTGCCGCCAAAACCAAACTGATTGGCCAAACAGAAAAAGCTGCCTTTTTGTGAAGCCGCGCACTCGGAAAAACAAATTTCCCTCCCCTGATAATCACTGCTTCCGCCTTGTTTTAAAGCAGATAAAAGCAAAGCCGTTTCAAGGGCTGCCGTTGCGCCAAGCGTGTGTCCGATTTGCGGTTTGAACGCCATCAAAGGAGGCAGTGTACCGAATATGTTTTCCAGCGCGGCCAATTCGGCGGCATCGCTGTCAGCCGTGCCGATGCCGTGTGTTTTAACGGCTGCAATGCTTTCAGGAGCGATGCCTGCAACATCCAAAGCTCGACGCATCACTTGCTCCTGCGCTTGGCCATCGCTTTGAATCAGGTCATTGCCTGTATTGGCGGCGTGTCCGATAAGTTTCAGACGACCTGAAGAAGATTCGGGAGCGGCGGAAGATAAGGCAAGCGCGGCAACACCTTCGCCTAAAATCAAACCGTTTCCGCCAAAAGGCTGATACTGTTCGGCCAGCAAACCCAAGCTGTGAAAATGCAGCAAAGTCAGCCGGTTGAGGTTTTCAATACCAAGCACAAAGGCACGCTCTGCCCCGCCGCGCAAACAATTATCCGCCTGAATCAGCGCATGGGCGGATGAAGTGCAGGCAGTAGCGAAACTGAAAATTTGCCGATTGCCGCTGCGCCGGCGCAAATCTTCGGCGAGATAAAGCAAATTGTGTTCTTCTTCCGCCCTATTGCCCGCAAAATGGCGGTTTTCATATTCGGAGATGGAATAGGAACTGGAACCGATAAACACCGGCGCATCATGCCAACTTTCAGACGGCCAGCCTGCATTTTCGGCAGCTTGTCGCAAATGTTGTTCGGCAATATCCGCAAATTCCTTCCGCCCCAAACTGTCGCCGGAGAATGCACGAAAATAAGCAGCCTGCTGCAGTTGGTTTAAAAACGTATAAGACACCGCATCAGGCCGTCTGAAATCCGTTTGCGGATTCAAGGCAGAAGCGGCCGCCGTACCGCAAACCCAACTCACGCGCCATGCTCCGCACGGATAAACGCCGCCAAATCGCGTACGCACATCATATGTTTGCGCACCATACGGTCGCCCTGCAGACGCACTTGGAAATACTGTTGCAAGGCAACGCTGATTTGCAGTGCATCAAGCGAATCTAAACCGACCGGACTGTCATCGCCAAACAAAAGTGCATCGTCGGTGAAATCATCCATATCCACATCGTCGGCCTTATCAGCCTCTTGCACGATTAGCTTTTTCAATTCCGCTTCCAGCTCGTGCTCGGCCAGTGTAAAGGTGTAAGACATTTTTAAACTCCCATTTTTATATCATGAAGCAACAGCTTGTTTTAACGAAACTCGCTACACTCGTTTTCAGACGGCCTGAATTTATGCAAAATCGCCCCAAAGCGTCTGCATGGCGGCAATGGCCGCAAGTGAGGCGGTTTCGGTACGCAACACCCGTTTTCCAAGCGTAACGGATTGAAAACCGGCATCAAATGCCTGCTGCTCTTCCTTCTCCGTCCAGCCGCCTTCCGGACCGACCATAAACACGACTTTATCGGATTGCGGCCGAACATCGCTCAATTTTTGTGCGCGATTCAAGCTCATTAACAGTTTGGTCGTTTCCTGTGGCAACTGTTGCAATGCCTGCGCATAAGTCGTCAGCGGCAAAACCTTCGGCACAATATTGCGGCCGCTTTGTTCACACGCCGAAACGACGATTTCCTGCCAACGTGCCACCCGCTTTTCTGCACGTTCGCCGCTCAAGCGGACGACACAGCGTTCGCTGATGACAGGACGAATTTCTGCCACGCCCAATTCCACGCTTTTCTGTAAAGTGAAATCCATGCGCTCGGCGGCGGATACCGCCTGTACCAACGTAATGTTCAGCGGCGATTCGTTGTCCGTTGCCTCTTCACGCAAAATCCGCACGCTGGCGCGGCGTTTTTCTAAAACTTCGGGCAAAGCCGGATATGCCTTGCCATTGCCGTTGAACAACACGATTTCTTCCGTGTTTTTCACGCGCAATACATTCAAATGGCGCACCACATTATCGGGCAATTCGACCACGCTGTCGGGGCTTAAGGCAAAATCAACATAAAATCGGGGCATGGTTTCCTGCTTTATTCATGTATATAATTTGAACTTTCGTGAACGAAATTGAAACACGGCGACGACATACACTTGCCTGCCTGATTTTGATTTCATCCACTATAATTTGAAAACTTCCCGAATTTTAATCCACTGTCACGCAAAACTGCAAAAAACAAGGATACGCCGTGCTATACCGTTTACAGAAAGTCGTCCGCCACATCGCCCAAACCGAAGTCATGCCGCGTTTTCTGAACACGCCGTCACGACGCAAGGAAGACGGCTCGGTTTTGAGTGAAGCAGATTTGGCCGCACAAACCGCTTTTGCCGCCGCCCTGCCCTTATTGGAGGATTGTCCGATGTTGGGCGAGGAGATGAGCGTTCAGGAGCAAACCCGTTTGTGGAACGAACATTCAGACGGCCTGTGGATTGTCGATCCTATCGACGGCACAAACAACTTCGTCAACGGTTTGCCGCATTTTGCCGTATCCGTCGCACTGGTTAAAAACGGCCACGCCGAATTGGGCGTGATTTACAATCCGGTCAGCGGCGAATGTTTCTATGCCGAACGCGGCAAAGGCGCATTCCTCAACGGTACGCCGCTACCGCTGCGCTCCGAAAACAAAAAACTCAACGAATCCATTGCCGGCGTAGAAATCAAATACCTGCGTTCGGGCAAACTCGCCAGCCGCATGAATACCCTTGCCCCATTCGGCACAATCCGCAGCATGGGCAGCAGCACGCTCGACTGGTGCTATCTTGCCAGCGGCCGCTACGATATTTACATCCACGGCGGACAAAAGCTTTGGGACTACGCTGCCGGCGCATTGATTTTTGAAGAAGCCGGCGGCTGCCTGACTACTTTGGAAGGCGACGATTTTTGGAGCGGCGAACATGTATTCAAGCGTTCCGTCATCGCCGCATTGCAACCCGAACTGTTTCAGCAATGGGTGAAATGGATTCGAGAAAATCAGTAAAAATGCCGTTTATCTTCAAAAAATCACGATTATCTTGCAATTTATTGAAATTATTTCACTTCTTAACAGCATTTAATACTAAAAACGGTAGAATATTAATCGCTGACACAACACCGCTCTTTCATCCCTTTTGGGCGGTGCAGCAAGTAAGACGTTTTCCCGCAATGTATTGGCCATTCATACTTCTCCCTTAGTATGAATGGTTTTTTTTATCTGCAAAAACCGCTCAGGCCGTCTGAACGTTCAGACGGCCTCTGTTTACACTACTATTTGAAAAACTGTCCGCAACACGCCTTAAACTTTTTGCCCGAACCGCACAAACAAGGCTGTTTCATCGTCGGCAAAGCAACGGTCGGATCAATAAAGTACCAACGCCCGTCTATTTTCACAAACGCCGACAATTCATGATGGCACTCAGTTTGCCCGTTCTCTTTAAAATACGCCTCAAACTCGACCAAAGCATGCAGCTTGCCAAACGGCACATGACGGATAACCTTCAATCCCGACCACTGCGTCTGCTTACTCCATGCCGCCAAATCCTGCTTATCCAACAAATTCTGCTGCGCAGGGACAGTCGTGTCCACGATATAGTCGATTTCCTGTAAAACATACGCGCTGTAACGCGAACGCATCAACTCTTCCGCCGTCGAGGCCGCCGCCTCATACGCATGAAACGGTGCGCAACATTCCGTATAAACACGCCCCGACTGACAAGGGCAAAGTGTAGCCGTCATTCCTAATTACCCGAATAAATCCATTTCAAAATTATAACGTAAACCCGACTCAGGCCGTCTGAAAATGAGTGTAGCGAGTTTCGCCAAAACGATTGTAACGAGTTTACCAAAACGAGCGTGGAGAGTTTCGCTAAAATAAGCAAAGCGGGTTTCTCCAAAACAAACGCAACAATCTGATATAATGCGCCTTTTCGATTTTGACTATCCATGATGACCATTCCCATCCAAAGCATCAGCCGCCTATTGCCGCAAACCCAATGCCGTGAGTGCGGTTATGAAGGCTGCTTACCCTATGCGCGCGCGCTGTCAGCAGGAGAAGCGCCGGTAAACCTGTGCGCGCCGGGTGGGGAAACCGTCATGAAAGACATTGCCGACCTATTGGGCAAGCCCTACCTCGCCCCGGCAAAAACACAAATCAAAGCCGTAGCCCTGATTGACGAAGCCGTCTGCATCGGCTGTACCGCCTGTATCCGCGCCTGTCCTGTCGATGCGATTATGGGCGCATCCAAACTGATGCACACCATCATCAGCGATGAATGCACCGGCTGCGGCTTGTGCGTTACTCCCTGTCCCGTCGACTGCATCGACATGGTTCCCGTATCGCAGCCCTTCCTGCCGTCCGCACGCCGTTTCAGCACCTCTGCCGAACCGCGCTTTGCCGCCGCCGAACACGCACAAAGCCGTTTTGAACGCCATACCGCGCGCAAACAGCGCGACGATGCCGAACGCAAAGCCCTGCTGGCGCAACGCGAAGCCGCCGTCAAAGCCAAACAGGCCGCACAGGCACAAACCCAAACAGCCGCACCAAGCGCCGCATTCAACCCCATGGATTTGATTGCCAAAGCCATGGCCAAAGCGCAATCGCAGCAGGACAAACTCGTCTCCTCCGGCAACCGCGAAGACTTCAAAGCGCGCCAAATCGAAGAAGCCAAAGAACGCGCCGAACTGCGCCGCGCCCAACGTGATGCCAAATACGGCAACGAAGCCGAAAAAGCCGCTGCCATCGAGTTTCTGCGCCGCTACAAAGCCGAGCAGGAAGCGGCCAAAGAAGCCCGCTGATTTCCAAAATAACAAACCCATTCCGACCGCATCAGGCCGTCTGAAAACATTGCACGAAAACCAATAACTTTATGATCACACAAGAATTTCCACACCAGCATACCGCCCATTGCGAAAGCGGTGTGATGTCCACCCTGCTCAAATACCATGGCCACAATTTAGACGAAGCCATGATTTTCGGCATTGCCCATGCGCTGACATTTGTCTGGATGCCGTTGATCAAATTAAATGGCATGCCGCTGGTTTCCTACCGTACCGTGCCGCGCAGCATCATCAAAAACACCTGCAAAGCATTGGGGCTGAAATTATCCGTCCGCAAATTTTCCGACGCACAAAGCGGACAAGCCGCATTGGATGCCGCGCTGTCCTCAGGCAAACTGGCCGGTTTGCAAACCTCCGTCTTCTGGCTGCCCTACTTCCCGCCGCAAATGCGCTTCCATTTCAACGCACACAATCTTTTAGTGTACGGCAAAGACGGCAACGACTACCTCATCAGCGACCCCGTATTTGAAACCGTACAACGCTGCGCCGCCGAAGATTTGCAACGTGCGCGCTTTGCCAAAGGCGTATTGGCGGCAAAAGGCATGATGTACACCTTGGAAGACAACAGGCCGTCTGAAAAAATCATGGCAGACTTGCCCGCCATTATCCGCAAAGCCATACGCAAAAACGCCAAACATATGCTCGCACCGGTCTTTTTCATCGGCGTAAAAGGCATCCGCACGCTGGCCAAAAAAATCGAATCCCTGCCCGCCAAACAAAATGAGAAATACCAAAAACTGTTTCTCGGCCATTTGGTGCGGATGCAGGAAGAAATCGGTACCGGCGGCGCAGGTTTCCGCTACATCTACGCCTACTTCCTCGAACAGGCCGCCCATATCTGCAACGAACCTGCATTTCAGACGGCCTCAGAACAAATGACCGCCATCGGCGACCAATGGCGTCAATTCGCAGCAATATGCGTGAAACAGTGCAAAAAACCATCCGAAAACGGCTGCCGCAACATTGCCGAATTTCTGCGCAAAATTGCGGATAATGAAGAAGCATTGTGGCGCGGATTATTGAAATAATCAGGATTTATTCGATCCCGATTAATCTACCGTGGATTATTTTGACATTCAGGCCGTCTGAAAACTAAAAGAAATTAAAAATGCGTTACCTAGCTACTGTCTTATTCTTGTGTTCCGCCTTAACTCATGCCGCGCCGCCGGACGGCTTTGCCTTGGTTCATGATGCCGACGGACATACCAACTTACGCGAAAGCCCCGATTTGAATGCCAGAGTCTTGGCAAAAATCCCCAACGGCACACCGTTGAAATGTTTGGGTGATGGTGGCGAAGGCAGTTTGAGTTTCTGTACTGCCCAACTGCAACAACCTGCCGCAGAAGACTACGGTTTCATCCATTACAGCCGTCTGATATTTCCCGCCTCCGATAAAAGCTTCGCCCGACTGCGCGAACAATCCGGTCATGACGATACGCTGACTTTGTCCGGTAGCGGACAAAAGGTACACATCGTTGCCCGCCGCATCCATCCAAAACTCAGCGACTTCTCGGGCATCAACAAAGACAAATACACCGCGCGGCTCTATCGAGGCAAACCTTTCTATGGTACAGACTATGACATTCCCAAAAGCGTGTTCGCGCTTGAACGTATCACGCTAAACGGTCAAGCGGTTCCCGCTGCCGAACTGCAAGGACTCTTCTCGCCCGATTTTGCCTCCACCGCACGCGGCAGCAATGTATATCAAGGCTGGGAAGCTTATTACCGCCGCAGCGATAAGACGCTTTATCTGTTTGGCAGACAAGGTTCGGACGGCGCTCCTTTCGATGTCTGCTTTATATTTAAGGACGGTAAATTCCAGCGCCGTTATTTATGGAGTGGTGTGATATAAATATCGCTCGAAAAGGTCGTCTGAAACCATGATTCAAATCCAATCCCTCTCCCACCGTTATCCCAAAACCGAAACCGCCGCGCTGGACAATGTGTCGTTCGATATTGCCGACGGCGAATGTTTGGGGCTGCTCGGCCACAACGGTGCGGGGAAAACAACGCTGATGTCGCTTTTGGCAGGCTTGCAGGAAGTACGGCAGGGCGAAATTTTATTTGACGGCAAACCGTTGCGCCTGCTGAGCCGCAGCGAGCGGCAGAAAATCGGTTTGGTGCCGCAGGATTTTGCGTTTTATCCGCAGCTTTCTGTGTGGGACAACTTGCTGTTTTTCGCTTCGCTTTACAAAGTGCGCGGCAAAGGCCGTCTGAACGCGCTGTTGGAACAGACCGACTTGACCGCCCACAAAAACAAGACGGCGAAGCATCTTTCGGGCGGGCTTAAACGTCGTCTGAATTTTGCCATCGGCCTGATTAACACGCCGCAACTGGTGTTCCTCGACGAAATCACGGTCGGCATCGACCCGCAGTCGCGCCGCTTTATCCTCGACAGCGTGGCGGATTTGACGCGGCAGGGGGTAACGGTGGTTTACACCTCGCACTATCTGTCGGAAATCGAGCAGCTTTGCGGCAAAATAGCGCTGCTGCAACACGGCAAACTGGTGTATCACGGCGGTTTGGACGAGCTTTTAAGCACGCAAACCGGTGTCGTGCGTTTTACCGTCGAACCGCCGCTGCCGCCTCAAACGCTGGCCGCTTTGGGTGCTAAGCGAGTGGACAGCCGCGGCATGATGGAAACCACATACGATGCCGCCGCCGTTTACGCCGCCCTGAAACAAAGCGGCGCAAAAATCCGCTACTTCCAGCAGGGACACGGTTCGCTGGAAACGTTTTACCTTGATTTCCTGCGCAAAGACGAACCGGTAACAGATAAGCAAAATCCACAATGACGACTTCCTCCCTCCTCAAAGAACTCAAACTGCTCTGCCGCGACCTGCACGGTTTGGCCGTGTTGTTTGTGATGCCCATCGCCTTCATGCTGATTATGTCGTTGGCGCTGAGCCGCGACCAAGACCCGCACACCGACAGCCGCATCGCGCTGGTCGGCACGGCAGACGACAGTGTCAATACCGCGCTGGCAGCCGCGTTGGAAAAAGAACAGATTCATGTCACGCTGATGCCGTCTGAAAAACTGACCGACGCGCAAAGCGGCCTGCACAACAAGCGTTTCCAACTGGTGCTGCACAACCCGAACACCGCTTCCGGCAAAATCGCCGACAACAAAGCCTTGCAAATCTATGTACCGCCCGATACCGAGCCTTCGTGGCTGGCGGCGGTCAAAGGCGTTTTGCAGCAGCACTACACCGAAACACGCTTGGACGCTTATTTCGACAACAACGACGGCATCAAAATCAACAATAAAAAACTGCCCCGCTCTATCCGCAAAGACATCCAGAAAAAAGTGGATGAAAAAAACGACGAACAATTCGCCGCCGTGCGCAGCTTTTTAGATAAAAAAATGCTGGAAGAGCATTACCTGAGCGCAGGCAGCGGCAAGGTTGAAAAACCCAACGCCGTACAGCACAGCGTTCCCGCATGGCTGATTTTCGGTATGTTTTTCATCATGATACCGCTGTCGAACGTCATGGCGCTGGAACGCCAGACCAACACCATCACCCGCCTGCGTCTCGCCCGCGCCTCCGCGTCCGGCCTGATTGCCGCCAAACTCGTCCCCTATTTCCTGATTAACCAGCTCCAATTTGTCGGAATGTTGCTGCTCGGCCGCTACCTGCTGCCCGAAATCGGCGTGCCCGCCCTCATACTCAACGGCAGCCTTGTTCCCTACGCGCTGCTGTCCGCCGCCGTCAGCGCCGCCGCACTCGGTTACGCGCTGTTAATCAGCGTCTGCGCCAAATCTACCGAACACGCCGTCGTACTCGGCGGCGGCGGCATTATCCTGATGGCGGCAATCGGCGGCATTATGGTGCCCGCACACGTCATGCCCGAAACCATGCAGCAACTCACTTGGATTTCCCCGATGGCTTGGGGCTTGAAGGCTTTTCAAGAATTGCTGCTCAACCGCAGCGGACTGGACGGAATCGGCCGTTATCTGCTTTTATTGTCTGCATTCTCTTTTGCCACACTGAGTGCTGCCGTACTGGTTTATCGTAGGCAGTTGCAGACGCAGGTAAGGTTTTAAACAGTTTGTCTGCACTAAGTAGAAAACTTATTTCTCAAAACCATTCCTATAAAACTTCAGGCCGTCTGAAAATATCTTTCAGACGGCCTGATGCCTGATGTGCTATGAATTGTTTCAATAACAAAATACTAAAATCCAAACGTAAAAAAACCTGCTTTTTTCAAAGCAGGTTTTCATATTTGGTGGGTCGTGAGCGATTCGAACGCTCGACCAACGGATTAAAAGTCCGCTGCTCTACCGACTGAGCTAACGACCCGATAAGCTGTGCATTATAGAGATGGGGCACACAGCTGTCAACACTTTTTTAAACTTTTTTATTCGACGACGATTTTCGGGAAGCGGCTGCTGAAGTCTTTGCCTTTATCGGCAATGGCCAGCGCGATTTGGAATGCGGCTTCGGTGTAGATGTCGGCGATGGTTTGGTTGTTTTCAAACAAGGCCGAAGATGTGCCGCTGTCCATGGCTTCGCGTACAGGCAGGCTCAACGGAAGCTGGCCGAGCAACGGTACGTTCAAACGCTCTGCCAGGTTTTTACCGCCTTCTGCGCCAAAAATTGCTTCGGCATGGCCGCAGTTGGAGCAAATATGGACAGACATGTTTTCCAAAACGCCCAAAATCGGGATATTGACTTTGTTGAACATATCCACGGCTTTGCGTGCATCAATCAGGGCGATGTCTTGCGGCGTGGTGACGACAACGGAGCCGGTCACGGGGATTTTTTGCGACAGGGTCAATTGGATATCGCCGGTACCGGGCGGCAGATCGATGAAGAGATAATCGACATTATCCCATTCGCTTTGGAACATAAGCTGTTGCAAGGCTTGGCTGACCATCGGGCCGCGCCAAACGACGGCTTGGTCGGTATCGACTAGGAAACCGATAGACATCACTTGAATGCCGCTTTCGGCTTCAACGGGAATAAGTTTTTTGTTTTGTTGGTCGGGTTTGCGGTCTTGTACACCGAGCATGGTAGGCTGGCTTGGGCCGTACAGGTCGGCATCGAGTACGCCGACGCGCGCGCCCATTCTGGCCATTGCGGTGGCAAGGTTGGCAGTGGTCGTTGATTTGCCGACACCTCCTTTACCGGATGCAACAGCAATAATGTTTTTCACGCCTTTGATGGTCGCCACGCCGGGTTGGACTTTGTGCGTACCGATTTCGGTATCGATACTTAAGTGGATATGCGTGTCGCCGGTATGAGTCATGACGGCTTCTTGGAGGGCGTTGGCAATGTCTGCAGCGATATGGGCAACTGGGAACGCGAATTTCAGGCCGATATGCAGGCCGTCTGAACGCTCTTCAAGGAGTGTAACGGCTTTTTCGCTGCCTAAGGTGCGCATTGTGTGGGGAATCAATACAGCATCGAGTGCGGTTCGGATGGCTGGGATATTCATAATCTGCCTCTTGAATGTGGGAAATTGTTTATGTGCGCGATTTGTCGTGCGACAAATCTGCCGAATTATACCCTTGAACGCCATACAAGGGATACGCCCAAAAAACTTCAGGCTGCCTGAAACACCGGGCAGCCTGAAAAGAGAGTCAACTAAAACGCGGTCTTATTCGCTCAAGAGCGCAATGTCGGCAACTGCGTTCATTTGTTCTGCCAAGCGGTTCAGCAGGTTCAAACGGTTTTGTTTCACGGCTGCATCTTCGGCCATTACCATCACGCCGTCGAAGAATGCGTCGACTTGCGGCTTGACGGAAGCCAGCTCGGACAAAGCAGTTTGGAAATTGCCTTCGGCAACGGCGGCGGAGATTTTCGGCTGCAAATCTTGCGCGGCGGCGTACAGGGCTTTTTCTTCGTCCTGTTGCAGCAGGCTTTCGTTAACCGCGCCCAACTCGGCATCGGCTTTTTTCAGCAGGTTTTGCACGCGTTTGTTGGCTGCGGCCAATGCGGCGGCTTCAGGCAGCTGTTTGAACGCGGCAACGGCCTGCAGTTTGGCCACTACGTCGTCCAAACAGCGCGGCTGTTTCGCCAATACGGCGGCAACGATGTCTTGCGGATAATCATTTTGCAGCAACACGGCCAAACGCGCCTGCATGAAGTCGGCGGTTTCAGACGGCGTTTTCTCGTTGAGCAAACCTTGCGGGAAGCTGTTGAAGGCCGTCTGAATCAGTTCGTTTACGTCCAAACCGTACTGCATCAGCATACGCAAAATACCCAATGCGGAGCGACGCAGGGCGTATGGGTCTTTGTCGCCGGTCGGAATCAGGCCGATACCCCAAATGCCGACCAAGGTTTCCAGTTTGTCGGCCAAAGCAACGGCGGTTGCCACTTTGCCGTTCGGCAGGTTGTCGCCGGCAAAACGTGGTTGGTAGTGTTGCTCGATGGCTTCGGCGATTTCTTCGGTTTCGCCGTCCAAACGGGCGTAGTATTTGCCCATGGTGCCTTGCAATTCGGGGAACTCGCCGACCATTTCAGTCACCAAGTCGGCTTTGGCCAAACGTGCGGCACGCTCGGCTGCGGCGGCATCCGCGCCCAATGCTTTGGCGATGTGGGCGGCAATGCTTTGCAGACGCTCGATGCGCTCGGCTTGCGAACCGATTTTGTTGTGGTAAACCACGCTGGACAATTTCGGCAGGCGGCTTTCCAAAGTCGCTTTTTGGTCTTGTTTGTAGAAGAACTCGGCATCAGACAAACGCGCGCGCAAAACGCGTTCGTTGCCTTGGATGATGTGCGACGGGTCTTCGGTTTGCAGGTTGGACACCAGCAGGAAGCGGTTCATCAGCTTGCCGTTTTGATCGAGCAGCGGGAAGTATTTTTGGTTTTGCTGCATGGTCAGAATCAGGCATTCCTGCGGCACGGCGAGGAAATGTTCTTCAAAACCGGCTTCCAATACCACAGGCCATTCGACCAATGCGGTAACTTCGTCCAACAGGGCTTCATCGGCGGCAACGGTCGCTTTCAGACGACCTGCCTGCTCGTTCAAGGCCGTCTGAATGGCGGCTTTGCGCTCGGCAAACGAAGCGACGACTTTGCCTTGCTCACGCATTTGCAAGGCGTAGCTGTCGGCGTTTTCAATGGTGATTTCGCCGTTGGACAGGAAGCGGTGACCCAATGTTTTGTTGCCGCTTTGCAGACCCAAAACGCTGACGTTTACGATGTCGCCACCGTGCAGCACGATCAGGCGGTGTACGGGACGAACGAAGGTAAATGTGCTGCTGCCCCAACGCATTACTTTTGGAATCGGCAGTTTTTTCACTGCGGCATTGATGATGTCTTCCAAAAGCTCGCCCAGCGGTTTGCCGGTTTGGACGTACTCGTAGGCGTACACGTCTTGTTTGCCGTCATTGATGATGGTCAGGTCTTCGATTTTCGCACCTGCACCGCGCGCAAAACCTTCCAAAGCCTTAGTCGGCGCACCGTCTTTCATAGCATTCGCTACGGTCGGGCCTTTTTTCACGATTTTTTGATCGGCTTGAACGGCTTTCACGTTTTTGACTTGAACGGCCAAACGGCGCGGAGAAGCGTAAGCAGTGTATTCGGCTACGCCGTCAATCAGTTGCGCTTTTTCCAAGCCTTCGGCAACAGAAGCGGCAAAATGGTTGCCCAGATTATTGAGGGCTTTTGGCGGGAGTTCTTCAGTGAGAAGTTCGATTAAAAGGGTTTGGGTTGTCATGTGCTTATCGTTAAATAGGAAATTGGTTTGGCGTCTGAATACGGCATCATGCGGTTTTCAGACGCAAGGTTAATTGAATTGACGGCGATTTTATCATTTTCATACGGCCTGTGGCTGTCTTTCACAAACAATTTGCCCGATTTTCAAGCAACTTCGTCCGCAACGGCTTCAATTTGCGGCACGGATATACGGCAAACCGCTGGTTTCGTCGTATTCGGGAATGTCGCTTCCGACAAACAGCGCACCGGCCAAACGCACGGCCGCGCCGGTAACGGCCGGGGAAATCATAAAGCCGTGGCGGAACAGGCCGTTGACTTCAATCAGGCGGCGTTCACGGTTGAAACGGATTTCGGGGTTGTGGTGGTTTAAAGTCGGGCGCAAGCCGGTGGCCAGTTCCAAAAGGTTTGCCTCGCCAAATGCCGGATGCACGGCATACAGCGCGGACAAAAGTTCCAAACCGGAACGCACGCTTGCCGACGCTTGGCTTTCGCTTTCGATTTGGGTCGCACCAATCACAAAAATATGGTTTTCCTTCGGCGCGATGTATAAAGGATAGCGCGGATGCAGCAGGCGCACGGGGCGGGACAGCTCAATTTCAGGGGCGTAAACGCGCGCCACTTCGCCGCGAACGCCGCGCAAAACGCTTTCAGACAGCCTGTTCCACGCGCTCTTTGCACCATAACCGCGGCAGTCGATGACCCAATCGTATTGCGCCGCCAAATCTTCGACTTCACGTTCGCACGACCAATGGCACGCTACATTCATCGATTCCAAAGCATCGGCAAGCGCATTCAATACCTGCCGTCCATCCAGCTGCCCTTCCGTCGGCAGATACAGGCCGTCTGAAAACCGCCCGGCCAGTTGCGGCTCGTTTGCCGCAATTTCATCCGCATTCCAACGTATGGTTTCATGTTCCGCCACGCCGCCGCGCTTCAAATGACGGGCAAACTCGGCAGAAAGCGGCTTGTCCTGCGTGTACCAAACAATCAGGCTGCCATTTTCCTGCATCATCACCGGCGTATTCAGACGGCCGACAATCGCGCGCCAAAGCGCAATACTTTGTTTGCCCAAACGGATGACTTCGGGCGTTGCCTCCACCGCTTCGGCAGACGGCGCCAACATGGCCGCGGCAACATAAGCGGCGGCTTGTTCGCCGTTGCGTTCACCTTTCTCAAACAACTCGACCGAAATATCCTGTTCTGCCAATTGGAACGCCATCAGACGGCCAGAAAGACCGCCACCGAGTACCGCAACCTTAGACATCAGTTTCTCCTTGTTTTTAATATGAAAATGAACTGCATATTTTAGAACTTGTTTTGCTGTATCACAATATCGACAGAAAATGAGAACAGTTTTTGCAGATCATGCTTAAGCTAAATCAGTACTACGTAAACAAAAAATCTTCCTTACATAAAACCTACTATAATGTCATCTTTTGACATATTCACATTCACTCAGCTTCATTGCACCTGTTGATTGGTTTTGATGCACCCATTTGATTTTATAAGGAATAATGATGAAAAGCTTGGGCAGTACTTTATTTATCCTCGGCATAAAGGTAAGAACATGCAAGAACTAGAACAAGAAAATAGTAAAAAACAGGAAGTAGCAGACAACGTTGCCATGACCAAGTTGCAAGATGTGTTCAATCTTGCACATGACCAAGCTCATCCTGACAAAATCGATTCCGTCATTCGTGCCAATACTCGGGTGTCCGGAACCAATATGTGGGTATTGATATTTGCCATTGCTGTGGCGAGTATCGGTCTGAATGTCAACAGCACGGCGGTAGTGATCGGCGCAATGTTGATTTCGCCGTTGATGGGGCCGATAGTCGGTATGGGTTATGGTTTGGCGGTCGGCGATACTACGCTGATCCGCCAAGCGGCACGCAATATTATTATATTTGTCGTCATCAGCTTGATTACCGCTACGTTGTATTTCCTGTTAACCCCGCTTAAAGAGGCGCAAAGTGAGCTTTTGGCGCGTACTCAGCCGACTCTTTGGGATGTGTTGATTGCCTTCTTCGGCGGTAGTGCGGGCATTGTGGCGCAGACCCGAAAAGAAGGAGGCAATGCCATACCGGGTGTGGCGATTGCGACCGCATTGATGCCACCACTGTGTACCGCGGGCTACGGACTGGCTCATGGCAACTGGCAATATTTTTTCGGCGCTTTTTATCTGTTTGCCATCAACTGCGTGTTCATCGCTTTTTCGACCTTGTTGTTTTCCAAGCTGCTCAAGCTGCCGCGCAGGGGGTTGGTAACGGAATCCAAACGCCGGTTGCAAAGTATCATTATTACCGCCGTCGTACTGGCTGTGATGATTCCGAGCGGCTATATGGCATCAGGACTGGTGCGTCAGGAGATCTTCAACACCAAAGCCAATTCCGCCATTGCCACCGCACAGCAACAGGAAGGTTTTTTCGTGCTGCGTAAGATTTTGAACCACAGAGAAAATATGGTCGGTCTGATTGTCAACGGAACGGGCAATGCTGAGAAAATTTCTGCCTTATTGGTGAAGAGCCTTGAAGTGTCAGGTGTGAAAGCGCCGAAGGTCAACGTGGTCTATGCGGGAGGGGACGATGCTAAAATCGAAGAATTGCTGGCAAGCCGAAACAACTCGGCGCAGCAGCAAAATGAGTTGAAAGAGCAACAAGCCTACATAGATACCGTGCTTGCAGGTAAAACTGCCGGTGCTGACGATGCTGCGGTACTCAAGGAATTAAAAGCCCAATATCCGGAAGCGGAAAAAATCGTTGTCGGACGCGGCTTGGTTTGGGAGAAAGCGCAAACGGCACCCACTACACAGGAGCAGCCTGAAAGCAGTCAAAACAAACAGGCAGACATAAGTAACGATATTGTCGTGGTCTCGCTCGAATTTAAGGAGCCTCTGCCTGCCAAAGATCACGAACGCTTACAGGCGTGGTTGAACCAGCGTTATGAAGGTACAGCGGTGCGCTTGTTAGTCAATGCTAAAGTTTTGGACAAATAGCCATTCTCCAAAATATTTGGGGCTAACGTAGATTAGCTCTAAATTCGACACCAATCCCGCAGGATTTTAAACCGTTGAGACGGTATGCCGAAGTTAAACCGAAATTCGCATTCTTTCAAGAACAGCGGAAAAGATTTGCGATCGATTTGGCATTCGGTTTGAATTATATGAACGCGGTACCAAAAGTTTTGGTCTGGATTTACGAATGGGTCGAAGATACCGCCCTATGGATTAAAGCAGGCATTACGGGTAGTGGCGCTTTACTGTGGTTGGCAGGCAACTTCCTTGAAAAACCTGCAGAGGCAGAACAGGAAGAGGAAGAAGAATAAATACCATAAAAGGCCGTCTGAAAAGTTTCAGACGGCCTTTTTATTAGGTTCACCAAACAACGTTTTTTTATGCCCGAAAGTATGCCTTAATCGGATAAATGGCTACTTATCCGAACTTTACTTCTGCCCCGAATACTTCCTGCCATAGTTTTCGCACATTGCCGTAATGGGTCAGCAATTCGTCCGTCACTTCGGTTTTTTTGGCATCGCGCAGTTTGGTGTTGTGTTGCTGCTGGCGGTAGAAGCGGTAGGCGGTGCGGCTTTGTTCGGCGAGGGTTTTGTCGATGAGGCCGCAGTCGGCGGCAATGTTCAAGAGGGCGATGTTGCCGTAGTTGTCCAAGAGTTGCGGATATCGGCGGGCATGGGCAAGAATAAGATATTGGACGATAAATTCAACATCGACCACGCCGCCGCGTGCGTATTTGACGTTGTTGTCGGCAGGCGGATGGGTGGGGAACATTTTTTCGCGCATTTCGATGATTTCGCCTGCTAAAACGGTTTGGTCGCGTTCGGCGGTGAGGATTTCGGTGCGGATGCGGTCGAAGGCCGTCTGAATTTCAGTCGTGCCGCAGATGAAGCGGGCGCGGGTAAGGGATTGGTGTTCCCACGTCCATGCGTTTTCGCGCTGGTATTTTTCAAAGGCGGCGATGCTGTGGGCGAGGAAACCTGCGTCGCCGTTGGGGCGCAGGCGCAGGTCGGTTTCGTAGAGGCTGCCTGCACCGGTGGCGGCGGAAAGCCAGTTGGTCAGGCGGCGGGCAAGACGGCTGTACACGTCGCCTGCATCGGGATGCGGGTCGTCGTAAAGATAAACCAAGTCGAGATCGGAGGAATAGCTGAGCTCTTTACCGCCCAGTTTGCCGTAGCCGATGATGGCAAATTGCGGCGTATCGCGGTGTTTTTTGGGCATATCCGCCCACGCGCACGGCAGGGCGGCGGCGAGTATGGTATCGGCAAGGGCGGAGAGCTGGTCGGAAAGTGATTCTACCGTCCACAATCCGGCGAGGTCTTGAACGGCGAGGCGGAAGACTTGGGTGTGTTGGAAATGGCGCAGTGTGTCCATTTGCGCTTCGGTGTCGCCGCCGCAGGCTTTGAGGTCGTTTGAAAGCGAGGTGGCGAGTGCCGGCCAGTCAAACGCGGTATCCAAAAGCTGGGCGCTGATGAGTTCGTCCAGCAACATCGGATATTTGCTCAGATATGCCGCCACCCATGAGCTTTGGCTCATGATTTGTGCCAGATGCGCCAAAGTTTGCGGATGTTCGTTGAGGAAAGCGAGATAGGCGGAGCGGCGGCTGATGTTTTCGAGGAAGTCAAACAGCCGCATCAGCGTATCGGTCGGGTTGGGTTGCTCGGCCGCCGCCTGTACCAACAACGGCACAATCGCGTCAAAACGCGGCTGGGCGTGTGCGGAAAGGTGGCGGTATTTATGCCCGTTGCGGATTTGGTCGAGCCGCGTGGCGATGGTTTCGGCATCAAACCCATATTCTTTCAGACGGCCTAGTCGTTCTTCTTCGTCGGGTTTTTCCTGCCATACCCATTGCCATTCGCTGTTGTCTTGCGTTTGCTCTTCGGGTTCGCTCAAGATTTCGTTAAACAACTGATTGACTTTGTTCCGATGAACATTCAGGCCGTCTGAAAAAGCGGCATAACTGTCGAAACCCATGCTTTCGGCAAGCAGTTGTTGCTGTTCGGGCGAGGTCGGCAGGGTTTGGGTTTGCTGGTCGTCCCAGTATTGCAGGCGGTGTTCGACGTCGCGCAGGAATCGGTAGGCGGCCAGCAGGGTTTCGACGTTTTCAGACGGCATGATGCCCAGCTCGGCAAGTTTCTTCAGCGTTTCTTGCGTGCCTTTCAGTTGCAGCGCGCGCATTTGGCCGCCGCGTATCATTTGGAAAATCTGGGCAATAAATTCAACTTCGCGGATGCCGCCTGCGCCGAGTTTGATGTTGTCCGCCATGCCTTTTTTGCTGACTTCGCTGCGGATTTGGCGGTGCAGGTTGCGCATTGCCTCATATGCGCTGTAATCCAGATATTTGCGGAACACAAAGGGGCGCACCAGCGATTTGATGTCGTTCGGATACGGCGTGACCACGCGGCCTTTGCACCACGCATAGCGTTCCCATTCTCGCCCCTGCGTAATCAGGTATTGCTCCAGCGCGGTTTCGCTCAACACCAGCGCGCCCGAATCGCCGTCCGGCCGCAGCCGCATATCAACGCGGAACACCTGCCCGTCGGCGGTAATGTCATTCAACAATGCAATCAGTTTCTGCCCGACTTTGGTGAAAAACTCCTGATTGCCGCGTTCGCGCCTGCCGTCGGTGTCGCCCGATTCGGGATAGACGAAAATCAAATCGATGTCGGAAGACACGTTCAACTCATAGCCGCCCGCCTTACCCATCGCCACCACGCTCAAATGCTGCGGCGATTTGGTATAACGCCCGATCGGCGTACCGTACATGTCCCGATAATAGGCGTAGGCGAAATCAAGCGCGGTATTGACGGCAAAATCGGCAAACAGCGTAATCGTACGGGTTACTTCGTTCAAATCGCTGATGCGGTTTATATCGCGAACGATAATCTGCGACACTACATAGCGGCGCAACTGGCGCAACTGCCGCGCCAATTCTTCCTCGTTTTCTTCCGCGCGGATTTTGCCCCAATCGGCAAAAGCTTGAAAATCAGATTCAGTCAACACCTTGTCCAGCATGGGCAGGAAAATTTCGGGCTTGAGTTTGCCGTTGTCGAGCTGGCGGGCAAGGAACAGGGAATGGCGGCGGGCAGTATCGAGGCGGTTCATAATCTTTGCCTGAATAAACAGAAAAGACCATCATAGCAAGGTTTCAGGCCGTCTGAAACCCACGCTTTCCCCTATCCGTGCAATCGGCTAAAATACCAACCTTTACAACCCCCACATAAGGAAACCGCCATGACCCGTATGGTTCACTGCGTCAAACTCGGCAAAGAAGCCGAAGGCATGAAATTTCCGCCGCTGCCCAACGAATTGGGCAAACGCATTTTTGAAAACGTTTCCCAAGAAGCATGGATGGCTTGGACCCGTCACCAAACCATGCTCATCAACGAAAACCGCTTAAGCCTTGCCGATCCGCGCGCACGCGAATACCTCGCTCAGCAGATGGAACAATACTTCTTCGGCGACGGCGCAGATGCCGTACAAGGCTATGTTCCGCAAGAGCCTAAATAAGCATTAAAAAGCCAAGGCCGTCTGAAACCCGATTTTCAGACGGCCTTTAAAATTCCCGATTTCCCCGCATATTAGGCAAATAGAACAGATAAATCATACAAACCCATGATTCTCTGTTAAAATCCAAATTTCATTCATTTCCAATCCACACTGGAGCAAACGCCATGCAAAACGACGTTTACGACTATACCTCGCAAGGCTCGGTTGCCAAAAATACCGTCCTGCAAAAAACCTACCGCCTGCTCGGCCTGTCTTTCATTCCTGCCATTGCCGGCGCGTTCTTTTCCGCCAAAACAGGCTTTAACATTTTCTCCATGTTCGGTTCATACTATGTTGCCCTGGCCGCCTTCTTCGGCTTCTTCTACGGCATGACCTTCCTGATCGAGAAAAACCGTTACAGCAACGTCGGCGTAGCCCTGTTGATGATCTTCACTTTCGGCATGGGCCTTGCCATCAGCCCTATGTTGCAATACGCCTTAGCGATTAACAACGGCGCGCAAATCGTCGGTACGGCCGCCGCCATGACCGCCGGTGTATTCTTCACCATGTCCGCCATGGCACGCCGCACCACAATGAACATGAACAAACTCGGCAGCTTCCTCGGTGCCGGTGCGATCGTACTTATGATTGCCGTTGTGGCCAACATCTTCCTCAACATCCCTGCCCTGAGCCTGACCATCGCTGCCGGCTTCGTTGTCTTCAGTTCCCTGATGATTATGTGGCAGGTGCGTACCGTTATCGACGGCGGTGAAGACAGCCACATCAGCGCGGCGCTGACCATCTTCATCTCCATCTACAACATTTTCAGCAGCCTCTTGAGAATCCTCATCTCTATTAGTGGTGACGACTGATAAAGCCGCAAAGGCCGTCTGAAATTTCAGACGGCCTTTTTGATTTTTGACATCACCGGCAAACTCCCCTATCCTGAACGTACACAAACCCCATTCCCAACCCAAAATGACCACGACCACTCCGCGCCGTGCCGTGTACGCAGGCAGCTTCGACCCTCCCACTCTCGGCCACCTGTGGATGATACAGGAAGCCCAATCCCTCTTTGACGAACTCATCGTCGCCATCGGTACCAATCCAGAAAAGCGCAACACCTACACCATAGAAGAACGCCGCGCCATGCTCGATGCCATTACCCACCCGTTCCCCAACGTCCGCATCAGCGTGTTTGAAAACCGCTTTTTGGTCGATTACGCCCGCGAAGCCAACGCCAATTTCATCGTCCGCGGCATCCGTTCCGCCGCCGACTACGAATACGAACGCTCGATGCGCTACATCAACAGCGACATCGCCCCCGAAATTTCCACCGTCTTCCTGATGCCGCCGCGCGAAATAGCCGAAGTATCCTCCACCATGGTCAAAGGCTTGGTCGGTCCACAAGGCTGGCGCGACATGATAGGCCGCTACCTCCCCGACCCCGTCTATCAAAAAATCCTGCAAGACCACGAAACAAACACATAAAACAAAGGCCGTCTGAACATTTCAGACGGCCTTCCAATTTTCATTGATTATTTACGGGCAGACATCAACGCCTGCAGGTTTTGATTCAACGTTTCCATGTCCAACCAACCGGCGGCAATAAACAGCATCAAAATCACCGTACCCACACACAGCACGCCGATACCATACAACAGATAGCCCACCAAAACACGGCCTACCGTCGCATTCCCCATCCACATCAAACCGCGCACCTGCACCACAAAAACCCAAGCTTGCCACAACAGCGCAAACGCAGCCAACGCCGGCACATACAACACCAGCAACAGCGGCAGCAGCAAAGCCTCAGACACCAAAATAAAGCCCCACAAAGGCAGTCGGGGCGCACCGTAATAATGCAGCACCTTGCGCATCGAGCGGCTCAACACCAACCATTTCACAATCACCAAAATCACCGACAGGCACACCGCCGCCGCGCCACTGCCAAACAAAGGCGACATGCTGGCCGCGTTCACCACACCCAACAGCAGCAACACCGCCGCCATTACCAAAGGCGAATACAAATACGTCTCCGGCGAACGATAGCGCAAACGCAAAACATCCCACATATCACGAACAAACACATACAGCATGGCATAAATCCAAAGCAAAAAAGCTGATTGTATCTTAGGCCGTCTGAAAATCAAACCGGCAAACCTAAAAACCGCCGATTAAAACGAAAAATAATTCAATACAAAACAAAATCTTAATTTACCACCTCAAAAATAAAGCCTACAAACGCTTGCACAAGGCAACGAAATTTGGTTTAATTCACATCTCGCAACGAAACATGCGAAGGCCAGATAGCTCAGTTGGTAGAGCAACGGATTGAAAATCCGTGTGTCGGCGGTTCGATTCCGCCTCTGGCCACCACCAACCGCCTTGAAGCGGTTATTTTTTTATCTATACGATTTGAACGTATGCTTTAAGCGCAAATCCCGTTCCAGACCATGCGTCCCGATTTCCACACAAGGCCGTCTGAAAAATTTCAGACGGCCGTTGTTCATGTTGGCATGGCATAAAAATCCGCTTCACCGCCCCATTCCGACAGAATACGGCGCTTCCATCCAAACCGGCTGAAACCTTCGCAAACATACTGAATATGAATAAAGTTCAAGGCAGGTCGGTTTACTATATAATACCGTCCAAACCAACCATAACTTACTCATTGCAGGGAAGATAATGAAAAAAGTGCTGATTGTGCATTACTCGCAAACGGGGCAGCTCTCCAGCCTGGCGCAGAATTTTGCCGCGCCGTTGCAAACAGCCGGCGTACAGGTCGATTGCGTCAATATCTTACCGGAGCAGGCATTTCCGTTTCCATGGCCGTTTTGGCGTTTTTTCGATACCTTTCCGGAAACCGTCCATTTAAAACCTGCCCCGATTCTGCCGCCGCAAATTCCATCCGAAGATTACGATGTGGTGGTCATTGCCTACACCGTTTGGTTCCTCTCTCCTTCGCAACCGATGACTGCCTTTTTGCAACGCGAAGAAACGCGCCGGCTGCTGGACGGCAAACCAGTGATCACGCTTATCGGCTGCCGCAATATGTGGCTAGGCGCACAGGAAAAAATGAAATCTTTGCTGAAACAAAACGGCGCCAAACTCATCGGCAACATCGTAAAAATCGATGCCTGCAACAGCGCGGCAAGTTTCATTACCACGCCCGCATGGATGCTGACCGGCGACAAGCGCTATTTCCGCTCCCTGCCCTCCGCCGGCATTGCTGAAGAAGAATTGGCGGATGCGGCGCGGTTTGGTACGAAATTGCGCGATACACTATTGAACCAACAACCTTTGGACGAAACCCTGTTTCAAAACATGGGCGCAGTGACAGTCAATGAAAAACTGATTTTCAGCGAACGCGCCGCCGGTCGCAGCTTCTTCGTCTGGGGCAAGCTTTTGATGGCGGCAGGCCGTATTTCTCCGCTCTTGCGCCGTGCCTTGTTGTGCTTTTACATCGTATTTTTATTGGCGATGATTTTGGTGGTTTTACCTGTCAGCGTGATTTTGAAAAAACTGCTGCATCCGCTGCTCAAAGGCCGTCTGAAAAAACTGGCGGATTATTACGGCCAACCTTCCGGCGGATGAATCGGATTGCGGGCGGCAACCTGTAAGGAGACTGTATATGGACGATTTTGAACGCATTTACCGCGACTGGCACGAATATGCCAAAAACCGCGACACCGACGCGCTGATTGCGCTGTATGCCGACGACGCCGTATTTGAAAGCCCGCTGGTGCCCGCAATTATGAATACCGACAGCGGCATCCTGTGCGGCAAGGCCGAAATCCTGCGTTTTTTACAGGAAGGTACGCGCCGCCGTCCCAACGATTTGGTGCGCTGGTATCGGGACGGCCGCTATTTCGTTGCGGGCGATACGCTGGTGTGGGAATACCCGCGCCAGACGCCCGACGGCGATCAGGTGGATATTTTGGAAGTGATGCGACTGGAAGGCGGCAAAATCAAGCACCACCGCATTTATTGGGGCTGGTTCGGCACGCAGATGCTGACAGCTTCGGCACTCGCCAAAGCGGTTAAGGCTTGACGCCGGAAGCCGCACAGACGTTGGCAGAGGCCGTCTGAAAACGACCAAAATGTTTTGAGCAACGGCCGACGACAGTCTTGCTTTTCAGACGGCCTCAAATACAGAAAGCACTCCATGCCCGAAGTTATCCACTACCCCGAACGCCGTCGCTTTCAAATCGATATTGACGGTTTGGAAGCAGGCTACATCAGCTATACCGAACACAACGGCGGCTGGGACATAAACCATACCGAGGTCTCGCCCAACTTCCGTCATTGCGGCATTGCCAAACTGCTGGTGGACGCACTGATGGAATACGCCGAAACACACCACATCCCGTTGACTGCAAGCTGCGACTACGCGGCACGGTTTATCGGTTGATTATTTTGACAACCACATCATGACATCGAATAACACACTCAAAGACGTTTATCTCAACCGCGTTTCTGCCTTCTTGCCCAATGCCCCCGTCGGCAATGACGAAATGGAAGCCGTCCTCGGCATGGCAGGCGATGTACCATCACGCGTGCGCCGTATGATTTTGCGTTCCAACGGCATTTTGTCGCGCCATTACGCCATCGACCCCGAAAGCCGCCGCACGACGCATACCAATGCCGAGTTGGCTGCCGAAGCGGTCAATGGCTTATTTGCCCAAGGCGTTCCCGCAGAAGCCATCGGCAGCCTAGCGTGCGCCACTTCCTATCCCGACCAAACCATGCCCGGACACGGCGTGATGGTGCATGGTTTGCTGGATATGCCGCCTTGCGAAGTGTTCAGCATGGCAGGCGTATGCGCGGCAGGTATGGCGGCGATGAAACACGCCTACAACGCTGTGCGCACCGGCGAACACGCACATGCAGTTTCCGTTGCTTCCGAAAACGCCTCGGCGGTCATGCGCGGCGAAGTGTTCCAAAGCGAAACCGACCATAAAAAACTGGAAAACGCGTCCCCCGAAATCGGGTTTGAAAAAGACTTTTTGCGCTGGATGCTGTCTGACGGCGCAGGCGCGGTGTATCTGTCCGACCGCCCCAATTCAGACGGCCTCAGCCTGAAAATCCATTGGATAGACCTGCTTTCCTACGCCAACGAAATGCCGCCCTGCATGTATGCCGGCGCAGAATTCCGCGACGGCGTATTTGAAGGCTGGAAACACGCCGATGCCGATTACGGCCGCCGCCACAGCCTGATGGCGGTCAAACAAGACGTCAAACTGCTGAACGAAAATATCGTCCGCTATACAGTGGAAAAACCCCTCTCCCAAATCGCCGCCAAACACGGCATCCGCGCCGAAGAAATCGATTGGTTCCTGCCACACTACTCTTCCGGCTTTTTCCGCGACCGCCTTTCAGACGGCCTGAAAAATATCGGCTTCGACATTCCGCAGGAAAAATGGTTTACCAATCTGCACAGCAAGGGCAACACGGGTTCGGCCTCGATTTACATCATCCTTGAAGAATTTTTGCGCACTTTCCCCATCGAACACGGCCAAAAAATCCTGTGTTACGTTCCGGAAAGCGGCCGTTTTTCAACATGTTTCATGCTTTTGGAAGCAGTAAAGGCCGTCTGAATGAAGATTGACGACATCCCTCAAGACAACAGCGCCAGCTACCACGGCCACCGTAAAGTCATCTACGGCACCCGCGACGGCCACTACGAAGCGGCCACCAGCAACGGTTGGCAGGACGAAGCCTACGCCACCGAAATGGCGGTGTGCGAACTCGATGCCCAAACGCAGGCCGCGCGCGAAGCCGTCGAAAAAGGCGAATATTCGCCGCTGTACTACCATATGTTCCGCTGCCGTTATGATGAAACTGGCTTGGCCATGGCGGCAGGCGTATGGAAATGGCAGCTGCGCCGGCATTTCCGTCCCGAAGTGTTCGCCAAACTACCGGCCAAAACCCTGCAAAAATACGCCGATGCCTGCCAAATCAGCATAGACGGCCTCAAACAAACCGATATCTAAAGCACCTCATGATTACCCTGCATTCGCTCGACCAATCCCGCGCCCTGCGCATTGTTTGGCTGCTTGAAATCCTCGGTACGCCTTACCGCCTGCAAACCTACTGCCGTCATCCCGACACTTTGCTCGCCCCTGACGAACTCAAAGCCATCCATCCCTTGGGTAAATCGCCTTTATTGGATGATGACGGCTTTATCTTGGCGGAAAGCGGCGCGATTACCGACTATCTGATTCAAACCTACGGCAACGGCCGTCTGATGCCCGAACGCGGCAGCCGCGAATACTGGCAATATCAACGCTGGCTGCATTATGCCGAAGGTTCGCTGATGCCGTTATTACTACTCGGATTGGTGTTCCGCCGGATTGAAAGCGCGCCCATGCCGTTTTTCGTCAAACCGATTGCCCGCAAAATCAGCGGCAGCGTCAAAAGCAGCTTTATTCATCCGCAAGCCGCGCTGCATCTTGCCCACATTGACAGCGAGTTGGAAAACCGCGAATGGTTGGTCGGCAACAGCCTCAGCGGTGCCGACATCATGATGAGCTATCCGCTACAAGCCGCGGCCGACCGCTTCGACTTTGCCGACTACCCCAATATCCGCGCCTATTTGCAGCGCATCGAAGCGCATGAAGCCTACCGCCGCGCCGTTGAAAAAGCAGGTTCGCCTTTATTGAAACTCGACAAATAAAACAAGGCCGTCTGAAACGTTTTCAGACGGCCTGAAACCTTGGTTCACTTATCGAATAGCTTTGCAGCAAACGGCGTTTTTACCCAAGTGCCGCCCGAGTGCTTTGTTCCCCCTCGCCGTTCCACTATAATGGCAACCCATATCCTTCTAAAAAATAACACCATGCCAACCGATAACCGCCCGACTCTTGCCATCGACACCAGCACATCCTTTCTGTCCATCGCATTGGAACATCAAGGCGAAGTCCGCCTGTTTCACGAAAACGTCGGCACCAAGCAATCCGAACAAATCCTGCCGCAAATCGAACGCCTCTTTAAAGAAGCGGGCATCACTGCCGCCGATTTGGGCTACATCGTCTATGCACAAGGCCCCGGCGCATTTACCGGCCTGCGTATCGGCGCGGCGGTTGCACAAGGTTTGGCCACGCCGTTTGACACGCCCATGATCGGCATTCCCTGCCTCGATGCCGCCGCTTCGCTGCTGCCGCCATCCAGTTGCGTACTGGCGGCCACCGATGCGCGCATGGGCGAAGTGTTCTACGCATGGTTTGATACGCAAAACCACGTCCGCTTGAGCGATTACACGGTTGGCAAAGCCGCCGCCATTACCGCGCCCGAAGGCAAAACGCCTAGCGGCGGCATCGGTAACGCCTTTGCCCTCGCCGACAAACCGCCTTTTGACGGTCAAGCCGATATGCCGACCGCCACCGACTATCTTAAACTTGCCCGCAGCGGCCGCTATGTTGCTACTGACGCGGCACACGCCGAGCTGCTCTACGTCCGCAATAAAATTGCCCTGACCGCGCAAGAGCAAGCCCAACAAAAGGCCAAACCGTGAACCTGCGTCCAGCCGTACTTGCCGACTGCCCCACCCTTGCCGCCATCGACGCCCAAGGCAATCCTTCGCCGTGGACGGCGCAGCAGTTTGAATCAGCCGTTCAACACCATCCTGACAGCGTTTGGCTCAGCCAGGCAGACCACCAAATTACCGGCTTTATCGTGTGGCAAACCGTGTTTGACGAATCCGAGCTGCACCTGATTGCCGTCGCGCCCGAATACCGCCGCCAAGGCATTGCGTCCGTCCTGTTGCAACACTGGCAAAACGCAGTGCAACAGCAAGGCGCAACCCGATTGCTGCTCGAAGTCCGCGCAAGCAATGAAACCGCGCAACAGCTCTACCGCAAACACGGCTTCCAAACCTGCGGCCGCCGCAAAAACTACTACGCCCTGCCCGACGGTGGCAGCGAAGACGCCGTATTGATGGAGAAATCATGTTAAGCAGCCGCTACCTGCACCTGCACGAAGCCTTGGGCTTGGGCCCGATGTGGCTGAACCAAAACGCCAAAATCATCCATGCCGCACCTCAAGCCGCAGCCGCACCCGTCCGCCCCAAAGCCATTGCTGCCGATACCGCGCAAGCCGTGCGTACTTTATCGGCTGGTGCACATCAAGCACGCACTGCCGCCATTGCCACTGCGCAAACGGCTAAACCTGCTGTCCGCGTTCCCGAAGCAGCACCCAAAGCCATTGCCGAAACAACGGCAAAAACAGAAAAAGCCGCGCATTCAGACAATCTGCCCCGTCTTGACGTAACCATCAGGTCGTCTGAAATTATGGTGGTCAGCATTTGCCCGTCCACCGAAGACAGCCTGCACGGTACGCTGTTTAGCGGCGACGTCGGCATGCTTCTCGATAATATCCTCGCCGCCATCGGCCTCAAGCCCGAGCAAGCGCATAAAACCGCATGGGTTAAAACCGCGCCTGTGTTTACCGCCCTGCCCGATGCCGAACACATCCGCTCCGAGCTTGCCGAAATGCAAAACGAGCTGACCGCTTCGCAAGCGCGCGCAGTCTTATTTCTCGGCAAAATCTTTGACAGCCCCGACATGATCGGGTTGATGAACGAATTGTGCGCAGAGCGGCCGCATTTCGTCATTCCCCATCCCGCCCGCCTGCTGATGCAGCCGCAACTCAAAGCGCAGGCATGGCAAATCTTAAAGCCATTGAGACAGCTTTTGGCCAAGGCCGTCTGAACATTCTGTTCAACCTGAAATCAAGTTTTCACCAACAAAAAAGGGCGTGTTCGACACGCCCTAATGTTTATCAATATTCTGCCGAATGCCAGAAAGGCTGACCCACCGTCGGCGTACTGGCGCGCGCTTTCTCACGCGCCTCCACAGGTTCCGCCTCATAAGCCAGACGGCCCGACTCGACCGCAAGCGCAAAAGCGCGTGCCATATTGACCGGATCGCCGCTGCGGGAAACGGCGGTATTCAGCAGCACACCGTCAAAGCCCCATTCCATCACTTGCGCCGCCTGCGAAGGCAAACCCAAACCCGCATCAATAATCAACGGCGTGTCGGGCAGGCGTTCGCGCAGGACTTTCAGCGCATAAGCATGAACCGCGCCCAGACCCGTGCCAATCGGTGCCGCCCACGGCATCAACGCCTGACAGCCTGCGTCAAGCAGTCGGCGGCAGGCAATCAAATCCTCGGTGCAATAAGGCAGCACTTTGAAGCCGTCTTTAATCAGGATTTCCGCCGCTTCGACCAGTTGGAATACATCGGGCTGCAACGTGTCATCATCGCCGATGAGCTCGAGCTTGATCCAATCAGTATCAAACACTTCACGCGCCATTTGCGCAGTGGTCACAGCTTCTTGCACGCTTTGACAGCCTGCGGTATTGGGCAACACAGGCACGCCCATTTCCTCCAACAACGACCAAAAACCCTGCCCGTGCGCTTCGCCGCCGCTGCCGGCACGACGCAATGAAACGGTAATCATCGCCGGTTGCGCGATTTGGACAGACTGCTTGAGGATTTCCGGCGTCGGATAAGCAGCCGTACCGAGCAGCAGCCGTGAAGGGAAAGTTTCTCCGTATAGGGTAAACATGATGGATTCCTTTGTAATATTATTTTTGGGGCAATAGCCTTCTGAAAAATCGGTTTAGATAGTTTCCAAATAATTTTCAAGTCCTTCGGCGACCTTGGTCGGAATAAACTCGGTAATCGTGTATTTCGCTACGCCTTCTCGGTGAAACGGGTCTTCTGCAATTAACTTTTCCACCTGTTCCCTGCCTGATGCTTTCATCAGGATAACGCCGCCTGTCCGCGGCTGTTTGCGTCCAGACATCACAAATACACCTGCTTGATAATACCGTTCGAGATACGCGATATGCTCGGCCAGGTAGGTTTCAACCGCAGCCAATTCTTTCATATATTCCAACGATACGATAAACATCTCTTTTCCTTTTCTCAGCATTAAACCAATAGCGCAGCTATACGCGCAGTAAAACCGCTTATCCGCCGACTACCGGGCGCACAATGTCCACTTTATCGTTTTCGTTCAAAACCGTTTCCGCATACGTGCCTTTGGCGACAAACTGGGTATTGACGGCAACGGCAAACGGTTTTGGCGGCGAAGTTTGGGCGATAAGGTCGGCAACGGTTGTGCCGTTTAATGTGATGGTTTCATTGTTCAATATAATCTTCATGATGTTTGCTCCTCTTGTCAGACTTCTTATTTTCAGACGGCCTTATTCATCCCACAAAGCCTGAAACGCTTTAACCACCGCTTCGGGATTTTCCGCTTCGGTCACGGCGCGGACGACGGCAAGTGAGGAAACGCCGGTGGCAAGCACATCTTCGGCGTTGTTCAAATCGATGCCGCCGATGGCGACGACGGGCGTGCCGCGTGCCTGTCTGACGTATTCGCGCAGTTTGTCCAAACCTTGCGGGGCGGTCGGCATTTGCTTGGTCGTGGTCGGGAAAATCGCACCGCTGGCGACGTAGCTAGGTTGTACGGACAAGGCGCGATCGAGTTCGGCAACAGAGTGCGTACTCAAGCCCAAGCGCAAACCGGCAGCTTCAATCGCGGCTAGGTCGGCAGTGTCCATGTCTTCCTGCCCGAGATGCACGCCGTATGCACCTGCGGCAATCGCTTCGCGCCAGTGGTCGTTGATGAAAAGCTGGGTTGCACTGTTTTGACAGGCTACGACGCAACGTTCGATTTCGCGTTTCAACTCGTCGCCATGCAGGATTTTACAGCGCAGTTGCACCGTGTCGGCACCTGCTTTGACCATGCGCTCGACCCAGTCAGCAGTAGGAACAACGGCGTAAAATTTCAGGGGAGATTTGAGTGGCGGGAAGGTCATAACGGCTCCGAAAGGAATAATTCGTTGTTATATTATCAGAAAAGGCCGTCTGAATAATATTTGTTTTCAGACGGCCTGATTGAAAAAATGAATATTGCCCTATTCGGCTTTGGCTTTATAAAAATATGAACATACTGATGGGTTATCAAAATGAGTGCCATATTGGCGCCCCACATTCGGAGACCCAACCCATGAAAAAAATTTCTCTTGTTAGCCGCCCTTCCCTTACTGTTTACCACTTATTCAAATGCCGCCACGCCTAAAGCGGAAGCTTCAAAACCAGCTTCGGCACACAAACAAACCAAGCAGCGTTTTTCCGGCAAAATCACCGGCTATCAAACCGCCGAGCATTTGTTCTCCGTACGCAAGGGCGACCGCCTGCGCATCAGTAAAACCGGCAGCCCTAACGCCTATTTCAACGTATGGGCACCCAAAGACGATGAAGCCGTATTTAACGGTTCGGCACAAGGCGATAAATTTGACGGTATCGCTACCCAATCGGGCAAATATAAAGTGCAGGTCTATATGATGCGCGCCCAAGCCCGCCGTAACACTACTGCCCATTACGCCGTAAACGTCATCAAAAACTAAGGGGCTGACGTAGATTAGCCCTAAATTCCACACCAATCTCGCAGGATTTTAAGCTGTTGAGACGGTGTGCCGAAGTTAAATCGAAATTCGCATTCTTTCAAGAACAGCGGGAAAGATTTGCGATCGATTCCGTTGTATTTTCGCAAGAAACGTTTTGCCTGATTCCAAAAATTCTCAATGCCGTTAATGTGGTTCTGACGGTCGACAAATTCCTTGGAATGGTTGATGCGGTAATGGATAAAACCGCTCACGTCCAACTTATCATAGCTGCTCAGGCTATCCGTGTAAACAATGCTGTCCGGCATGATTTTCTTTTTGATGACAGGGAATAACGTTTCAGACTTGGCATTATCCACCACAACGGTATAGACCCGTCCGTTGCGTTTCAGAATGCCGAAGACAACCACTTTTCCTGCCGCACCTCGACCACGTCTGCCTTTACGCTGTCCGCCGAAATAGCTTTCGTCCAGCTCGACAGAGCCCTCGAAAACCTCATCGGCAGCCAAGGCCAAATGATGGATGATGACATACATATTTTGCGGTAGAATAGAGTTATTTATCCTGCGACTAGGTAGAAGGCGCGGAAAGTCCGGCAGAACTGGTCAGCCTGATTGAAAGCGGCGACTACGAAGCCCTGCTTGCCGAAGATTCGGACGAACATGGCCAAGGCCACGAACATCATTGCGGCTGCGGCTGTTCCCTCGGCTGAGTCAGCCTGCCCATATTATCTACCGCCTCGATTTTCATATTAAAAGGAGACTTACCAGCATGATAAGCAAAGCAAAATTCAATACCGTTGTCGGCAGCATAGGAGCGGCAATAGGTATTTTCGTATTTGTCGCCTATATCCCCCAAATTATCGCCAATATGCAAGGGGCAAAGGCGCAGCCGTGGCAACCCCTGTTTGCAGCAGTATCCTGTCTGATTTGGGTTTTGTACGGTTGGAGCAAAGAACCCCGGAAAGACTGGATTCTGATTATACCCAACGCAGTCGGCGTGATATTGGGATTTCTGACTTTTCTGACTTCGCTTTAAACAAGGGGCTAATCTACGTCAGCCCCAAAACTAAACGCCCTCATGATGTAAAGCTTTAAAAAACAGCAAAGGCCGTCTGAAAATTGAAATTTCAGACGGCCTTTTAAACGGTTTGAAAAGGACGTATCGAACACGTCTTTTTTTTCCTATTACAACAGGAACATGGTTGCTAATCCCAAGAAAATCAGGAAGCCGCCGGAGTCGGTAACCGCGGTAATCAGCACCGAGCTGCCCAATGCCGGGTCGCGTCCGGCTTTGTCCATCATGACGGGAATGAGGACGCCGACGGTCGCGGCCAGCAAAAGGTTCAAGGTCATCGCGGCCACCATGACCAAACCGATGCCGATGTTGCCGTAGAGCAGCCATGAAATCACGCCCATTACCGTGCCCCAAATAATGCCGTTGACGAGGGCGACGCCGACTTCTTTTTTCAGCAGGCGGCCTGCCTGCGTACTGGTCATTTGTCCCATTGCCATGGCGCGGACGATCATGGTGATGGTTTGGTTGCCGGAGTTGCCGCCGATGCCGGCGACGATGGGCATCAGCGCAGCCAGTGCGACGATTTTCTCGATACTGCCTTCAAATGCGCCAATTACGCGGCTGGCGATAAAGGCGGTACACAGGTTGATGGCAAGCCACATCCAGCGGTTTTTCACCGAGTCCCAAATCGGGGCGAACAAGTCCTCTTCTTCTTGCAAACCGGCCATGTTAAACATGTCGGCTTCGGATTCTTCACGGATCACGTCCACCATTTCGTCAATGGTGATCCTGCCGATCAGCTTTTTGTTTTCATCGACAACCGGCGCGGTCACCAAGTCATAACGTTCAAACGCCTGCGCCGCTTCTTCTACGTCGTCTTCCGGACGGAAGCGCACGACTTCGGTCGCCATCACGTCTGCCACCAAGTCTTCGGGATCGGCAACCAAAAGTTTGCGGATGGGCAGCACGCCTTGCAACACGTCGTTTTCATCAACCACGAAAATCTTGTCGGTATGGTCGGGCAGGCTGTCGAAACGGCGTAAGTAGCGCAATACGACTTCACACGCCACATCGGCGCGGATGCTGACCAATTCAAAGTCCATAATCGCGCCGACTTGGTTGTCTGCGTAAGACATCGCCGCTTTGACCTGCTCGCGTTCTTCTTCATCACGCGTTTGCAGCGCTTCGTACACCACTTGGTGCGGCAGGTCGTCTGCCAGTTCTGCCAATTCGTCTGCGTCCAAATCATCGACGGCGGCCAACAACTCGTCTTTGTCCATGGACTCGATCAGCATTTCGCGCACGGAGTCGGATACTTCCAGCAAGACTTCGCCGTCGTCTTCAGGGGCGACCAAAAGCCAAACGATGTTACGCTCGCGCGGCGGCAGGGATTCCAAGACGGCGGCCACGTCGGCAGGGTGCAATTCGGCCAAGAGGACGGTCAGCTCGGTAAACTTGTCGCGCAGGCTTTCGTCTTCAATCGGCACTCCGGCTTCGATTTGTTCAAAGGCCGGCTCGAGGACTTCGCATAAGGCGTGGATGCGGTCGATATCGTCAGAGATGCGATCGTCAGAAATGCGGTCTTCTACCACATCATTGTCGGGGGTATTGTCGAGATTCGGAGGGGTTTGTTCGATGCTCATAAATGCTCCGCCCGCCGGACGCGGGAAGGCATTTCGGCGGGATGATTATTGTTGTTGTGTATCAGATGGGAAGTTCAAAGGCGAACTGGGAAGGTCCATAATTCAAGCCTACTGAGAGGCACAGAGTTGTAAACGGTGCATATTCTACTCTTTTTTAGGCCGTTTTACCATTTTTAACAGGAAAGGCCGTCTGAAATTTAAGTTTCAGACGGCCTTTTCATTTGCTCAAACCTTATTCTTTAGGCAGGCGCAGGACAGAGACGATGAATCCGCCCCAAATGACGATCAATGCGACAAGCATCATAATAATGGCTGAAGTACTCATTATTCGTCTCCTTCACGTTCGTGTTCATGTTCGTCTTTGACGTTGAAGTTCTGACCATGTTTCCACGGCAAGAACGACAGCAGGACAGACAATACCAAGAGAGCGCCCACCATACCCCAACCGAAGATATTGAGGAAGCTGTCAGGATAGCCGCTGTAATTCTCTTTTAAGAGGCCGGCGGTATCTTGATAAAGCATATAGCCGAGCATAGCGACGGTAACCACCACGCTGGCAGTCCACACTTTGCCGACACGGATGGAAGACAGTGCGTTCAAGTGGTTGCGCAGTTCCGGCAGCTTGTGCAACAGGACAATCGCCAAAACATAAACAAAACCGGAAGCCACAATGCCGTAAGTATTGATGAATTTGTCCAATACGTCCAACACAGGCAGGCCGGTGGTCGTACCGAACAGCAAGGTAGAAATAATCGCCATTGGCACGCCTGCAATCAGAGTCGCGCTGACACGGCCGATGTTCATTTTGTCTTGAATCGCGGCCACAATCACTTCAACGATGGAAATCATGGAAGTTACACCGGCAAACACCAGCGAGCCAAAGAACAACACGCCGATCAACGCGCCCATAGGGGCTTGGTTGATGATGGTCGGGAACGCGATAAACGCCAAGCCGATACCGCTGGATGCCACTTCGCTGACTTCCTTGCCTGCCGCGTGCGCCATAAAGCCCAATGCTGCGAATACGCCGATACCGGCGAGCAACTCAAAGCTGCTGTTGGCAAAGCCGACAACCAAGCCTGTGCCGCCCAAGTCGGTTTTTTTCTTCAGGTAAGAAGAATAAGTAATCATAATGCCGAAGCAGATGGAGAGCGAGAAGAAAATCTGGCCATATGCGGCTACCCAGACTTTCGGATCTGCCAAACGGCTCCAGTCAGGCGTAAACAAAGCGTCCAAACCTTTTGCCGCACCCGGCAGAGTCAGGGCAATGCCCACCATGATGACAAACATCACCACCAACAAAGGCATGAAGAATGTGGATGCACCGGCCACACCTTTTTGTACGCCCAAAGCCATAATCACCAGCGTAAACACCCAGACGGCAATCAGCGGGCCGGCAACTTTGCCGACAAAATCCAAACCCAAGTCTTTGGCATCGGCCATTTGCAGGAAGTCTTTGAAGAAGAAGGTCTGCGGATCCGCACCCCATGCCGAAGTCAACGAATAATAGGCATAGCTTGCCGCCCAGCCGACAATCACGGCGTAGTAGATACAGATGATGACGTTGGTCAGGAAGTTCCACCAACCCATCGGCTCAAACAAACGGCCGAGGCGGCGGAAAGCCAAAGGTGGCGAGCCGCGGTAACGGTGGCCGATGGCATAGTCGAGCAGCAACAGTGGAATACCTGCCGTCAACAGCGCAACCAAGTAAGGGAGGATGAAAGCACCGCCGCCGTTGTCGAAAGCGATGTAAGGGAATCGCCAAATGTTGCCTAAGCCCACGGCCGAGCCGATGGCAGCAAACATAAAGGCGCGGCGACTGCTAAACGTCGCGCGTTCGCTGGATTGAGAATTTGACACGATGAACCTCTTAAAAGTCGAGTGTCGCCAAGGCCGTTCAGCCTTGCGCGTATATATTTAGGAATCAGGCCGGACAAGCCGGTCGGTTAAAGTAGATATTCGGACAAGGATAATATCCGATATAGAGAATGCACCGCTTATGACCATGCAAACATAATCTGACCTTATCGTAAAAAAATTTAACACTGTTGGCAAGTCAGTATTGAATTTAAATCACAGCAAAATCTTCATACACTACGACTAAAAACTTCATACACTTATTTATATAACACCCGAACACAGCCAAATCCCCCCATTTTCCCCTCCCTTGCTCCGACCATTTTCCCTTTGCTAAAAACCGCCTTCCCCTTATCCGGCAAGGAAAATCGGGAATCCAAGGCATTTAAATCCCACGTCATCAAAAATGTTCAGACGGCCTTTTACTTTTGCTCCATCAAACCCGGGCCGTCTGAAAATTACACTGTTGTATGTTGTAATCAAAAGCCACACTCAAATTCTGTTTAATATAAACAAAAACAATCCGCCTCTTCCCGTTTTCTTCATTACCATGATTTAAAACGAGCATAAAACACTAAAAACAGAATTAATAAAAAATAAAATTTCAAAAAATATACAATAACAATAAATTCAAACCCATATTCCTACTCTAATCATCTACAATCAAAAATAATCGAACCTAAAAATTTCAATAAAACATTAATTACACAACACTACAATTTTGCTATAATTGCCACCATTCGCTCCATAACCCAAACCCAAAAGAAGAGGAAAAGCCATGGGTATCAAAGTTGCCATCAACGGCTACGGCCGTATTGGCCGCCAAGTAGTGCGCGCTATTTTTGACTACAAACTGCAAGACCAACTCGACATCGTTGCCATCAATGCCAGCGGCAGCATCGAGACCAATGCTCACCTGACCAAATTCGACACTGTTCACGGCCGCTTCAACTCTGAAGTTTCCCACGATGAGAAACACCTCATCATCGACGGTAAAAAAATCCCTTACTTCTCTACCCGCAACCCAGCCGAATTGCCATGGGGCGAATTGGGCGTTGACCTGGTAATGGAATGTACCGGTGCGTTCACCAGCAAAGAGAAAGCCAAAATCCACTTGGAAAGCGGCGCGAAAAAAGTGCTGATTTCCGCTCCCGGCGGCGATGACGTTGACGCAACCATCGTTTACGGCGTAAACGACGACGTGATTACCGACGACATGACCGTTATCTCCAACGCGTCTTGTACCACCAACTGCCTGGCACCTGTTGCCAAAGTGTTGAACGAAAACATCGGTATCGTAAACGGCGTGATGACCACCATCCACGCGCTGACCAACGACCAAACCGTAACCGACGTACGCCACAAAGACCTGCGCCGTGCGCGTAGCGGCGTGGAAAACATGATTCCGACCAAAACCGGTGCTGCAAAAGCCGTCGGTTTGGTATTGCCGGACCTGAAAGGCAAACTCGACGGCCTCGCCATCCGCGTACCGACCGTCAACGTTTCCCTGGTTGACCTGAGCTTCCAAGCAGGCCGCGACACTTCTGCCGAAGAAATCAACGCGCTGATGAAAGCCGCTTCCGAAGAAGGCCGTCTGAAAGGCGTATTGGCCTACAATACCCTGCCACTGGTTTCCATGGACTTCAACCACACTACCCAAGCCAGCACATTTGACTCTACGCTGACCAAAGTCACCGCAGGCAAAATGGTTAAAGTGTTCGCATGGTACGACAACGAGTGGGGCTTCAGCTGCCAAATGCTGAACACCGCACGCCGTATGTTCGGTTTGGAAGTACGTCCGTTCTAATCGGCTTCCAACACAAAGGCCGTCTGAAACATCTTTTCAGACGGCCTTTTGTATTTCCTTTAAAATATTGCATTCCCATTTCTTTTCAGACGGCCTCTTCATGTTTCCCAACGAATCCGCCCCCAACCTCCTGCAAGGCTTAAACCCCGAACAACTCTCCGCCGTAACCTGGCCGCCGCAATCTGCCCTCGTCTTGGCAGGCGCGGGCAGCGGCAAAACGCGCGTACTGACCACGCGCATCGCCTGGCTGTTGCAAAGCGGACAAGCCAGCGTACACAGCATTATGGCGGTAACGTTTACCAACAAAGCCGCCAAAGAAATGCAGACACGTTTGGGCGCAATGATTCCCGTCAACGTCCGCGCCATGTGGCTCGGCACGTTCCACGGTCTCTGCCACCGTTTTCTACGGCTGCACCACCGCGATGCCGGCCTGCCGTCTTCCTTTCAAATCCTCGACAGCGGCGACCAGCTTTCCCTCATCAAACGCCTGCTCAAAAGCCTCAACATCTCTGAAGAAATCATCGCACCGCGTTCGCTGCAAGGCTTTATCAACGCGCAAAAAGAATCCGGTTTGCGCGCTTCCGTGTTGAGCGCGCCCGACCCGCACACAAGCCGCATGATTGAATGCTACGCCGAGTACGACAAAATCTGCCAACGCGAAGGCGTGGTCGATTTCGCCGAACTCATGCTCCGCAGCTACGAAATGCTGCAAAGCAACGAAATCCTGCGCCAGCACTACCAAAACCGCTTCAACCACATCCTAGTCGACGAGTTCCAAGACACCAACAAACTGCAATACGCCTGGCTCAAACTCATGGCGGGCGGCAACGCGGCGGTATTTGCCGTCGGCGACGACGACCAAAGCATCTACCGTTTCCGCGGCGCGCACGTCGGCAACATGACCGCGCTGATGGAAGAGTTCCACATCGACGCGCCCGTCAAACTCGAACAAAACTACCGCTCCGTCGGCAACATCCTCGCCGCCGCCAACGCCGTGATCGAAAACAACGACGAACGCCTCGGCAAAAACCTGCGCACCGATGCCGAAGCAGGCGACAAAATCCGCTACTACTCCGCCTTTACCGACCTCGAAGAAGCCCAGTTCATCGTTGACGAAACCAAAGCCCTCGAACGCGAAGGCTGGAATTTGGACGAAATCGCCGTCCTCTACCGCAGCAACGCCCAATCGCGCGTCATCGAACAAAGCCTGTTCCGCAGCGGCATTCCCTACAAAATCTACGGAGGCCTGCGCTTTTACGAACGCCAAGAAATCAAACACGCGCTCGCCTACCTGCGCCTTGCCGTCAATCCAGACGACGACAACGCCCTCTTGCGCGTGATTAACTTCCCGCCGCGCGGCATCGGCGCACGCACCATCGAAAACCTTCAGACGGCCTCAAACGAACAAGGCATCACCCTCTGGCAGGCTGCCTGCAATGCCGGCGCAAAAGCCACCAAAATCGCCGCCTTCGTCCGCCTGATTGAAGCCCTGCGCAACCAAGTCGGACAAATGCCCCTGTCCGAAATCATCGTCGGCATCCTCAAAGACAGCGGCCTGACCGAACACTACAAAACCCAAAAAGGCGACAACCAAGACCGCCTCGACAACCTCGACGAACTGGTCAACGCCGCCATCGAGTTCAAACCCGAAGACAGCAACTTCGAAATCCTGCCCGACAACATTTCAGACGACCCCGCCTTCCCCATCCTCGCCTTCCTAAGCAACGCCGCCCTCGAATCCGGCGAAAACCAAGCAGGCGCAGGCGAAAAAGCCGTCCAACTCATGACCGTCCATGCCGCCAAAGGCCTGGAATTCAACGCCGTCTTCCTCACCGGCATGGAAGAAGGCCGCTTCCCCAGCGAAATGAGCCTTGCCGAACGCGGCGGCCTCGAAGAAGAACGCCGCCTCATGTACGTCGCCATCACCCGCGCCCGCAAACGCCTCTACATCACCATGGCGCAGCAAAGAATGCTGCACGGACAAACCCAATTCGGCATCGTCTCCCGCTTCGTCGAAGAAATCCCACCCGAAGTATTGCATTACCTGTCCGTCAAAAAGACCGCCTACGACAGCTACGGCAGCCCGCGCCAAACCGCCGCGCCCAAAGACAAAATCATCGACGACTTCAAACAGCCGCAAACCTACGCAGGCTTCCGCATCGGCCAAAACGTCCGCCACGCCAAATTCGGCACCGGCGTCATCATCGATGCCGTGGACAAAGGCGAATCCGCCCGACTGACCATCAACTTCGGCAAACAGGGTGTAAAAGAGTTGGATACCAAGTTTGCGAAATTGGAAGAGATGTAGAAGGGAGATGGCAGAGGTCGTCTGAAACCCGTAGAATGGGCTTTGCCCAAGAATCAAAAACAAAATTTCAGACGACTTCTTTTAGCCGTCATTATTGTGGGCGAAACCCACGCTACGATGTACATCGACGGGGCAAATAGAGATGTAGGTCGTCTGAAAATTCATCTGCCGTCAGTTTGCGAGGTAGGTTGAACATTCGTGTACAACCTACCTGCTTACTCTTTATTTACCTCAATCTTTCCTTCAAATCACCCAATGCAACAAAATGAATGGCGTTTCCGTCTTTAAGACGCCCCAACAACTTCAGGGCCGCCAATCGGTTTAAATCTGTACGCGCAGTGTTTTCGGCAACATCGAATTGTGCGGCGGTGTCTTTGACCTTGAAAGTCCGTCCCTTGTCTTGGACGGCAGTTTGCAAGATTTCAATTTGGCGGCTGTTCAGTTGATGCCTTTCTGCAAATTGTGCAATTTCGGCGGTAAAGTTTTTCAGTTTGGCCGATTCCCGTTCCACATAAGCCTGCAAATCCAAAATGGCACGCTTGATAACATCCAGTTGGTAGTAAATAAAATATGTCATATCCAAATCATCATATTCAGTATAAAGATAAGATTTGGCATATTTGGACGGAGCTTGGTTCAACAATCGACTGATGGAAATATATTCAAACAAGCCGTAACCGTTTTTCAGCATAAACCAATAAAACAAGGCGCGTGCGGTACGGCCGTTCCCATCGCCGAACGGGTGGATATACCCCGTCAGGAAATGCAGCATAACGGCTTTAACAACCGGATGAATAAACAGAGAATTTTCAATACCATCATGGTTGGTATTGGCAAAACGGCACAATGTTTCCATCAGTTGCGGTACTTCGGAACATTTTGGAGGCTGATAAACAAGGTTTCTATCATAATCGGCGATATGAATATCGTCCGTCTGACGGAACGCTCCGGAAACGGCTTGGTTTTCGATGGCTTCCTCGGTTGCAATACGGTGCAGGGATAAAATCAGGTCGATACTTAACGGCTCGTTTTTCAACTCGACAACCTTTTGCATCAGCCTGTAGTTATTCACAATCATTTTTTCATGTTTGTCTTTTGGTTTTTGCCGCTTTGAATGCAATAAGGCTTTGGCAACTTTCCTAGTCGTGACTGCTCCTTCCAATTGCGCCGATGTAATCGATTCTTCCATCATCAAGGTTTTTTTATCAGCTTCAGGAAGCTTGAAGCCGTCTGAAAGCATCATATGGCTGCCGCAGGTCTTATCAATAAAATGCAATAGTGATTGCATAGTGTCGGGCACGCAGAAACTGAATTCGTGATTTTGAAAATCCGTAATCTTTTTCTTTCCTGCCAAACGGTTAATTTTAGTTGCTGCCCAAACCATTTCCGCCTGTTTGCCATATTTGTGTTTGATTTTATCCCAATACAGATAGCGGCCTTTTTCATCTGTAGTTTTATGGGTAGTTATCAGGTCATAACATTCTGTATATAACTTCTTAAGATCGTTCCATGTTTGTTTTTCCGGTATACGGAGTTCAATTTTTTTAGATTGTTCATTGGGAATAAGGGTTGATGTTTCTATTTCAATTTCAGAATTATCTGCACTAATATTCGTATCTTTCAATGGGAGAGATTGTTGTTTTGTATCTGGTAAAAACTGTTCTACAAAATTTAGGACCGTATCCCATGCATGTTCAATCAAAATCTCTTCTACTTTCGGCGGTTTGGTTACTTTCATTATCAACCCTCTCAAACTCACGCAATTTTCAACATTTTGCGTGAGTTTATCTCTTTTCAGGCGATCTGTCTTGTTTTAAGCTGTTTTTCCAATCTTAATAATCCCCACTTTCTTTCTCTCTACCGTCCCTAATGCTATTAATCTGTACACCTCTCGCTCTTTTAGAAAACTGTAATGTACCTTCATTGATATAGACGTCATGAGCTAACAATTTAGAGAAAAGGATTTCCGCCTGCTCAATAGCCAATACCTGTCTGACAATTCATCGGCAGACAAACAGTGGGACAATGATTCGGGAACGGAGAAGGTGCTTGATTTGTTAAATAAGATTGCCGATTTGTCCGGCAAGAAATCTATGGGGAATTAGCCAAGAAACAGTTGTTACCCGAAAGGTCGTCTGAAAACGTTTTAGCGAAACTGGCTGTCCGTTTTCAGACGACCTTTGCTTTGAAATAGTCCTTGTCCGTTCGGTTTTATAGCTATTTTTTGGTTCAAGGTTTTTCAAACGGCTTTCGTGGGCAAAGCCCACGCTACGGTGTGGCAGCGCGTCGATACTGTCTTGCCGATCGGGTTCGATTGTTTAATCTGCCGCCGTCATTCTCGCGCAGGCGGGAATCCGGACCTTGGCATTTCGGGAATATTTCAAGGCTGCTGCAATTTCTAACTTATGGATTTTTGCGTATTTTCCTTGCGTCGATAGGAATGGGAGTAACGGCAATGGGGGAGCAAGGCGGGCGTTTGAGGTGGTGTGGGTCAAGATTCAAAAAGCTGCTGAATAGTGGTTCAAGCAAATTATTCGAAAGGTCGTCTGAAAGCCTAAATCTGTTTTTCAGACGACCTTAATGGGTGTATTCGGCTTGTTCCCTTGTTGGCGCAATAAAGGCGAACATATGCTCCTTTGATGGACATTCTCTGCTAGGATTCGGGCAAGCCTTCAACGGTGAGATTTTTATTTATTCTTACAACGGAGATTCCCTAATGAAAATGAAACTATTGTTTTCAGCTTTAGCCTTGTCCGCATTTATGATGGATGCTCAGGCACACGTGACTATTCGCAATTACGCCAACGGTGTGGACAGTATTGCAGGAAAATCAGACCATTTCCGCCTGAATGTGCCTACCAATCGCGGCAAAGCGGTGACTAAAGTGAAAATGGTTGTTGCTGAAGGCGTTAAATTGTTGTTTGTTTATCCTATGCCGGGTTGGACTTATACGACTGAAAAAAATGCTGAGGGCAATATCGTCAGCATTACTTACAAAGGCCGCATGGAAGCGGGCGAATTTACGGCTTGCGCTCAATCCTAAAGGCGATGTTTCCGTTAAATACAAAGCATACGTCACCTACGAAGACGGCGTGGTCGTACCTTTCGACGGTTCGGAAGAAGCAAAAGGCTATCATCCACCTTCGCTAATAGGCTGCGTGTACCGGCCTGATTTTTACAAATTAAGCTAAACGCTGAATTTATCGGCAATCAGGCTAAAATGTATATCTGCCAAAATATAAGGCCGTCTGAAACTTAAATGGGTTTTCAGACGGCCTTTTTCTTTTGGGGATTAATGATTAGGCTTTAGGTTCACCATCATTCTCTGCCTTGGGCGGAACGGGGCAAACCAACCGACCAGAAGCAGTTTGGTAGCAACTGTATTTTTCACCCCGTCGGGTAAAAATACAGTTGCTACGCTTGCTTTTCATTTTATACGTGGGGATTTGATATAGAGTTGAAAAGATTCCGACAATGCGTGCGTGCCGTCCCCCTACACATGCAGGCTACCGCTTGCTGTTAATTTTCAGCTGACTGTTTAAATGTTCTATATTCATTTTCATGTCATTAAATAGTGCATTAAATGTTTTAATTAAATATCTAACAGAAATACTATAATGATTCTTTTCCCAATTTTGAATATCAAAATTTTTCAGATTATTTCTATCCAGTCGTAAAGCGTTTATAACAGGTTCATCATAACCTATCAAATTTAGATCAGAGTTAATGAAAGAATGTTTTTGTGCATTTGATATATGATTTAAATCATCAAGAAATTTCTCATAATCTAAAAGATAATTGGACAATATTTCTTTGTTATTTAAAGCAGAACCAATACAATCAATAGACAATTTCGTTGGGCACTGGCCAGATTTTACCCATTCGCCAAGAAGCCATAGGAGTGCAATTATTTCATCTGTGATCCGTCTTAATAGAAAAACAACCTCTTCAATACTTATTAAATATGAAAACTTAATAAAACTTCTGTTTGTACGAATATTAATATCTTCAAGAAAAATTAAAACTAATTTTTCATTTATATAAGACATAGTTTGAAGTATTTTCATATACTTTAAACACAAATTTCCAAAAGGTGTGCTTGATGGCAAATTCAACATATCAGCAGAATTCACAAAGCCTAAGTGACTTTGTTTACCTATGTATAATTGTGGAATACTTTGATTTTCTAAGAATTTATTCATTTATTCACTCCCAAAAAGCAGATTTTCCTTAATCCCCCGAATTCTATCCCGCAACACCGCTGCCTCTTCAAACTGCAAATCCCGAGCCGCCTGCTGCATGGCTTTTTCCAATTTGGCGATTTCTTTAATCGCATCTTCTTCGTTGTGAATCTCTCCGACTTTAACTTTGTTTTTGCCTTTCAGACGACCTTTGCCGCTATCTTCTTCGTGGTACACGCCGTCGATGATGTCTTTGACCTGTTTTTTAATCTGTTGCGGCACGATGCCGTGTTCTTCGTTGAATTTAATCTGTTTTTCGCGGCGGCGTTCGGTTTCGTCGATGGCGGCTTTCATGGAGTCGGTGATTTTGTCGGCGTACAGGATGGCGACGCCGTTCACGTTGCGCGCGGCGCGGCCTATGGTTTGAATCAGGCTGCGGTGGGAGCGCAGGAAGCCTTCTTTGTCGGCGTCGAGGATGGCGACGAGGGAGACTTCGGGGATGTCCAAACCTTCGCGCAACAGGTTGATGCCGACGAGTACGTCAAACAGTCCGAGCCGCAAATCTCTAATGATTTCAACGCGCTCGACAGTGTCAATGTCGCTGTGCAGGTAGCGTACTTTGATGCCGAGTTCGCTGTAATAGTCGGTGAGTTGCTCCGCCATGCGTTTGGTGAGGGTGGTAACGAGTACGCGCTCGCCTTTTTGGATGCGGTCGTTGATTTCGCTCATTAAATCGTCGACTTGGGTGGTGACGGGGCGGATGATGATTTGGGGATCGACCAGCCCTGTGGGGCGGACGACTTGTTCGACCACTTGTCCGGCGTGTTCTTCTTCGTATTTGGCGGGGGTGGCGGAAACGAAGATGGTTTGCGGCATGACTTTTTCAAATTCGTGGAATTTGAGCGGGCGGTTGTCGCGGGCGGAAGGCAGGCGGAATCCGTAGTCGACGAGGTTTTGCTTGCGCGATGCGTCGCCTTTGTACATGCCGCCGATTTGGGTAACGGTAACGTGGCTTTCGTCGATGAACATGATGGCGTTGTCGGGCAGGTAGTCCATCAGCGTGGGCGGCGGTTCGCCTTCTTTTTTGCCGGAGAAGTGGCGGGAGTAGTTTTCGATGCCTTTGCAGAAGCCCATTTCGTAGAGCATTTCGAGGTCGAAACGGGTGCGCTGTTCGATGCGTTGCTGTTCGACGGGGCGTTGTTCGCGGGCGAAAAATTCGACGCGTTCGCGCAATTCTTCTTTGATGGACTCGCAGGCGCGCAATACGGTGTCGCGCGGGGTAACGTAGTGGCTGGACGGGAAGACGGTGTAGCGGCCGACGCGTTGGTGCAGGCTGCCTGAAAGCGGGTCGAACATATCGAGGCGGTCGATTTCGTCGTCAAACAAGCTGATGCGCAAGGCGTTTTCGGAGCTTTCGGCGGGGTACACGTCAATCACGTCGCCGCGCACGCGGAAGCTGCCGCGTTTGAAGTCCAAATCGCCGCGTTCGTACTGCATGGAAACGAGCGTGGCGATGATGTCGCGCTGCTCGATGGTGTCGCCTTCTTTGACGGACAACACCATTTGTTGGTATTCGGTCGGGTCGCCGATACCGTAAATGGCGGACACGGTGGCGACGATAATCACGTCGTCGCGCGTCATCAGGTTTTTGGTGGCGGAAAGGCGCATCTGCTCGATGTGTTCGTTGATTGCGCTGTCTTTTTCGATGAACAGGTCGCGGCTGGGCACATAGGCTTCGGGCTGGTAATAGTCGTAGTAGGAGACGAAATATTCCACCGCGTTTTCAGGGAAAAACTCGCGCATTTCGGCGTAGAGCTGGGCGGCAAGGGTTTTGTTGTGCGCCATGATGATAGCAGGGCGGCCGCTTTGGGCGATGACGTTTGCCATGGTGTAGGTTTTGCCCGAACCGGTTACGCCGAGCAGGGTTTGATAGGCAAGGCCGTCTGAAAGCCCTTCGAGCAGGCCGGCAATGGCGGTGGGTTGGTCGCCTGCGGGCGGGAAGGGTTGGTGGAGTTTGAAGGGAGAATTGGGATATTGTATGACTTCCATAAGACGGCCTGTTTTATGTTCAGGTAAAGAGAAGATTATAACAAAGGGCCGTCTGAAAATTGATAGTGTGCCAATCTGACGAGACTAAATATTTCATCTCCTTCCTTAGCTAACTGAGATTGGTTGTGTTAGCAGGAACAATACTTGGATGCTGGGCTGGGTCAGCTGGAGCGAATAATCCATCTTCATTCACCAAAGGACGTGCCTGTGCACGTCCTTTTTCTTTATCCGCTTCCTCCCTTTCGATCAGATTTCTACCCCGTAAAAGGCTTACACTCCGCATCAT
>NZ_JBQCVL010000003.1:0-253503 GCF_051958425.1 Neisseria sp. P0013.S005 | reverse complement strand
AAACGTAACCGATATTTGTCGAAGACCCGTTATGTGGTCGAACAAAGCTTCGGTACGCTGCACCGTAAATTCCGCTATGCACGGGCAGCCTATTTTGGTCTATGTAAAGTGAGTGCGCAAAGCCATCTGAAGGCGATGTGTTTGAACCTGTTGAAAGCGGCTAACAGGCTAAGTGTGTCTGTTGCCGCCTAAAAGGCGGCCCGGATGCCTGATTATCGGGTGTCCGGGGAGGATTAAGGGGGTATTTGGGTAGAGTTAGGGAGTGATTGGTGGCGGAAACAGCCGAAAACCTGTGTTGGGGTTTCGACTGTTGTGGGAAGGGCTTTTTTGCCAAGGTCTCGGTTGATATTATCTGTGCATATTAATATAATGATAATTATTATTAATCAAATAGAGGAAAAGTAGGGATGTGTAAACCGAATTATGGCGGCATTGTCTTGTTGCCCTTACTTTTGGCATCTTGTATCGGCGGCAATTTCGGCGTGCAGCCTGTTGTCGAATCAACGCCGACCGCGCAAACCCCGTCAGATTCCAAACCTTCCAAGCCTGAGGATATTCCTGCTCCGGCTCCTGCCAAACCTTCTATAGAAACCACGCCGGTCAACCAGCCCGCCGTCGGTGCGGCAATGCGGTTGCCAAGGCGGAATATTGCTTTTTATAACAAAGACGGTACGGAAATTCCCGATAAGCATCAGGCAGAGGAGTATCTGCCGCTTAAAGAGGAGGATATCCTGTTTTTAGACGGTACGCCGCAAGAACAGGTCGACAAACTTAAAAAGGAAATCAAAGGACGGCATCCTAATGCACAAATCTACACGTCCGATTCAAAAGATGCTGTGTATCAATATAAATATGTCCGGGCCGGATATGTTTATACTCAAACAGGAGAAGACGAAATCAAACAGAACTCAGGTGGTAAGCGGTTTACCCACCGGTTTGGTTATGACGGGTTTGTATATTATTCCGGAGAACATCCCTCCCAATCTTTACCGAGCGCGGGAACGGTGAAATATTCCGGTAACTGGCAATATATGACCGATGCCAAACGTCATCGGACAGGTCAGGCGGTTGCCAGTGAGAATTTGGGTTATAACACATATTATGGTAATAATATTGGTGCAACTTCTTATGCGGCTAGGGATGCCGACGACAGGGAAAAACATCCTGCCGAATATACGGTTAATTTCGACAAAAAAAACCTGGAAGGTAAGTTGATTAAAAATCAGTATGTGCAAAATAAGAATAATCCAGATGAACCTAAAAAGCCGCTGATCATTTACAACATTACTGCAAAATTGGACGGCAACCGCTTTATCGGCAGTGCCAAGGTCAATCCTGATTTAGCGGAAAAACATGCCGGTAAGGAGCATTTGTTTTTCCATGCCGATGCCGATCAGCGGCTTGAGGGCGGTTTTTTCGGCGATAACGGAGAAGAGCTTGCCGGACGGTTTATCAGCAACGACAAAAGCGTATTCGGCGTATTCGCAGGCAAACAAAATAGCTCCGTGCCGTCTGAAACGCATACCAAAATCTTGGATTCGCTGAAAATTGCCGCCGACGAAGCTGCCGATCCTAAGGCACGTCCGTTTATTGCCGAGCCTATGCCCGACTTTGCCCATCCTGACAAACTCCTTGTCGAAGGGCGTGAAATCTCCTTGGTCAAAGATACTCAAACCATCGTTCTTGCCGACGGCAGGAAAACGACAATCCGAACCTGCTGCGATTTTCTGAACTATGTGAAAATCGGACGGATGCAAACCGACCGTCCCGTCGTCAAACCGACTGCAACAGAGGACGAAGATTCCGATCATGAAGGCGCGGGACCTGATGATGAAAATGAAAGTTTAGAGCCTGAAGACGGTGAAGACGGTTTGGAAAATGATACCGATGACGGTCATGCTTCTTCCGAGTTGCCGGCAGAGGAAGATAACGGGGAAGCAAATACAGCAGAAAAAAATGAAGGAAACAACGCGGAAAGCGTAGGCACGGATGGAAAATCACCTGTCCAACCCGCTTCTGCATACAGGAATATCGACCTTTTCATAAAAGGTATCCGCACTTCCGAGGCAGACATCCCCAAAATTGGGAATGTCCACTATAGAGGTTCATGGGAAGCCCGTATCGGCGCGCCGATCCAATGGGATAACCATGCGGATAAAGCGGCAAAAGCCGAATTCGACGTTAACTTTGCCAACAAGTCCCTTTCCGGCACCCTGATGGAGAAAAATGGTGTAGAACCTGCCTTCTATATTGAAAACGGTATTATTGAGCACAACGGTTTCCATGCAGCAGCACGTACCCGTGATACAGGTATCGACCTGCTTGGCAGGGGTGCAACATCCTCCAAACCGTTTAAAGCCGAGAACCTTCATGTAACAGGGGGCTTTTACGGACCTCATGCATCGGAATTGGGCGGCAGCTTTGCCGAACCCCAACAAAAAATCGGTGTGGTATTTGGTGCGAAGAAAGATGACAAGGAGGCAACACGATGAACAGAAGGCATACATTCCCGCTTACCCTGACCGCCTTGGCCATTGCAGCCGCTTTCCCATCATATGCGGCAAACCCCGAAACGGCGGCATCTGATGCGGCGCAAAGTCAATCATTGAAGGAGATTACCGTCCGTGCCGCCAAAGTGGGACGGCGATCGAAAGAGGCGACCGGTTTGGGCAAAATCGTCAAAACGTCGGAAACGTTGAACAAAGAACAGGTACTCGGTATCCGCGACCTGACGCGCTACGATCCGGGCGTGGCCGTCGTCGAACAAGGTAACGGCGCGAGCGGCGGTTATTCGATACGGGGCGTGGATAAAAACCGTGTGGCGGTTTCGGTCGACGGTGTTGCCCAAATACAGGCGTTTACCGTGCAGGGTGCATTGAGCGGATACGGCGGACGCGGCGGCAGCGGTGCAATCAACGAAATCGAATATGAAAACGTCGGTACGGTAGAAATCGACAAAGGTGCCGGTTCTTCCGATCACGGCAGCGGTGCGCTCGGCGGAGCAGTCTCCCTCCGCACCAAAGAGGTGGCAGACCTGATTTCAGACGGCAAAAGTTGGGGGATACAGGCAAAAACCGCCTACGGCAGTAAAAACCGCCAATTTATGAAGTCGCTCGGCGCGGGTTTCAGTAAGGACGGTTGGGAAGGGCTGTTAATCCGAACCGAACGCCAAGGGCGGGAAACGCGCCCGCACGGCGATATTGCGGACGGGGTGGAATACGGCATAGACCGTTTGGACGCGTTCCGCCAGACATACGATATTCAGAGTCCGAATAAAAAGGCGGAATATTTCCTGGCGGAGGGCGAGAGTGAGCTCAAGCCTGTGGCAAAATTGGCGGGCAACGGGAAATATTTGAAAAACCAGCTCAACCGCTGGGTGGAAGAACGCCGTTCAAAAGGTCAGGCTTTAAACAGTGAAGAAGAAGCGATGGTGCGGGAGGCGCAGGCGCGCCACGAAAACCTGTCCGCCCAATCGTACACAGGCGGCGGCAGGATATTGCCCGATCCGATGGATTACCGCAGCGGTTCGTGGCTTGCCAAGCTGGGCTACCGCTTCGGCGGCAGGCATTATGTCGGCGGCGTGTTTGAGGATACCAAACAGCGTTACGACATCCGCGATATGACGGAAAAACAGTATTACGGTACGGACGAGGCGAAAAAGTTTAGCGACAAGAGCGGGGTGTACGACGGCAACGATTTCCGCGACGGCTTGTATTTTGTGCCGAATATAGAAGCGTGGGATAAAAACAAAGAAAAATGGGTCAAGGGCATAGGTTTGAAATATTCCCGCACCAAATTTATAGACGAACATCACCGCCGCCGCCGTATGGGTTTGCTGTACCGTTATGAAAACGAAGCGTATTCTGACAATTGGGCGGACAAGGCGGTGTTGTCGTTTGACAAACAGGGCGTGGCAACCGACAACAACACGCTGAAGCTGAATTGCGCCGTGTATCCTGCCGTGGACAAATCCTGCCGCGCGTCGGCAGACAAGCCGTATTCCTACGACAGCAGCGACCGTTTCCACTACCGCGAACAGCACAATGTTTTGAATGCCTCGTTTGAGAAGTCGCTGAAAAACAAATGGACGAAACACCATCTGACTTTGGGCTTCGGTTACGATGCTTCCAAAGCGATCTCCCGCCCCGAACAGCTTTCCCACAATGCGGCAAGGATTTCGGAATACTCGGATTACACCGATAAGGGAGACAAGTATCTTTTGGGTAAGCCCGAAGTCGTCGAAGGGTCGGTCTGCGGCTACATCGAAACCCTGCGTTCCCGCAAATGCGTGCCAAGAAAAATCAACGGCAGCAATATCCACATTTCTTTGAACGACCGTTTTTCAATCGGCAAATATTTCGATTTCAGCTTGGGCGGCAGGTACGACCGGCAAAACTTTACCACGTCGGAAGAACTCGTCCGCAACGGGCGGTATGTTGACCGTTCGTGGAACAGCGGCATCGTGTTCAAACCGAACCGGCATTTTTCTTTGTCTTACCGCGCCTCCAGCGGCTTCAGAACGCCCTCCTTCCAAGAACTTTTCGGGATAGACATTTATCACGATTATCCGAAAGGCTGGCAGCGTCCTGCCCTGAAATCGGAAAAGGCAGCCAACCGCGAAATCGGTTTGCAGTGGAAGGGCGATTTCGGCTTTTTGGAAATCAGCAGCTTCCGCAACCGTTATACCGATATGATTGCCGTTGCCGATCAAAAAACCAAATTGCCGAATCAGGCAGGACAATTGACAGAGATTGATATACGCGATTATTACAATGCCCAAAATATGTCGCTCCAAGGCATCAACATCTTGGGAAAAATCGACTGGAACGGTGTGTATCACAAACTGCCCGAAGGTTTGTACACGACTTTGGCGTACAACCGTATCAAACCGAAATCGGTATCCAACCGGCCGGGACTGTCCCTCCGCAGCTATGCTTTGGATGCGGTACAGCCGTCGCGTTATGTTTTGGGGTTCGGATACGACCAGCCCGAGGGGAAATGGGGCGCAAACATTATGCTGACCTATTCCAAAGGGAAAAACCCTGATGAACTTGCTTATCTGGCAGGCGATCAAAAACGATATTCGGCAAAAAGAGCGTCGTCTGCTTGGTCGACGGCAGATGTTTCCGCCTATCTTAATCTGAAAAAACGGCTGACCTTGAGGGCTGCTATCTACAATATCGGCAACTACCGCTACGTTACTTGGGAATCCTTGCGCCAGACTGCGGAAAGCACAGCAAACCGGCACAGCGGCGACAGTAACTATGGAAGGTATGCCGCACCGGGCAGGAACTTCAGCCTCGCGCTTGAAATGAAGTTTTAAAGGAAATACCGTCTGAAAGCTTGATCTGCACCCCAAAAGTCGGACTAAACCGCCAACTGATTAAGGTGCAGGTTTTTTTTGAGGTTTAGGGTAACTTCTAAACCGTCATTCCGGGAATCTGGACATTCAATGCTAAGGCAGTTTGAGACCTTTACAAAATCCCCCAAAATCCCCTAAATTCCCACCAAAACATTTAGGGGATTTTCCATGAGCACCTTCTTCCAGCAAACTGCACAAGCCATGATTGCCAAACACATCGACCGCTTCCCACTATTGAAGTTGGATCAGGTGATTGATTGGCAACCGATCGAACAGTACCTGAATCGTCAAAGAACCCGTTACCTCCGAGACCACCGCGGCCGTCCCGCTTATCCCCTGTTATCCATGTTCAAAGCTATCCTGCTCGGACAATGGCACAGCCTCTCCGATCCCGAACTCGAACACAGCCTCATCACCCGCATCGATTTCAACCTGTTTTGCCGTTTTGACGAACTGAACATCCCCGATTACAGCACCTTATGCCGCTACCGCAACTGGCTGGCGCAAGATGACACCCTGTCCGAATTACTCAAACTGATTAACTGCCAACTGGCCGAAAAAAACCTAAAAGTAGAGAAGGCATCCGCCGCCGTCATTGACGCCACCATTATTCAGACCGCCGGCAGCAAACAGCGTCAGGCCATAGAAGTCGATGAGGAAGGACAAGTCAGTGGCCAAACCACACCGAGCAAAGACAAAGATGCCCGTTGGATAAAGAAAAACGGCCTCTACAAACTCGGTTACAAACAACATACCCGCACCGATGCGGAAGACTATATCGAGAAACTGCACATCACCCTCGCCAATACCCATGAGTGCAAACACCTGTTGCCTTTGTTGGAAGGACTATCCAAAGGTACGACCGTCTATGCCGACAAAGGCTACGACAGTGAGGAAAACCGACAACATCTGAAAGAACACCAGTTGCTGGACGGCATTATGCGCAAAGCCCACCGCAACCGTCCGCTGACGGAAGCGCAAACCAAACGCAACCGGTATTTGTCGAAAACCCGTTATGTGGTCGAACAGAGTTTTGGTACGCTGCACCGTAAATTCCGCTATGCGCGGGCAGCCTATTTCGGGCTGATTAAAGTGAGTGCACAAAGCCATCTGAAGGAGGCGATGTGTTTGAACCTTTTGAAAGCCGCCAACAGGCTAAGTGCGCCTGTTGCTGCCTAAAAGGCGGCCGGATGCCTGATTAATCAGGTGTCCAAGGGGGATTAAGGAGGGATTTGGGTAGAATCAGTGGATATTTGAAACAAAAACAGCCGAAAATCTTTGTTTAGGTTTCGGCTGTCGGGGGGGGAAGGAATTTTGCAAAGGTCTCAGTTACTGGGCTAGTGATAGCTGCTGCCCTACTCTTCCGTTGGCATTTGTTTGTTCTTCCTATTTAACGGTATTGATAAACTGCTAAGGTACTTATCTCAAAGAAGTTGAAGGTACTTAGTATAGTAGAAGCTATTTTCACTAGACACTATTCCATTACTCATTAATTCAGTGGTAGAGTCACAATAAAATTAAACAGCCAAATTTCTATTGAAACCTATTGATTTTATACTAAAAATTGGAGTACTATACGGAATCTTTTAAGATTAACTAATAGTTAACAAACAGGAATAAACAACGGCGATTGTTAGGTATAGTGAAAAACTACATAATTTATATTATGTTAAATTAATAAGTCTAATATTTTAGCCTGCCAACTCCTGTTTCTCTCAGTAGTACAATCACTTACAGAATTCAAACATAAAAGGCCGTCTGAAATCTTCATACGGCCTTTTTATTTATATCCTCCAGCCTTTTCTAAGCAAATCCTTTATTGTTTTGATCGGCTGCTAATCAATTACCTACTCCAACTTTAACAATGGAAAGTGAGCAATCTATTCAATCAGTTTATGCCACACCAACGCTATACGTTTCGCCCTTGCTGTCCGCTTGGCCGACAATGGCAGCAACGGCAGCGGCCAAGCCGTTGCGCGTCATGTATTTTTGCGGAATTTCTTGGGCATTTTGTGTCAAGGTATAGGCATTATCTTCGCCATCGGCAAGGCCGCAGGGGCGCAAGATGGTCCAATTCAAATCGCTTTGTTTGAGATAGATTTCGGCTTCTGTTTTGGCACGGACGGCTTCGCCGAGTGCCTGTTTGAACGGCTCGCTCATCATGTCCCATTGTTCACCGCAGCCCATGCTGGTAATCAGTACAAAGCGGGCTTGCGGATTGGCGGCTTTCGTAGCGGCAATGATGTTGATATTGCCCAGCGCATCGCTGCGGATGCCCTCTTCGTTTTTGCCGCCGACAAAACTGATAACAGTATCGGGACGATATTGTGCCAACGCTTTATCGAGCGCGTCGGCATCAAGCGCATCGGCGACGACGGTTTGAATATTGTGTTCGTCAAAAAAGCTGTCTTCAGACGGCCTTCTCAATACGGCGACGGTATCGGCTGAGTCAGTCAATGTGCGGATATAGGCGCGGCCGGACGGGCTGTTGGCTCCGAAGATGAGTTGCATGTTTGGGGTTCCTTTGTATGGTAGATGTTTGTTGTTAGAAAATCCGTTCCTCTATGCAACAAGGAACGGATTATCAGGCCGTCTGAAACCGTTTAAGCGGCATCAAACAATTTGCGCATGGCTTCGATTTGGTGTTGTTTCAACTCGCCTGCTTCATCGCGGCCGACGAAAATTTTAAACATGGCGCCGCCGTTGCGGTTGATAAAGTTGAGCGAGCAAGTGGCTTTACCCATGAACGGGCGTTCCAAAAGGTAGATGGAAGCGCAGTTTTCATAGTAGATGTGGCCGTGTACACCGCCGTCGGTTTCTGGATGATCAAAGTTGTAGAAACCGCGGCCGACTTTGCCGTTAGGCAGTTTGCCGCTGACTTCGACGATGGCATCGGGGGTGTGGGCGATGAAGGTAACGGATTCATCCCATGCGGCGACGGCTTGGAGGATTTCGACGATGCGGCTGCCTTCGGTTTGGCGGATGCAGTTTTCAGGCAGGCAGCGGATGACGTCTTCAAAGCTGCATTGGTTTTGCGCGGCGAGCATTTCGAGCACTTGGCCGGGATTTTTTTCCAATGATTGGCGCAACATGATTTGTTGTTCGGATGAAAGTTTTTGCATGGTTTGATCCTTTTCTTGAGTCGGAAGAGTGAGCATGAGTTTGCGGATAAGGGTGGGCGACCAATAACGGCCGCTGGTATTCAAACGGATCAGGCCGTCTGAATCGGGTTCTTTAAAAAGCTGCATTTCCTGCCATTGGGCAATCAGCTTTTGCGCTGCTTTATTGCCGTCAAACAATAATGGATTCAGACGGCCTGTTTCAATATCGTGCTGGACTTTGCTGAGCAGTGCTTTATTTGGACTATGGCCGCTCATAAATGCGATGTTTTTCTCGCCTTTCGGCGTGGCAAGATAACTCTCCAAATCGCCCTGCACCTGATAGCTGAAACCGCCGAAGTTACCGCCAGCGCCGGATCCGAACGCCAAACAGGGAATGTCGGATTTGATCAGGGTATTGTAGCGGTTGCGCTCGCCGCGGCCAGGATAGGCGAAGTGGCTGTTGCTGACTTGTTCCCAGCCTTTTTCCAGCAGTGTTTCAACCGTGTAGGCATATTGGTCTGCCTGAATATCGAAACCCGGCAGTGTCGGAAATGCACCTTTTTCAATCATGCGGTTGATGGGGAGCATGGGATAAAGGTTGAACGCGTACGTATCCAAACCGGACAAGGGCAGCTCGGCGGCGCGGGCGATATCGTTTTGCCAAACGTCATCGGTTTGATTGGGCAGGCCGAACATCAAATCGGCCACAATCACGGCATCGAGTTCGCACAATTTTGCCAAATATTCAAACGCTTCGTCACCGCTGTGTTTGCGGCCGAGACGGCGGCGGATGGCGGTATTGAAGGTTTGCACGCCGATGGAAATGCGGTTGGCGCCTGCTTCGATGCAGGCCTGTGCTTTTTCCAAATCGAAATGGCTCATGCGCCCTTCGATGGTGAACTCGCAATCTTCGGCAAGCGGCAGATATTGGTAGCAGGCACGAATCAGGCGGACGAGGTCTTCCGTAAGCAACGCGGTCGGCGTACCGCCCCCGAAATAAACGGCTCGGATTTTGCCCTTGCCTGTACGGACTTCGGCTTCAGCTGCCATTTCTTCGATAATTTTGTCGGTATACACGCTGCTTTGGCTGTCCTTCCACGCATTACGGTAGAAGCCGCAAAAAACGCAATGGTTGGCGCAAAATGGAATATGCAGATAAGCAAGCGCATCCACATCGGTGGCATGGGGAAGCCTTTTCTTCCAAATGTTCTGCCACTGGGGACGCGGCATTGGAACACCGCCCCAAACGGGCATTAATGCCTGACGTTCAGGAAATGCCTTGGGTGCGGATTGTTTCGGAGTCCAAACAAGCTGCTGTACCATGATAATGATTAATAAAAATTATTAACAAGATTTATATATTAAATAACCATCATCGTTTTCTTGTCAATATTTTTGCGTAATTAAAAATTAGTATTATTTTAAAATATTGTATTCTATAAATAATTAAATGTATTTCTATTTGATGAAAATCGGCATTTTACTTGTGAAATGCGCAAAATTTGGTTCTTCAAGTCGGGAATATCCTCCCATCTCGTTTCATTTTTGAACGATAAAATAAATTTTCTTTATCGTTTTTCAGACGGCCTTTTGGCGTTCAGCTTCTGAAATAAAACCCCGCTTCATCTTCGCAACGGCGTATCTGCCAACCGTAAACCGATTCAAGCAAGTCGGGGCGCATCACTTCGTCCACCTTGCCTGATGCAACTACTTTTCCCTTATTCATCAAAATAATATTTCCCGCATAATGCGCGGCGAGGTTTAAATCGTGCAATACCATCATTGATGAGGCACGGTTTGAATGCCCGACCAAATACTGCATCAGGCGGTGTTGGTGGCGGATATCGAGATGGTTGCACGGTTCGTCCAAAAGCAAGACCGGCGCATTTTGCAACAGGGCGCGGATGATGTTGGCGCGTTGTTGCTCGCCACCTGAGAGCTTGCCGATGCGCTTATCCGCCAACGCCGTCAAATCAAAATAATCGAGTAACTCGTCCGCCCATTCATGGTTCAGACGGCCTTTTTGTACGAATGACGCCAACGCAATGTATTCGCGTACGGTCATCGGCATGTTGTAACGGCCATGCTGCCCGACCCATGCCACCCTGCCCGCGCGGATTTGCGGCGCAACGGCCTCACCGAAAAGCGTGATTTCCCCCTGCCCCGTTTGCCCGATTAAGGCACGCAGTAAAGTGGACTTGCCCGCGCCATTCGGGCCGATAATGACAGTCATGCCCGAAGGTATATCCAGTTGATCAATTTCAAGCAGGGTTTTGTCTTGGACGCAGACGGAAAGATTACGGATTTGAAATAAGGTGTGCATGGCAAAAGATATGGGGCAATGAAGTTTCAGACGGCCTAATAAGGCATCAACGGCTTTTTAAAGGCTTGATAAACAAATACATAAAAAACGGTCCGCCCAATAAGGCAATCACGATACCGACCGGCAGATCGACAGGGTATGTCAGCCAGCGCGCCGCGCCGTCCACCACCATCAAAAACACTGCGCCTAACCAAGCCGACAGAGCGATCAGTTTGCGGCGGCTGCCACCGACGGTTTGCGCCAGCACATTGGGGATCATCATGCCGAGAAAACCGATGATGCCCGAAAGCGATACCGCCGCCCCTGTCATCAATGCCGCGCCGATTACGGTTTGCACACGCAATGCCCCAACTGATACACCCATACTGGAAGCCGTGTCTTCCCCCGTCATCAAAACGTCCAGCCGCCTGCCTGCGGACAACAAAATCAGAAAACCGGGCAACATGACCGCGATTGCCGCAACAGGCGATGAGAAACCGGCTTCGGCAAGGCTGCCCGACAGCCATGTGGTCGCACTGCGCAATACTAAATCGTCAGATAAAAACAAAATCATGCTGACCACCGCGCCTGAAAACGCGCTCAACACAAACCCCAACACCAGCAATCCCAAAGTACCGCCGCCGAGCAGTTTGTGCACTGCCAAAATCAGCAGGCACACGCCCAGCGCACCGAAAAAGGCCGCCGCAGGTACGCCAATCGTACCACCGCCCAAAGCCAATAAAACAATCACGCCCAAAGCCGCACCGCCCGACGTCCCGATCAAACTCGGATCGGCCAGCGGGTTCTCAAATAAAGCCTGCAATGCCGCCCCCGAAGCGGATAAACCGGCTCCGACCAAAAGCGCGGTATAGATACGCGGCAGACGGATTTGGCGGACGGTTTCATCCATCGCCAACGGCGATTCCCACGCGCCAAAACCGATGCCGCAACACAAATAAACGGCGGCGGCAGTAAGCAACAGGCAGAGGGTAAGGGTATGCGGTTTCATGGCGCAATGCGTTTCAAGCGGATCGGATAACGGTTTCAGACGGCATTTTGAGAACAAGCCTGCACAGAGAAGGAATAAGCGGGGGCGTTTGAACAGAGGCCGTCTGAAAAAGCAAACATCAATCCAGCCTCTTTTCGAAGCAGGCGTATTTATTTCGCCAAACCGTGCAAACGTTGAACCACTTGCGGCGTATCCAACCCGTAACGGAACATATCATTGGCCTTCCACAAATAAATCTTGCCGTTTTTCGCCGCAGGCGAGCCGGCGATTTCGGGGCGTGCGGCAAAGGTTTTGACGTTGCCTATCATGGCCGTGTTGTGATCGGCAATGATAATGATGTCGGGCTTGGCCGCTATCCATGCCTCACGCGTCATCGGTTTGAAACCGTCAATGGCGGCTGCGGCATTGATACCGCCGGCACGGCGGATGATTTCGTCGGCAGCGGTATTCTTGCCCGATACGATGCGCCCATCGTAGCTGAAGAGGTAGCGTTTGCCGCTGGAAGGCTGCTGTTTCATATCCGCCTGCCACTTACTGGCCAATTTGTCCGCCTGCGTGCTTTTACCGATAAGCCGGCCGATGTTGCGGATACTTTGCGGATAGGCGGCGATGCTGTCATCAGGCGCAACATTGACGGCTTTAATGCCTGCTTTTTGCAGGTGGGTAAAAATATCGGCAGGCTGCGCCATCCATGAACCGATGGCGATGTCGGGTTTGGCGGCCACAATCGGTTCAACCGTCAGGCGGCGATGAATGCCGATACTGGGCTTGTTTTTCAATGCCGGATTTTGAACGGTCTGATCGCGGCCGACGATTTCGTCCAATGCGCCGAGTGCGGCAACAATGTCTGCCGTATCGGGGGTTAACACGACGATGCGTTGCGCGTGTGCAGTGCCGGCCAACGAAATAAACGCGGAAAGCAGAAGGAGTTTGAGTTTCATTATTTTTCCTTATCGAATGCTTTCAGACGGCCTGCTCATTTTCTCAGGCCGTCTGAAAACGGTTGAATCACATTAGAACTTCAGTTGTACGGTTGCGGCGAAATTGCGGCCGGTTTCGGTGTACAAGTCCATCACACTGGTACGGCTCATACCGGCAACGTCTGCGTGCTGCCAGTATTTTTTGTTGCCGACGTTGTAGATGTTTGCGCCGATTTCGAGGTTTTTAAACGGTTTGTACCACGCGCCGACATCCCATACGCCATAACCCGGCGCTTGGAAAACAGTATCGCTGCTGACGCGGCTGTGTTTTTTCGACCAGCGCAGCTTGGTGCCGACACCCCATTTTTCCTGCGTGTAGTCCAAACCCAAAACACCGTTGAGAGGATAAGCGGAATCCAACGGTTTGCCGTCCTGCTGCTCACCGCGCATCCAAGCGATGCTGCCGGAGACTTGCCAGCCCGGCAGGAATTTGTAGGCGGCGGAGGCTTCGGCACCGTAGGTTTTGACCCTATCCAGATTTTGATATTGGTACTGGATAATCGGGCGACCGCCTATGGTGGCAGTGCCGACTTCGGTGCGGTTGATGAAGTTGCGGTAACGGTTGTAGAACGCGGTGACTTGCGCACGGGCGCGTTCGTTTTTGAACTTCATCCCCAATTCGAAGCTGTTGGAGCGTTCGGATTTGAGATCCGCATTCGGGATGACGGCATAGCCGTAGGTCGTGTTGGCAAACGCCATGGTCGCGCTGTCAAACGGCGGCGTGCGGAAGCCTTGTGAATAAGTGGCGAAACCGGTGAACTGCTCACCCATCGGAACGCTCAGGCGCAGGCTGGGCGTAAGCGCGGAATCGTTGAAGCGGGTTGCCGTGCCGTCGGGGTTGGCATTGAGATAGGCTTGGTCGGTTTCAGTGTTCAGTTTGTCTTTTTCGTAACGCAGGGCAGGGGTCAGGACGATGCCGTTGCCGAAGGTCAGGCTGTCTTGCGCGTACAGGCTGAGGGTTTTGCGTTTGCTGTCGGGAAAGGTTTTGTTCGGATAGGTGCTGCCCGCATAGACTTTGCTGACGGCGCCGGTCAGGTTGTCCACGGTCAGGCTGTCGCGCGGACGGGCGGTCTCGGTATGTTTGTATTCAGCTCCGGCAACGACGGTTTGTTTGACCGCGCCATCAAATTCCCACACGCTACGTTCGTTCAGCCCACGTATGGTCTGATTGAAACCGTAGTCGGAATAACGGGTCGAGTTACCTAATTGGCGCGCGCCCATACGCGTAATGCTCGCATCGACAGCATCGTCTTCCGTGCGCAGTTTTTGCTGATAGGCGGTCAGGTTCGCTTCTTTCAGACGACCCTCGCCGGTGTAGCGGTAGCCCGCTTCAATGCGTTGGCGGCGGATGCGGTCGCGGGCGTTGCTTTCCGAAGTCGTCACCGTTACCGGCCCGCGCGATTGCGAACCCAAGCCGTTTGCCAATACGGTATCGTTGGCGTGGTAATACTGTTCGTACAAAGTTTCAAAGCGGTGGCGTTCGTTGCCGATATTGCCTTTCGCCAAGATATTGTAGGCATTGTTTTTCTGAGGGTTGGTGGCGGTGCGCGAAGTCGAGTAGCTTTTGTCGCCGCCCATGTTTTCCGTTTCGTGGCCTTGGCGGCGCGTCAGCATCAGCAGACCTTCGGCGTTTTCATGGAAACCGGCGGCTGTTGCCGTCACGCCGTGGCTGCGGTCGCGGCTACGGTAGCCGTATTTCAGCCCAAAATAACCGCGTTTGCCCTTATCGACGAAATCACTCGGAGAAAGCGTCACCATATTCACCACACCGCCGAGTGCATCGCTGCCGTACAGCGCGGAATAAGGACCTTTGACAATATCGACCTGCTTGAGCGTGTCGCTTTCGACCATATCGCGTCCCGAAATCGCGCCGTTGGAGCCGCCGCCCGCGTAGGATTCGGGAATGCGCACGCCGTCCACCATCATCAGGATGCGGTTGCCGTCTATGCCTCGAATATTGATACCCGCATGACCGCGACGGTTATTGTCAGACGGCACGCTGACGCCGGATTCATACATCACGATATCGTCCAGATTCTGCGCCGAGGCTTGATTCAAGGTTTTGCGTCCGACAACCGACACATTCGGCGCGGCTTTATCCAAGGTTTGCGCATTGCGGTCGGCCGTAACCACCACAGGCTCTATTTCTGCCTGAGCCACCGGCATCTGAGCCGCATATAACTGTCCGGAAAAAACCGCCCCTACTACACAGACAATCGCTTTCTTTTTCATTACATAACCTTATCATTTGAATAATAATGGTTTGCATTTATAAAATAAATAGGCGGTTTTTGCAAGTTTGGGAACTGCAAGACAGCACTAACAAAGGTGCGGAGCATATGTATTCGTCTGACTACGCCTGCCTGCTCTAACCTGCCCATGATTGACTGATACGGCAGCGATGCGGCCGTTAAGCCATAAACGCAGTTTTCAGGCTATCTGAAAACCCTGTGCAGACTGCTTTTAAAGGCCGTCTGAAATCCGAAAAGCAGCCTGCACTTTGAAAAGCAAGGTGCAGGCTGCTTTAGGGTAATAAGCCGTTTATCAATCCAGCTTCACGATTTCTCCGTCTTCCGGAACGTTCACACGGCTTTCAATGCCTTGACCGCGTATAAATTTACGCATATCGGCGCGGCTGACGGCGGTATGATTCACGGTATCCATGTGTACGGTGATGATTTTGGCTTTAGGCATGACTTGGCTGGCTTTTAATACATCAGCCGTCCCCATAATAATACCGTCTGAAATGCCTGAAATCAACGCGTAGCCCGTGTTCATAATCAGATAATCGGGTTTGTAGCGGTTCAATGCTTTGTTTACATCTGCCGTCCACACAGTATCACCCATAATATAAGCGGTTTTATGTCCGCTGCTTTGGAATACCACACCCATTGCATCACCTAAGATTTCGGCTAGCTGCGGGTTGGCATACATGGCTTCTGTACCGTGTACGCCGCCAGTTTTGCTGATGGTTACGCCGTTGAAGACAGTGCTGCCGTTCAACACGCGTACATCAGTAAAGCCTTGGCTGCGGATTTTTGCCGCGTCGGCTTGGTGCTGCACATATACGGGCAGGTTTTTCGGAATGGAACGTGCGGCGGTTTCGTCCCAATGGTCTTCGTGAGTATGGGTAACGATAACTGCATCCACACCGTCCAAAATTTTATTCACGCTCATCGGTAGCCCGACCAGCGGCATTTTGGCTTGGTTATTGAACGTGCCGGCAAAGCCGTTCATGGAATGCTTGGGGGCGAAAAACGGGTCAATCAAAAACGTCTGCCCCGCATATTCGACCTTGGCGGTAGCGTTACGGATATGTTGGTATGAATCGTCCGCCCAAGCGGAAAAGGCTGTCGCGCCCAAAACAGTGGCAAGAATAAATTGATTTAATTTCATGATGTTGCTCCTTAAAAAATCATGGAGCGTATTTTAAACAGCAGACGCATCGGCTAAAATGGGCAATATTGCCAATAAACGTAAGAATAGTGCCAAAATGTCGTCTGAAAACGAGCGTAACGAGTTTCTCCAAAATCAAACTGTTCCCAAAATCGTGCTATATGCTCAATCGGGCATGAATGATTTTGTCTTCAACATTCCCTTTTCTGTTTTTCAGACGACCTATCGGGACTATCCGCTCTTTGACATGAAAATCTGTTCCGATGACAGCAAAGACGTCATCACGGCACTGGGCGCAAGCATTCCCGTACACGGCGGCTTGGATTTGACGGAAGAAGCCGACATCATCGTCATCGCAGGCTGGCGCAATATTGAAGAAGCCCCGACACCCGAGTTGAGCGCGCATTTACAGAAAGCGGTACAACGTGGTGCGCATATCACCGCCCTATGTTACGGCACTTACGCCCTTGCCTACACAGGACTTTTAGACGGCAGAACCACCGCTACCCACTGGCTGGCCGAAGACGACTTTGTCCGCCGTTTCCCTAAAATTCATCTAGATACCAACCGCCTATATGCGGAAGACGGCAACTTTTTAACATCGGCAGGTGCGGCGGGCGGGCTGGATTGCTGCCTGTACCTCATCCGCAAAATCCACGGTGCAACCGTTGCCAACGACCTTGCCCGTACCTTGGTTGCGGCACCACACCGCGAAGGCGGGCAGGCACAGTTTATCCACCGACCTGTCGAACGTCGTACCGCCGATGACAAAATCAATCACTTATTGGACGAACTGCGCCAAAACCTTGCGACCCCATACCGCTTGGACGATTTGGCAAAAAAATTAGCTGTTTCCCGCCGAACCTTTATCCGCCATTTTTCTCAAGCCACAGGCATGAATTTCGGTGAGTGGCTCACAACAGAGCGGCTATGGCAGGTACAGGATTTGTTGGAAAATACGGATTTGCCGATAGAACGCATCGCCGAACAAAGCGGCTTCGGCAGCGCGGCAAACCTACGTTTGCAGTTCAAAGCCAAGTTTAAAATCAATCCGAATGCCTGGCGGAAAGTATTTGGCAGATAGCTCGCGTTAGTCAATCCAAAATACCTGGGTGCGGGCTGCTTCGGAGGTCTCCACTGAAACCGAGTTTCCCGCCAAACTGCCGCAGGCGGAATAAAACGTGAAAGTCAGACAAATACTTGCCCAAGGCAGGCGTATTAACTTCATCTAATTCACGCCGCATACGGTGATTTCCGCTCTCTCTACAAAGGAACAGAGCATATGTATTCGTTACGCCTACCTGTACAAACACCACCAGATGACATTCCATCACAGCACCGTTTACCGCCACCTTCATCAAGATAATCGACAAAGATCGAAAGGCGCATCGCCGAAAAAACATTTAGCCACGGAACGCCAAGTGTTTTATTCTTGAATCTGTTCCAACCACTGGTACCCGAATGTTGCATTTGAAATCTGAATCCAAGCCTGTCTGAAATTTTCAAACAGGCTTTTATTTGTTCCACTTATCCCTCACCCTTCTATTTACCTCAAACTCAAAAAACATTTCCATATTATTAAAAATTAGTTAGAATTTCAAAAACTATAAATAATAATCAAAATTATTTGTATTATTTTAGTCAGAGTGTAATCGCATCTATTTTCGGTCTGTCTTGTTCAGATGGCCTTACCAATCAAGTTATATGGATACATTCTATGCAACCGATTAAAGTCACCACCCTCTCCGCCTGTATCGCCGCCATTGGTTTCGTCCCTGCCGTTTATGCTGCAGACAATTCGACAGTTATTCTCGATACCATCACGGTCAAAGGCACACGCAATAAAGACAAAATCGGTAAAAACCGGGTTTATACCCGAGAAATCGTCAATCTTTACAAAGGCAAAAACGAAGTTGAGACCTTCAAAGGCAACACCGTATCCGACCTTTTGAGCGGTATGTTCGGCGTGTACAGCAGCGCGCTGGATCCCAATATACGCGGCGTACAGTGACAGGGACGGATTCCCGTTACCATCGACGGCACGGAGCAGGCGATTACCGTCTGGCGCGGCTACGCAGGCGCAAACAACCGCAACTACGTCGACCCCAACATCATCAGCAGCGTTTCCATCGAAAAAGGCCCATCGTTCAGCCGTGATATGAAAAGCGGCATAGGCGGCTCCGTCGCCCTGAAAACCATCGATGCCGACGATATTGTCCCCGAAGGGCAGAAATACGGCTTTGAAGTGAAGGCGGAGGCTGCCAATAATTCCATCAAACAACGTGCCAATATCTATGAAAAATCAGTCGATTATCGGACATTGGATGATCCTACCGTCGCACTCGGCGGTATTTGGCGGGCAATGTTGGACGATACCGACCGAGTCAGCCAACGTTTTAGCGGACGCAATAAATTTGGTGAGGATAAAGCCTACCGTATTGCCGCCGCCACCAAGCAGGACAATTTCGATGCCATGCTCGCCTATGCCTACCGCAGTAAAGGCAATTATTTTTCCGGTAAAAAAGGGGCGGAGCGCTACGGCTATATCGGCCCTTGAACAATGGAGACGGTCAATGAATTAAACAGACAGATTGCAGATGCCGCTGCAAGAGGCGAAAAATTCTACGGAAGCGAGGCAATGTTGGGCGCACCTGATATTGCGAGAATTGGGCTTTCCTACCATCCGGGCGGCGAAGTAACCAATACTTCGCTGGAAAATAAATCATGGCTAGGCAAAACTACCTTCCGCTTGCCCAACCGCCAAACCTTGAAATTCGGACTGCGTCATACAGACTCCATTTTTGGTGAAATCATGCCCTCCCGCGTCATTGGTCCGCTATTCAGTACGCCGGATAATCTGAATAAAATTGCCGAATGGCCGAGGGCATGGGTCAAACAGCGTTCCTACAATATCGATTATTCATGGAAGCCCGAAGGCAACCGTTGGATAGATTTCGATGCGTCATTGTGGACGACCCGTACCAAATCCAAAACCAATACCGCAGGCGGTTCGCCCGGTGATGCCATGTATGAAGACAGGACGGATGGTGTCGAACAGCTTCCAAACACCAACGGACGCTTCAATACCATAGAGGGTAATGCCTACTATGCCAACAATACCCGCAACGGTTTCAACTTTTCCAACCGTATGAAATTGCACGATAAGCTGACGCTGACCTTAATGGGAGATTTCCAAAATGAAAAATTGAGATCCCGTAATGAGTTTTCAGAAGAATTAAGTCATGATGGTTTGGATAAATACAGGGAAGAAATAGAGGCATCACAATTGGCTACCAATACCGAACTGACAAGATTCGGCGAGCCGAGGAACGGTAGGCGCAGAGAATGGAATTTTGGTTTCAATTTCCGCTACCAGCCGATGAGCTGGCTGACTCTGACGGCAGGAGCGCGCTATACCAACTTCAAGATACAGGACGACAACGAGCGGCTGAAAACCGGATTTGACAAATACAACAATCCCTTAGAAGTTAATCGAGGTCAGGTATTTCGGTTTACCCGTGTAGCAACCGAGCAGGAATATCGTGATTATCTGAATGCGATCAACAATGATGAATTCAATGCGGCAAGAGACAGTATCGTAATAGATGAAAGAGGGGTGGCAATATTAAATCCCACTCCCCATAATGACGACAACAGACCAAGGCTGGATAAGCTGACATACTATTGGCTGAAAGACGACAAAGGTCGTCTGAATCCTGCCAATCATCCTTGGTTTGCCATTCCCGAGTTGCATAGTCAAGCCGTCAATCCTGCTTATGATCCAAGCAATCCTGACAGTCCGCGCGTAGTTCAAAAATATATACCTAATTACGACACTCTAAGGTTTTATAGGTCTCCTATTACATCTAACGAACTGCAGCGCGCCCGCAAACAGGGCGGCAGCGGCTGGGCGCCAGCTTTCTCCGCGACCATCAATTTTACAGACTATGCCCGCACCTATCTGCGCTATACCGAAACCCTGCGCTTTCCCAGCATATTTGAGGGAACATACGGCTTTTCAAATGTGGCAGGATCGTTTGCCCGCATGGGTTACGGCTGGCAACCCGAACACGCCAAAAACTGGGAGGTTGGCTATATTCATGATTTGACAGGGCTGTTTCCCAAAATGAAAAGCGCGGATTTCCGCATCAACTACTTCCGCAACAAAACCAAAAATATCATCGACAGGGACGAGAATTTTGAATTCGAGCAATTCGACAAACAAATCCGTACCAGCGTGGAGTTACAGGCACGCTTCGACAGCGGCAGGTTTTTTGGAGGAGTCGGCGTATTGCGTACGCTCAAAAACAAAGTTTGCGACAAATCTTTTTCCGTTTCCAGTGTACATGATTCCAGTTACTTGACTGGCGGCGGATTTATTCCTGCTCCCGAATGCAATTACGGCGGCTTGACTGACAACGGCTATCTTGCCAGCATGGTTCAACCGCGCTGGTCGATTGATGCTGATTTGGGCGGACGCTTCTTCCGCAACAAGCTGGAAAGCGGCATCCGCTTCCATTACCACAGCCGTGTCTATCAAAACCGCCGTACCATATGGCAGGCTTATTACGACCAACTAAACCGTGTCAATGGCTCCAACCTTCAAGCGGACACCGATACTATGCGTTGGCAGCCTGTCGCCGTATGGGACGCCTATTTGCGCTACAAAATCGGCAAGAACCTGACTGCCGAGCTTGTGGGCAGCAACCTGACCAACCGCTACTACCTCGACCCGATGAGCCGCTCTTATCTGCCTGCACCTGGTAGGACAATCCGCATTGGGATAACTGGAAAATGGTAATGATCAATTAATCATTTGGGGAGTAAAAAGCCGTCTGAACATTGGGTTTCAGACGGCTTTTTACATGATGGCTTAGTTATGCCCTACTCTTTCATGTTATATGAAAGTTGAAGCTAACCTGCATAATTTTTATATCTTCTGCTTTGGAATTAAAAAGGCTGTTTGAAAATGAAACGTCTATATTTCAGACGGCCTTTGCTTTATAGCAAACTCAAAATTTAAGCCACGAAATCCAACCCTATGTCCAGCGAACGGCTGCTGTGGGTCAGATAGCCGAGGGCGATGCCATCCACGCCGGTTTGTGCCACGCGCTTCAGGCGGTCGAAGCCGATGCCGCCCGATGCTTCGCAATAGATGGTGTGTGTGTGGGCGGTTTGTGTGTGGCAGCGGTTTGCCGCTTCTTTCAAGGTTTCGTCGTCCATGTTGTCCAGCAAAATCCGTTCTGCGCCCGCTGCGATGGCTTCGTCCAGTTGTGCCAACGTGTCCACTTCGATTTCTACACAAGTCAACGGTCCGACCGCCTGTTTTGCCTGCCGAACTGCTTGGGCGATGCTGCCGCAATAGCCGAGGTGGTTGTCTTTGATGAGCACGGCGTCGTCCAAGCCCATGCGGTGGTTCACGCCGCCGCCCGCCCTGACGGCGTATTTTTGCAGGACGCGCAGCAGGGGGATGGTTTTGCGGCTGCACACGATGTCTGTGCCGTATTCGGCGACCTCGGCGACGGCACGCGCGGTGGCGGTGGCGATGCCGCTCAAGTGCGTGAGGTAGTTGAGCGCGGTGCGTTCGGCGGCAAGCAGGGCGCGGGCGTTGCCTTCGACGACAGCCAGCGTCTGACCTGCGCGGACGGCTTGCCCGTCGTGGATTTCGGCTTGGAAGCGGACGGACGAATCCATCGTCTGAAAGGCGAGACGCGCCAAGTCCATGCCGGCGATGACGCCGTCTTCACGGCTGACGAGGAAGAGTTTGGCGGTTTTGTCGGGTGCGATGACGGCGGCGGACGTAATGTCACCGCGCCTGCCCAAGTCTTCGCTCAAGGCTTGTTCTACCATGGGACGCAACAGGGTATCGGGTAGAGGAAGAAGATTGTTTTCAGACGACATGAAGTTTCCTTTGTTGGAAAAATATTGATATTGCCCCGATGGGGCAAAATTTAATTTGAGGCCGTCTGAAAATCAGTTAGCGGCTACCTAACGGCAGTCCGATATCAGAAATCAACTGATCGGGCAGGACATCGTCGCGGAAGCGGTAAAGCTGAGCAGGACGGCCTTTACTGCCTGATACGCCGGTATCCGACGGCTCGATAAGGTTTTGCTGCTGAATCTGGCGGCGGAAGTTTTGCTTATGCAGCAATCTGCCGCTGATGGCTTCGACGCTGTTTTGCAGTTGCAGCAGTGTAAATTCGGGCGGCATCAGTTCAAAAATTACGGGGCGGTATTTGATTTTGGCGCGTAGGCGGGATAAGGCTGTCGCCAGTACGCGGCGGTGGTCGTGGCGCATGGGCTGCCCCGTGAGCGCGAAGTCGAAGTTTGCCTGCGGCTCGGCGGCTTCCGCTATCAGACCGCTTTCATACAGCATTTCATAGCGTTGCAAAACGTATTCTTCCGACCAGTTTTCCGGTTCGACCCCCCAACACAAATGAATGCGCTTGAGCCGCTTTTGGCGGACTTCCTCCGTGTCCGCCGAGTTTGCCCAAATGCGCAGGCGGCTGACGATGGCGTCGCGCTGCCCGCCGTCGGTGCGCAAGTCTTCCCACGGGAAATAGTCGTAGCAGTCCTGCCATTTCGCGTCGGGATGCAGGATGCTGTCGGCTGCCTCACGCACCAGCCCCAAGTAGCTGACGTACAGCACGGGCATGCCGTGTTCGTTGCGGCGGTGGGTATCGACAAAGGTGTAAAGCTGTTCCACATAACCCATAGGCTGCGAAGTCTGCTTGGCAACCCACAGCTTTACGCCCGCCTGCAGGGAATTGCGCAGGGGGGAGAGCGGGCCGTTGGGCAGGAGCGTGCCTTGGGCGACGGTCAACACCCGCAGGCCGCCGTCGGTAACGGCAATCAATACGGGAACCAGCTCGACGATGCTTTGCGGCGGGGCTTCGGCTTCGGGGTAGGCGTCCATGCTCGGCTTTCTGCGGGTGGGAAAGGCTTTATTGTAAACCAAAGCGGTTTGTCGGAACGAAGCGGGTCGGTTTTGCGGTATCTCAAACCTGTTTTCAGACGACCTTGCATATTATACTCAAGTTGAGCATAATATAAAAACAGTTTGAAAAACAGACGGCAAACCTTTATGCCGCCTCAAAAACCAGCTACAAGGAAACATCATGCAAACCGCCGCCCGCCGCTCGTTCGACTACGATATGCCCCTCATCCAAACGCCGACTTCAGCCTGCCAAATCCGTCAGGCGTGGGCGAAGGTTGCCGATACGCCCGACCGCGAGACGGCAGGTCGTCTGAAAGACGAAATCAAGGCTTTGCTGAAGGAGAAAAACGCGGTTTTGGTGGCACATTATTATGTTGATCCGCTGATTCAGGATTTGGCTTTGGAAACGGGCGGATGCGTGGGCGATTCGCTGGAAATGGCACGCTTCGGCGCGGAACACGAAGCCGATACGCTGGTGGTGGCGGGTGTGCGATTCATGGGCGAAAGCGCGAAAATCCTCTGCCCTGAAAAAACAGTGCTGATGCCTGATTTGGAGGCGGAATGTTCTTTGGATTTGGGTTGTCCCGAAGAAGCGTTTTCGGCGTTTTGCGACCAACATCCCGACCGCACGGTGGTGGTGTACGCCAACACTTCCGCCGCCGTGAAAGCGCGTGCCGATTGGGTGGTAACGTCTTCGGTGGCGTTGGAAATCGTGTCGTATCTGAAATTGCGCGGCGAGAAGTTGATTTGGGGGCCCGACCGCCACCTCGGCGACTACATCCGCCGCGAAACGGGCGCGGATATGCTGTTGTGGCAGGGTTCGTGCATCGTCCATAACGAATTCAAAGGGCAAGAGCTAGCGGCGTTGAAGGTGGAGCATCCCGACGCAGTGGTGCTGGTTCATCCCGAATCGCCGCAAAGCGTCATCGAACTGGGCGACGTGGTCGGCTCGACCAGCAAACTGCTCAAAGCCGCCGTATCGCGTCCCGAAAAAAAATTCATCGTGGCGACCGATTTAGGCATCCTGCACGAAATGCAAAAGCAGGCGCCCGACAAAGAATTTATCGCCGCACCGACGGCGGGCAACGGCGGAAGCTGCAAAAGCTGCGCGTTCTGCCCGTGGATGGCGATGAATTCGCTGGGCGGCATCAAATACGCCCTGACAAGCGGACACAACGAAATCCTGTTGGACAGGAAGCTGGGCGAAGCCGCCAAACTGCCTTTGCAGCGTATGCTTGACTTCGCGGCAGGACTCAAACGCGGGGATGTGTTCAACGGCATGGGCCCCGCCTGATTTGCCGTCCATATTTATAGTGGATTAACAAAAATCAGGACAAGGCGACAGTACAGATAGTACGGAACCAATTCACTTGGTGCTTCAGCACCTTAGAGAATCGTTCTCTTTGAGCTAAGGTGAGGCAACGCCGTACCGGTTTAAAGTTAATCCACTATACCGTTTCAGACGACCTCTCAAACAAGGACAACACCATGCAAACCGATTGCGACGTATTGATTGCCGGAAACGGGCTGGCGGCACTGACGCTCGCCCTGTCGCTGCCTGAATCGTTCCGCATCGTCATTTTGTGCAAAAACCGGCTGGACGACACCGCCAGCCGTCATGCGCAAGGCGGGATTGCGGCGGCGTGGTCGGGAGAGGACGACATCGAAAAACACGTTGCCGATACCTTGGAGGCGGGCGCGGGTTTGTGCGACGAAGCCGCCGTCCGCACCATCCTGTCGCAGGGCAAACCGGCAATCGAATGGCTGCTGGCGCAGGGCGTGGCGTTCGACCAAAATAATAACGGCCTGCACCTGACGCGCGAAGGCGGGCATACCTGCCGCCGAATCGCCCACGTCGCCGATTACACGGGCGAAGCCGTCATGCAGAGCCTGATTGCCCAAATACGCCGCCGCCCGAACATCCGCGTTTGCGAGCGGCAGATGGCGTTGGACATTCAAACCGAATCAGGCGCAGCGTGCGGACTGACCGTCCTCGACTGCCGAACGCAAGAAACCTACCGCATCCGCGCCCGCCATACCGTACTCGCGGGCGGCGGCCTCGGGCAAATTTACGCCGCCACCACCACGCCGCCCGAATGCACGGGCGACGCCATCGCCATGGCGATACGCGCAGGTTGCGCAGTCGAAAACCTCGAATTTATCCAATTCCACCCCACAGGCTTGGCAAGGTCGTCTGAAAACGGCCGCACCTTCCTGATTTCCGAAGCCGTGCGCGGCGAAGGCGGCATTCTGACCAACCAAGCGGGCGAACGGTTTATGCCGCATTACGACCGCCGCGCCGAACTCGCGCCGCGCGACATCGTTGCCCGCGCCATCGCCGCCGAAATCGCCAAGCAAACGCAAGACTTCGTCTCGCTCGACATCAGCCATCAACCCGCAGAGTTCGTCCGTCGGCATTTCCCGTCCATCCATCGACACTGTTTATCCCAATGCGGTTTGGATATCACGCGCCAAGCCATCCCCGTCCGTCCAGTGCAACACTACACCTGCGGCGGCATCCAAACCGACCCCTGCGGCAGAACTTCCCTGCCACAGCTCTACGCCTTAGGCGAAACCGCCTGCACAGGGCTGCACGGAGCCAACCGCCTCGCCAGCAACTCCCTGCTCGAATGCGTCGTTACCGCCAGGCTTGCCGCCCAAACCATCGCAGACGGACAAGCGTTCCAAACCGCACTGCCCCAAAGGTCGTCTGAAAACCCCTCCGCCGAAGCAGGCATCTTTTCAGACGACCTCCAAAACACATTCAGCCGCCCTACCCTGCAAGCGTTCAATCAACGCCATCTGGGCATTCTCCGCAATGATACCGACCTGCACCGCGCCATCGCCCAACTGCGGCTTTGGAAGCAAAACCAAACCGAGCCGTACACCGCGTCCGAATACGAAAACCACAACCTGCTCGAATGCAGCCTCGCCGTCGCCCAAGCCGCATACAGGCGGAGACAGAACATCGGAGCACATTTTAATAGTGATTGTTAAGGCTGATAGTGAAAACATTTCTTCAATAAAGTCATTGACTGAAAAAGAAAAGGTTCACACATGATTAAGGAAAGATTGAAAGAAAGTAGGAGAAACGGTGGAAACTAAAATGCAGGGATTGACAGTAGTTATAAGCGATAATAACTAATCAACAATGGTCTTTGCATTTTGTAGAGAGAAAAAAGATAGGATTAATGAAATAAGACCATCTGAACAGTTTTGAATAAGTTCAAACAAAGTTAGCACAATTCACTATCTTTTCCCTACCCTATTTTGTCAGGGATAATAGAGTCACAGTAAAATTAAACAGCCGGATTTCTATTAAAATCTATTGATTTTATACTAAAAATTAGAATACTATTGACCTACTCTATAGAGTATCATTAATTCTCATTTAACATATAGGAACAAAAAGCGGAATTTGTAGAAGAATAGGAAAAAGGAAAATAATTTATATTATGTTAAATTCATAATGCTAGTATTTTAGCCTGCTAACTCCTGTTTCTCTTAATTCTACAATCACTTACAATATTCAAAAACAAAAAGGCCGAGACCTTTGCAAAATTCCCCAAAATCCCCTAAATTTCCACCAAGACATTTAGGGGATTTTTCATGACCACCTTCTTCCAGCAAACCGCTCAAGCCATGATTGCCAAACACATCGACCGTTTCCCACTATTGAAGTTGGATCAGGTGATTGATTGGCAACCGATCGAACAATACTACCTGAATCGTCAAAAGACCCGTTACCTTCGAGACCACCGCGACCGTCCCGCCTATCCCCCGTTGTCCATGTTCAAAGCCATCCTGCTCGGACAATGGCACAGCCTGAGACCTTTGCAATAACATAGGTTACTAAAATTTTATGCTCAATCTCATTTTCAAAATACAAAACTTTTCTGATTTTTCCTACTTTTTGCTTAATATTAGGAAGGTTTTAGGCAATTGAAAATTTTTTGGCGCATTTTTATGCGTCAAATTTCGTTAACAAACTATTTTTGCAAAGGTCTCATTCCATTTCTTTTACGACAAGCTCATACCTCGTGTCTGGGTTTGCGCTATCTGTCTTTGTTGTTCATCATATTCAAATTGCCGTGTAGCTTGTTGAATTTGATTCAAACTTTCTACTGCTGGTATAGAGGCAGATTCATTTATATGCATTCCAACACGATTTAGATGGGGGTTGAGTTCACCAATTAGATATTGACCTCTTTGCACACTGAACAGAGTGGCATTAGTCATTCCTTGTGATGTCCCTAAAGCAGTAAGAGCCATTACGGAATTTTGGAATTTTTCTTTATCAATAGGCAAACCGTTTTTCTCATGGTAAGCGGTCATATGCCCTTTGACAGAATCAAAAAGTTTTTGTGCCTCAGGTGGAAGAGATTGTGGGTTGAATGAAGCAACTGTCTGCATAAAATTGTACTGCTCTTCCTTATCATTCCAAGACATCAGGTTCGGATCTTCATTATTTTTCCGGACCTTATGGTACATTTCTTGGGTTTTGCTTAAACCTTTGCCTATCTTATGTAACGTGTTACGGTAGTCATTAACATCATCCCTATAATCAGTTATCAATTTTTTATTGCGTTCTGCCAATTCCAAAGCAGGCTGATAATTGCGTTCTGAGAGTATTGAATTAATACCGGTAAAATTAGCAATACCGTGTGACCACAACAGAGATCCAGCAGCTGGTGAAACTGTCTCCTTTAAATAAGGTATACCGTTACTGTCATTGCTGTATCCATTAAGTTTCAGCATGATTAATTCTCTTTCTTTAGCTAGGATAACCATTTTACCATAATGAGGCGCTGCAGCTGATACTGCATCTGACGCCAATGAGTAATTGATTACTTTATCCCCCCCTTTGGGAATGCCATTTAAAGCTGCCGCACCATAGGCGTTAAAGGTAACGCCCTCCTGCTTGAAACGATAAGATTGAATTTGAGCTAACGTCCCTCCTAAGGAATGACCAACTTGTGTTATACGAGGTTGACTTTGTTCAGGATGTTTATTGTGAAATTTATCTGCTTCTTTTAATGCCAGCATAGTTAGTTTTGCTGCATCTTCTGCCTGGATATTGGCCTTATGGATAACCATTTTCAGATCAACTTTGGCATCCATCAGGGATGACGTCCCCCTATGTGCGACAACAATCTCATTGGTACGGACATCTTGATAAACCACACCTTGGTAGTCTGTGGTCGGGTTTTTATGGACAGCTAGGACTTTATAATGATTTCCACCAATAAGTAAGGTTTTATTAGCGGGTGTAACCACACGGTTTTCATAGGAATCTTGAGCAAGGTCTGCATACTGTTGTTTACTTAGTCGGGTCATGGTTTAACTTCCTCTAGAGTAACGGTGATACTAAAAAAATCATTGTCATTATGAGGTCCCGCCCCATAGGCAGACAGGCTTTTTTCACCAAAATCCACATCAGGAGAATCTTCGCTTCCATATGGTAAACCATCTTTATTTTTATAATACGGATACCCTCGCTTCCAATAATATTTGGTCAGTGTTTTTTCTTTTTCAAGATTTTCCATTACATCGCTGATATTGAATTCAGTTTCTTCCTTTTTACCTGTTGCCTTAAATGAAGCTCCAAAATTTTCAGGCTTCCATTGGCAGACACCTTCTCCGAAATAATCTTCGTCCAGTACAGCATCAGCATAGAAGAGTACTTCGTATTCGTCATGTCCGACCAAATTCATTTTGATTGGAACATTTTTTTCAGGAGATGCTTTCGCACCTGCCAACCGACTAATGGTATAAGAACAGTTTCTTGCTGCATAACCAATATACATATCATTTATAGGTTTCATCGGCCCCGGTGCATTATTAATCTTAACCTTGATCCTGTATGGCTGTTTCGGATCGGGGTTCAATTTGAAACGTGCTTCTGTTTGTTCTTGGACACTCATATTATTTCTCTCCGTACAAGCATTTAGGCTAAAAGTTGTCAATAAAGCTGCAGATAACAGCAGGATAAAAGGTTTCATCAGTAAAGTCCTTATTCAATATCATGAGCAAATTAAATATTAATTTAGGATAACTTGATCAGGATACATTCATGTTCGTTGATTGTCTGATGCTCCAACGTATTTACCACATTACTCTAAATAGTGGTTATTGAGGTATATTATAACAATATTCAGACATCTTAACTGAGATGATGCTTATCATAAATAGATAGTGATTAACGGGGAAAATGTAGTCTGAATGGTAATATTTAAGAAATATTGGAAACTCTACTTTACCTTATCCTACTCATTGTTCATCGTTTTTTTTTCATTGCTTCTTACTTCTTATAAATTACAATAACTTGTTTTAAAGTATTCAAGTCTATAAATATTTTAGGAGTGTTGGCAATTTAAAAGGCCGTCTGAAATCACGTTTCAGACGGCCTTTAAAATTGGATTACAAAACTGATTTATCTAGGCAACAAACAGTTTGATTTAGATGGTATATTTCTTTTCATCTGATTTAGATAACCGACAACATCATGAAGCCTACTTTTTGCCTCCCAATATTGCTTTTACTTTCAGCCTGCTGTCCTGAAGCTGAGACAGTCGACACGGCTGCACCAACGGCGCGTAAACCTTCTTATTACGAGTCTGAAAAGCGTCAAACTGTAGCCACTCCAGTTAAAACACAAATTCCTGCGTTATCTGCAATCAAAAGCCAGGCCGATTTTGACTTGCTTTCGCGTATTTATGAGCAAGGTAGTGAATATGAAATTCCTCATATCCTCTTTCTTATCGATCGTGAAGACGATAACCGTACCGACTACATCAATACTCCCAAATTTCGGCTGCATGAACACTATCTGGCTACTATCTTAAAACCCATGCTGTCAAAAACTGAATTGAATCAACAATACCGTAATCCCAACCGGCGTTATCTGTTTGGTACTATCAGTTGGCAAAATAGTACTCAGGAATATGTTTATGAGTTTTGGGAAGGAGATAAAATCACGCCTGAATTATTGAAATTGGCAGCAGACCGTCTGAAAGACAGTTTCTACGCTCCATTGCGTTATAAAACCAATTCTTTATGGCAGGAAACCGTTGCCGAGCAAAGCAAAGTTCCTTTTATTACCCAAGAAAGTTTGATTAAGAATTTCCCCTACCTGCCTCTAAACCAAGGTCTAGCGATAGGTACATTACGCGTTATTGCCAAAGAAGATGATCTTTATAATGTCGGCACCGACGATATTATTATTTTGAAAGAGGTTCCCCTAGAATTGCCCCCTGTGGCGGGGATTATTAGTGAGAAACCATCTACTGCATTGTCCCATGTGAATGTATTGGCACGCGGCTGGGGGATTCCCAATATTTACCTTAAAGACGCAGAAAAAATCCTAGCCTCATATATTGGCCGTCGTATCGAATTTGAAGCGACTGCTAAGCAATACCGAATTGTCCAAACCAATCGGAACACTACCAGCAAAAGCTTTTCAGACGGCCTTACCCTGCCCCAACCTGATGTTTCCGATTACAGCCTTCGGGCTTTGGCAAACTTGCGCCGTGATGACAGCCGTTACTGCGGCAGTAAGGCTGCCAACCTCGGCCATATCCGCGCCCATATTGCAAACAGCAACGTTCCTGACGGATTCTGCATTCCGTTTGCCTACTATCAAGCCATGATGGATAGGCTTGGTATTAACGCAACAACACTGGCACAAATCGAAACGCAAAGTGATGGAGACAACCGCAAGCGCCGCACTGCTTTACTCACGCTGCAGAAAAAAATTACCGATGCCGAAATCCCGTCGGAATGGAAACATAAATGGGCTGAACAATGGCGAAATCAATTAAACAGCAAAGGCGTGTTTGTCCGCAGCTCCTCTAATTCCGAAGACCTACCCAATTTCAGCGGCGCAGGGCTGTACACCACCGTGCCAAATGTTACCGATGAAAACGCGTTAGCCAAAGCGGTGAAGCAATCTTGGGCTTCCGTTTTCAATTACAGCGCATATGAAGCCCGCCGTATTGCCGGATTGCCTCACGATAGCGTGAAAATGAGTGTCTTTGTGCAACAAAGCATCAATGCAGATCTCTCCGGCGTGTTGGTTACCATCAATCCTTATGATATTGCTCAGAAAAATAGCGCCTACATTGCCGCCAAACGCGGGTTGGGTATTCGTGTCGTTGAAGGCAAACGGGTAGCCGAACAGGTGGTCTATAACCGTCGCAATGATTCTGTACAACGTCTCAGCTCCTCTAATGAAACCACAGCGTTGCAACTGGATAAAAACGGTGGAGTACGAGAGGTGCCTGTAACCAGTGGTAACGTGATGAATCAAGAACAAATACGTCGCCTTGACCAAACCGGCCAACAAATCAAACAGCTATTTGCCAATGGTGAGCAGGATATCGAATGGGCGTTTGACAATGGTAAGCTTGTTATCCTCCAGGCACGACCGTATCTAAACGGCACACGTTAAAGTAAAAAGGCCGTCTAAAATTATCGTTTCAGATGGCCTTTGCATCATAAGTTAGTTATACCCTATACTTCCCGGTCTCAAAGGAACTATGATGTCAAAACAACTCACTTTTTATTTTATTCGCCATGGCCGTACCCAATGGAACGAACAAGGGCTTTTGCAGGGATCCGGCAATTCACCACTGACCGAACAAGGAATTACAGGAGCTCAGAAAACCGGGGCGGCGCTACAACAAGTAGAATTTACCGCTGCTTATTCCAGTATTTTACAACGCGCCATTGATACGGCTGGCCATATTATCGGCCAGCGTCCCATCCCTCTTTTTCAACACTGTGGACTAAATGAGCAATCATTTGGAAGTTGGGAAGGTATGCAGATCGCTGACCTGCGGAAGCTAACAGAATTCAAACAACTGACCAATGACCCGGCAGCTTATAAAGCATTAAGCAATGGTGGCGAAACCTTTGAACAATTGGCAGTACGTGCAATGGCCGCCCTTTACGATATCATTAAGGTACATCAATCGGGCGCTAATATTTTAGTGATATCGCATGGCCACACCTTGCGGCTTTTATTGTCCTTATTAGGCGGAGCGACTTTGGAAAACCATCGTGATGAGGGTAAATCCGTGTCATTATTGAATACTTCTATCAGTATTGTGAAATACGATAGTGAAAGTGGTTTTCATATTGATCAGCTTAACAATGTGGCTCATTTACAATGATCACAATCTGTTACCTAATTCACACATCGACACACTGTTAGTCTGTTAGCTCAAGCCCCAATACGCTCGTTTTAAATCTACTCATTATTTTTTATTTTAAATCTCAACCAAAGCAGCGTCTTTTCTGTATTAATGCCTCTACCGTAACTTCTAAAAAACCGTTTGTACTTAACGATTTAAACGGTTTTTTAGTATCAATTTATTTATATTCCATGCTTTTAAATACGGTCAAATTTTCAGATGTTTTTGCAAATCAACTTTAAAATCCAACTGCTTGCCCCATCAAGCTCTACCCGTACTTAACTCTGCCTTGCCGTTTTCCCACAAAGTTTTCAGTAAAACTTTCCACGCCGACAATTTAGGATTGGGCTGTTTGCCTTGTCCGATCAAGTCCATTTGCGTCATATACCAGTTCATTTCCAGCATCGCGCCCGCTTTTTTATCAACCAACGCTACGCCCGTTTGGATGCGGTCGGTCTGCACGGTTTGGTAAGTGCCGTTTTGCATTTTGTTTGCCAAATCAGGGACTAAGGCAAACGGGCGGGCGACGCCGACCAAATCCAAATGGCCGCTGGCGAGTGCATCTTCCATGGCGTTTTGCGAACGGAGGCCACCCGTAATAATCAACGGAGCTTGGCTGAATCTCTACCAACTTCTAATGTACCGTTAGTAATACTGACATTAGAGCTAATATCACTCATGTTTCTTGGTGCAAATAAAGTGGTGCCACTCCCTCTTTGAACAAAGTCAACAATCTTAGTAGTAGGGGAAGCTGAGGTCATTTCAGGCGTGAAGTTAAAATCATCTGTTTGTGCGAAATCAAATTTGACCTTTTGAGGATTCTCTTCAAGTTTAATTTTTTCTACATCAAACGTGCCTGCTTTGTTGTTATCACCAATTTGGATGTTGGTTGTACCATTTCCTACTCTTAATGTCCCCGCAGTAAGTTTACTTTCATCTGCAACTAATACATTAACAGTATTGGTTTTAGAGCTCCAATCACTTGTGGCAACACGAATTTCGGCGTTTTTCGGGTACTGAAGCAATGAACCTTTACCAGTAACTGAAATTACCGTATTGGTGACATCTTCCGGGGTATCACGAAGCCATCCCCAAAAGTGAGGTGTCGGTTCAGTCCCTTCAAATTCACCGATTACCTGCCCACCATTGGAAACATATAAATTACCACTACCAAAGTTACCGATATTCATTGGATTATTGGCATCACTGGTTACAATGAGTTTACTGCCTTACCCGTCAACGACAACAGTTCCTTTAGACTGGCGATGGTTGGCTATATGTAATGTCCCTTGTATATTTACAACAGAGCCCCCATCAATTCTAAGATTACCTTCATTACCATTACCACTACCAACTTGAACTAAGCCGTTAACCGTATCTGGGTTTACTTTCCCAAGGGTTTCCGGAATTCCGTCATTAGTCCCTGACCAAGTAACGCTTGCATTCGCAGCCAATGGCGCGGCTAATAGAAGCAACGTTTTAAATTTCATAGTTTTTTTTCCTCTCTGTCTCAGAATTAAGACGGGGCGCGATCATATCACTTTTTTATTACTGAAACAAATCAGCAACCATATTATAAAAACTAAATCATCTAATAAAAAACCACCTTCAACAGAAGGTGGTTTTTGTTTTTATATATTCGTTATTTGAATTACCAAGCGTAACTATAACCTAACACGGCTTTCGCACCGGAACGGTTACCTTTATTGCCTAGAGAATGTTCTAAACGAAGATCTGCATGAATAGCGTGATTACCGAATGGTACATTTAAACCTGCACCACCTTCCAACCAAGTGCGGGAATAATTCTCGCCATATTTGGTATCACCGATTAAGACAGATTTTGCTTTAACAAAATCATGCCATACGTTTGCGACAAAATACACGTTTGGGTTACGTTGGAAGTCTTTGCTGTGGCTTAAACGCACACCAATACGTCCACGTAAGTTGTTGTCCGAACCTTGTGCAACATCACGAACTCCATCATGGAATGATTGAAGTTTTAAATGTTGGTAAACCAATTGGGTTTGTGGTTCAAGGCGCCAGTTGGAATTGCCTAATGCAAAGCTGTGACCACCCTCAACAGATACCGCACCGCTCCAACCATGTTGTCTTACTTCTGGATTAGATACAAAATTGTATTTGTTAGTTAAGTAAGAGAATTGCGCTACTGTGTCCACATAGGCATTATTTGGTGCACGGTATAAGTGATATACACCGATATTTGCTGCTGTTGTTTTACCTTTACCGGTATATTTATCAGCAGCTACAACACCGTTTTCAGCACGATATTGGTCGTAGAAGCGACTATCTGCACGAGAATAAGCAAAATATACACCGCTTAGAGATTGTGGTACGCCATTTTACATTTCGCTGCGGTTAAAGTCATAACCTACTTGTGCGACATATTGTGAACTATCAACGTCTAAACGGGAACGTCCCTCGGTTTCCAAGCGTTTACCGGAAACACGCGCCCAAACGGAAGAATTTGGTGATTGACTAATTTCACCACGACGTTGGTGTAACGTATCCAACACGCTATAACCTAATTCCATGTTGACTCGTGGCATTTGGATATATGCAGAAACCGGTGCCGCATAAATATCATGACCAAATGCTTTTAATGTCCACGCGTAAATAGAACGATCCTTCTTGGTTAACTGAGCTTCTCCGGCATTTCTTGTTTTAGCCGTTCCAGTAAACGTAGCTTGAGAATTTATATTTGCGTCCCAAACCACAGGAGCTGAATAAGCATCTTCATGAGCTTTACGAAGAATATCTCCTTCAATATAACCACTAGCCGTTTCAACTACAGTATGGCCGGTTGCTGAACGTAGAATATACAAAAGATCTGACTTGGTTGTACTTGAATCATTATTCCAAACGGAACTGACAATCAATTTTCCGTTATTAGAAGTATAGTCAAGCACTCGAAGTGTTTTATCTGCCGATTCATCATCAGAGGCAAGACGAATGGTACCTTCATTATTAACGGTTAACGCATCAGCATTATGACCATTTAATGCTAATGTACCTTTGGAACCAATATTAATCTCATTGTTTTTAGTTCCTGCACCTAAAAAGACATTATCTCTACCGACTTTCAATGTACCATCGGTAATATCAATTTTAGAATTTACGCCTCTCATGCTTGTTGGCGCAAATAAGGTTGTGCCAGAACCACTTTGTATGAAATTAACATGAGATTCTTTCAGTGAACCATACGTGTGGATAATAGGGGTAAAATTCAACTCATCATTTTGGTCAAAGGTGAATGTTGGTTTTGTAAGACCAATAGAAAAACGTTTAACATCTAGTGTTCCACCTTTACCTTTGTTGCCAATTTGGATATTGGCTGTGCCATTTTCTAATTGCAACACACCTGCGCTGAGTTTACCGCCATTAGAAATCAATACATCAACATTTGTTTCTTTGTGGCCGCCACCAACTACACGAATTAATGAGTCTTTATGATAAGAAAGTTCAGAACCTTCACCATCAATAATAATTTTAGTATTAATAGCTGTTCGACCATCTGGCTTATGAAGAAGCCATCCCAAAAAGTGAGGCGCGTTAGGATCACCATGAAATGTTGAGCTTACCTTTCCGCCCTCTAAAATAGAGAGATTCGCATTACTGTAGTTACCGATATTTAATATCCCGCCTACATTTAATTCACTTCCGGCACCAGTGACAGTCAATTTACCACCGAAACCGTCATTGTTTTGATTTCCAATCATTACTGTATCACTGATATTTAACTTAGAGCCATTATCAATGGTCATTTCACCATTTGCTTGCCCTGCAGGGGTTGTTTTACTCCCCTCCGCAATGGTTAAAAACCCATTTATAGTATGCTCTTGATTATCCGTGATGCTTGTAGCTAAGCCACTAGGCAGAACGTTGGTTCCGTTATGAGTGATACTTGCATTAGCAATAAGCGGAGCTGATAATAAAACTAATGTAAGTTTATTAAGCTTAAATTCCATTATTTTATCCTCGTTTTTAATTAAATAGAGCTCAAATTTTAGCACGACATATACCCCAACACAAATCAAAGGAGTGTTTCGGAAAAAACTGACAGAAAACTCACCGCACTTTTCTAATTAAATCCAAAAAGTGCGGTAATTTTTCAAGGTATATTTCATATAAAAAATCGCCTTACTGCGGAACAATAAGGCGATTTATTTTTAGATAAATAAGTCAGAATATTATTTTGCGTCTTGTGCCGGCGCTGCGACCGGTGCAGGATTAAATTTTTGTTCTAATTCGACACTTTGTTTTTGTAACTCGGCCATTGCTTTTCTTAATACTTCAGCTTTTTCAGCATAAGCTTTTTGTTGCTCCGGTGTTTGTGTCGGGTTAGTGAAACTCATATTAGCTTGATCAACCAATAAACCACTCGCAAAGCTTAATACATTTTTGGTTTGCTCTTTGATAGATTTAATTGATTCTGCTTTTACATCTAATGCATCTAAGCTTGTAATTGTATCTTTTACTGATTGATTAAATGTTTCAATCGCTTCTTTCACTTTTTTCTCATCTTGAGCTTGAACTGCAGCCACCAAATCTTGTTGGAATTTTTGTTGTGATTGTAACTGTGTTTGTTCTTGTGCCTTGTTCCAAAAATTATGAATGGTGAAAACCGATTTAGCCGGACGACCTTTATTAAATAAATAGGCTGCGGTTAAACCGGCATGCGCCTCATTGGTCTTGGCGGCGGTTGTGGTGCGGCGAGAGGAATTGGCTGATGAGATAGCCGTGCGTGGCGTGAATTTGTACGCCTGAAAAGCCTGCCTGCTCGGCAATTTTGGCGGTTTGCACGAATTGCTGAATCAGCCCGTTGATTTCATCGGCAGTCAATTCGCGCGGCGGATTGATAAAGCCATCCATGCCTACCAATGGTACAGCGCTCGGTGCAAGCGGCGTTTTATTGACTACCGCAGGTGACTGTTTGCCCGCATGATTGATTTGCATGATGAGCAGCGTGTCGTTTTGCGTGCCGGCTTTCGCCCATTTTTCAGCATCTCAAGCCCCCGGTCGTCTGAAATCACCACATCGTTTATCAAACCTTTGCCGCTTTCAGCGACCATCACATTGCCCGTAACCAAAACACCCGCGCCGCCTTGCGCCCAAGTGCCGTACAGGCGGACGAGTTTTTCAGACGGCTGGTCGTTTTGGGCAAGTTGCTCTTCCATGGCGGATTTGAAGATACGGTTTTTAGCAGTCTTTCCGTTTGGAAAAGTGAACGGGGTAAATAACATAATTCTTTCCTTTAAGTTGATAAGTTTAAAAATGTAAACGTATTTGGGTAAAAATAAAGGGTTAACGGATAACCCTATTTTGAAAGCGGGCAATTTTGAGCCATCAAATCAGCAAGTTGTTTCAATCTCGCCACCGCATCCGCCATGGCAATACTGTAAAACCGCTCTTTGCCGACCTGCTCCACCGCCACCGCCCCGGCTTGCAGCATGATTTTCAAGTGATGCGACACAGCAGGGCGCGACAGATGCAGATGTTCGGTCAGCTCATTCACATTCATCCTACCGTGTTCCCACAGCACGCGCAGGATTTGATGGCGGTTTTCATCACTCAACACGGTAAAAATGGGAATGCACTCGCGCATTAGATTCATGGTTTGTTGCGGCATATTCGGCTTCTTGAGTTTATATGTTTAAAAACTTAAACTCATTTTAAAGGGAATGAGGGGGAATGTCAAAGGGAATTTAAGAAGGTTTTTTAAATCAGGATTATTTAACCTTAGCTGCTTAAAAGAAAAGGCCGTCTGAAAGATTTTCAGACAGCCTTTAAACCTTCATTAATATCACAACCTTAACAACATAAGCCTACAGTTGCTTTGCATGTTTCACACATTCTGTATCATCCAATGATATATTGCTTCAATTGCGTCATCTTCAACATTAAGTTTTAATAGGGTTAAAATCAATACCCGTAATATAACGTTGTCCAGCATGAGCTTTAATGTGCACAACAATATCAATGGTCTGCCTAAGCAGGTTTTTAATAACTTCAAACTCCAGACCACTTCCTTCTGGTGATGCTTTTACCATTAATGCCAATTGATCCCATGTTTGTTCTGTGCTACCAGCATGGCAACTTGTAATAGATCCCGGGTGTCCAGATGCACAATTTCGAATAAAATAAAATGATTCGTCACCACGTAGCTCTGCTAGAATAATTCTGTCCGGCTTCATACGCAGACAGGATTCCATACAACTTTTTGCCGTAATATTTGAACTACCTTGTCCACCTTTTGAGTAAAGCAAATGAACTACATTTTCATGAGGAATAAATAGTTCCCTAGCATCCTCAATGCTGATTAGTCGCTCACTTAAAGGAATGTGATTAACCAATGCTTTCATGAAAGTAGTCTTACCACTGCCAGTTGCACCTGAAACGACTATATTCTTTTTATATTCAACGGCTTTTTTAAAAAATTCTTCGTAGTTCCGATTGTTCTTCAGTTCTACTAATTCCTTATCTTGAGGAGATAATTCTCCATTTAACTCAATAATCTGACTAAAGAAACCATCTTTACTATACTGACTTAAGCTCTTTGTGTGTTTTGATGGCAAACGGATCGTAATTGAAGCTTTTCCTGCATCACAGGCAGGAGGAATCACAAATTGGGCACGTTGTCCTGTTGGGAATGTCAACGATACCATCGGCTCTGCTTCTGTAATTCGTTGACCAGTATTACTTTCATTAACAACAGCTGTACAGAACTGACGTGCCCTATCAAAGTTTAGCGTATTTACTTCTACCTTTTTCCAACCCTGAGAGGTTTCTAAAAATACCTCTCCTGGTCTATTAATACAAATCTCAGTCACATCAGGATCTTTTAAGAAAGAGGTAATTCCCAATACTTCATATTGATAATCTAAGAAATCCGCTGAAATTGTTGAGTTTAATTCATCCATAGTTAAAAATAAATTAATTTAAAATATGCGATTATAATGAAATTTAAAACTTGAGGAAGTTTTTTATTCAAGATTAAGAAACACCTATATTCCCCGAGCTTGTACTTGTGACAACTGTCTTTGCTGTGTTTCTAATTCAAATTGCTGAGCTGTTACCTGTACCTTTATAAGACTTTCCTCTATCGGTGTAACTGCAGCTTTTTGCATATCCACAGAAGCAGTTCTTAATTCAGGAGCCTTATCACCAATAAGAATCTGACCATTCTCTTTGATATTGATTAAAGAAGCCCCTCGCATCTTATTTGCATATCCTTCAGCAGCCAATGCCATAGCAATATTATCTAAGCTTCTTTCATCGTAGCTAATATCCTTTTTATTACAGAATTCAGTAAAAATTTGTTTACTTTGCTGATAGATATTTTGAGCATGTTGTGGGATAGCTTCCAACTTTAAAGGCTTCACAGATTGCATATTATCCCAATCGCCAGGAACAGGAGCATGCGCTATGTTGCTCTTAGGTTGATGTAAAATCTTAGTACTCTCTATTCCTGTAGCAGAATGTACTCTAATACTATTACTATCTCTGACACCACTACTATATTGGCCTGTTTTCTTTTCTTGTAAATGAATGCCTAAATCCCCATTTTTGAAATTTTCAATTTTAAGACCATTTATATCTAATGTCCCCGTATTTCTATCCCATTCATATACCATTCCAGCACTACGGTAAACGAAACGGTTTGGTTGAGATAAATCACGTACACCACCCTGTAATATATAGCCATTCAATGATACTTCACCCTTGCCGTCTGAATCTCGGATAATATCTAAATTGTCAGCACGATATTTGTCATGTCCTTTACCACCAAACAATTTATCTCTTCCAGAATTACCGGCTAAAATATCATTACCATTACCACCAATTAATACATCATTACCACTACCGCCTAATAAAATATCATTTTGATTAGTACCTTTTAAAACATCATCTCCGGCATCTCCATACATATATGCCCCACTTTTTAAATAAGTCTTAGCCCTGCCTATTAATAAACTATCACGGCTATATGATCCATCAGCAACAATTTTATTGTTGCCCTTATTTCCAAAAGTGTCATAATTTGCCATATGTTTAACAAATACTTGTTTGGAATTAGGGCTTATGGATGCTTCTTTAAAGTCTTTGGAAAAATTAGTACGGGTATTCAGGAAATGTTCAATATCAGTTTCATAATAAGTCATTCTGATTGATCCAGTTCCATTACTTGGGTACATACCATACATATTCTGGCGAGCAATTAAATCTTTAACCTCTCCAAAACTCTTACCTTTAACGTATGGGTAAAGATTACCACTAATTCCTGTACTATATGCCCTACCATTATATCTTTCTTCGTAAGCAACCATACGCGCTTCGTTAAAGATCGCCTCAGCTTCTCCATAGCCTCGCGCTTGAGCATAAGCCTTAGCAGTATCATAATAACTAGCTGATTTAGCTTGATGTTTACCTAATGCATGTCCTACCTCATGAGACATTGTTCTAGCGGTAATATATCGGATATCTTGTTCAAAATGGATACTTTTATTTTTCGGATCATAATATGCTCCTTCACGATTTTTTGGAGCAGGTTTGATATGTCCCCCTTTACTAGCGAAATGGTTAATTTGCTCCACTAATTCTGAGTCTTGCTTAATTCTATCTAGTTCAGACATTTGATTATTGAATCTTATTTTATGAAAACCAAGTGTCATCAATTCTGCTTCTGCTCTTTTATTCAGTATAATCTTTGGCATCCTAAAACTCCTTATGGCATTGGGCTCATTTTAAGATTGCTACAAAACTCTAAAGCTAAAATTGCACCTCCCCCAGAATTAGTAGCAATTATTTCACGGCCTGATTCTCTCCAATAATAATCTAGTCTTTCTTTTATTGAATCATCATCTTTTCTTTTGGCTGAATACTCAAAATCTAAATACACCCCCTCAGGTATTTCATGTGTCATAGGCTTTGGAAAAAATTTAGGGAATGCATTTTCAGGAAATATGCTACCTATTTTATCTAGGTACTCTTTTGTTTGAGTAATATATAAACTAGATTTAAGTTCAGTATGCCTGAAAACGACATACATACCTATAGATGAATGAATATCTTGATTATGTTGCATATAATCATATGCCTCTATTACGGGTATTTGCCAAATCTCTTGTAATTCACTTGCGTACATCGTATAAAGGCAGTCATCTTTAAATGCCGTATCATACATCTGCTTAATTAGATCATCCCGATTTTCCACTTTGTGCAACATACTTCGGCAACGATTGCGCACTTGTTCCATAGTTATTTCCTTTTGTATATTCTGCATCTTGGAAGAATCCTTAATATTTTTATTACTAATCTGCGGAGTACAGGAGGTCACCAAGCATACAGTTAATATGGCTGTAATCGCTGATAGTTTCATATAAATTCCTTTTTAATCATTCTGGAAATTTAATTTTCAGACGGCCTTGAGCTTTTATTACTATTACCGTTTTCCTTTTAACGAGGCAACTTTCACTGCCTCCATCAGTCGTTTGGTAAATGTTCCATCTTGGTAATAACGGATTTTCCCCACTTGCGCCGGATGTGACATACCTTCGTAAAGGATAATTTCTTTATCTTGGCTCATTGCCTTTAACTCTTGCGGCAACATCAGTGCGCGACGCTCTTCGCTTTCTGAGACACTACGTTCACGTCCACGGCTGACATTTTTTCTTTTCACTGTGGTATAACCTAGCATTTCGGAGTATTCATTTGCATCCTGCTGTTCTCTAGGTGTATAGATGATTTGCAAAGCATGGTTAGTGATAATAGTACGCGCATATTCTTTGCCATAAACAGCATCTAGCTGGGCGACTGATTGGATAATCGGAAATAGGCGAATGTTGTAACCTGCCATATAGCTGACGGAATGAGCAATAATTTCAACTTTACCAATACTTGTGAATTCGTCCATTAACAACATACATTGGTGTTTCAAATCTGGGTTGTCCTGAGGCAGCTCTTTCGTATTTTGGTTGATAAGTTGAGAGAAAAAGAGGTTAACAATGACTCTTGACTCAGCAAGTTTGTTAGGAAGAATGCCGATATAAATAGTCATTTTCTTTTTACGTACGTCAGTCAACAGAAAATCATCAGCGGAAGTGGCGGCATCAATGACAGGATTAATCCACGGGTTGAGGGGTTCTTTAAATGTACCCATGATAGAACCGAAGGTTTCTTTTTCTTGAGAGATTAAACCGGAAAAAGCGGTTTTTGTAGCCTCGCTGAGGTATGGTTGTTGTGATAGAGATGTAAAGTATTCCTTGAGTTCTGTTCCATTACCTGATGAAAGACGGTATATTTTTCCTAATGTACAGGCCGGCTCATTTTCTTTGCCCACCACGGGAAAATCAGCCATTGCTTCATACTCATCAAAACAATAAAGTGAAAACGCCAAAAACGCATTTCTTGCCTGCGCTACCCAGAACTTATCACGACTATCCCCATCAGGATATAGCATTGCAGCTATCGACATTAAATCCGATACTCGCTGGTCAGGATTGGAAGAAACATAGGTAAACGGATTCCAACGGTGCGTCCTTCCATCTTCGGCAAACGGGTTGAACAAATAGACTTCCTGACCTAATACTTCTTTGCGGTAGCCACTAGTCAAATTGAAGTTCTCCTGTTTGATGTCCAAAACCACTACCGATCCTTTATAACTTAACAGGTTCGGAATAACGATACCGACACCTTTACCCGAACGTGTTGGCGCTGCCAACAATGCGAATTGCTGGCCATTGTAATGTAACAATTTGCCGTTGTATTTACCGACGACAATTGAAGTATCCGTTTGTTTGAAAAATCCTGCTTTTGTCAAATCAGCCATCCCGGCAAATCGTGCTTCTCCATGAAGACTTTGGGAAGCTGTACGCCAAATAGGAATTAAACCAAGCAGACCAATCAGAAAAGTAAAACCAAATCCAACAATTCCTGATGTTTTAATTTGTAGTGAATATTTGGCAACCTGAGGAATATCCAGCGTATTATAATATTTGAACCATGTTGTAAGTAGTAAGGGAGTTTTATCTAAGCCTAACCATTGCAGCAGGATAAAGCCTGAAAGGTAACAGCCTAATATGAAAGAAATTAATAGTAAAACTACCGTAATAATAGATTTGTTTTTTAGAGTCATTTCAATACCTGTAAGTCAAAGTAATAGATTATTTTAGCTTTCTAGTGAAGATATTAGTTTTCAGATAGCCTAAGGTTAAGGTGATGAGTGTATTATGAAACTTATCACTCTCTTTTAGTACTATCCTTGGCAGTTTCACTGTATGTTTGAACTAAATATTTTTTGCTTTTTTTGATAATACTCATGCACACTGCTCTATACAAACTCTTAGGGATACAGCTGGCAATAGAACTATAGATAATAGTAGGACGAGAGGCTTCATCAGCAATTATCCTTTATGATAAACACATAATGATTAGGCCGTCTGAAAAAACAGACGGCCCTTTAAAATTACTGCATAACCGAACTAAAATCAATGTCCTGGGCAGTATAAATATTAATCAAGGTCCCTTGGTTGATCGTTACTGTATTAGGACGAGCATTATTTCGCTCAAGCTGGCTGATAGCCTGTTGCTTCAATGTATTGGCTGTATCACTCTCGTAAGGATTAGTGGTAGTCGATGTGTTGGTTGTAACTGTTTGTCCTTGTGGACCATATTCAGTAGCAGCATATTTAAAAGCATCTGAAATCATACTAATCAATAAAGCCGATGCCAAACGTGATCCCCAATGAGACTTAAATTTACCAACATGGCCAGCCGCACCAAGATTATCTACTCCAGGGGATTCTAGTGTTACATCAACGCCTTCTGGTGTTATGATTCGATTCCAAATGACCTCCATCCGCGGGCCAGTAGGATTGCTGGAACCATATTGTCCCATTACTTTCGAACCTTTCGGCAACAAGAGATATTTTCCACTTGCAGAGTATACAGGCTCAGTGATGATACAAGATGTAAACCCTTTTACTTCAGAAACAATTTTAGTTTCTAATACACAGCGCAGATAAGTACCCTGTAGAAGTAATTTATCCCTGTTATGCATATAACGAACAGCATTAGTTTGAGCTGTACTTGCTCCCGACTCTTTCTGAGCAGCCTCTCCATCTTGAACAAATGCATTATTCATATTAGCATACATATCACCTGTTGGAATAATCGGCTGTATAGGAAGATTAGGAGTTGTAGGAGTTGTAGGAGTTGTAGGAGTTGTAGGTGGCAAAGTCTCTACTACCGAAGGGATGGATACATTTATTGGTTTCGTAGTCGATGTATCCGTTTCTGATTCAGACTTTTTTTCTTCTAGCAGGTCAACAGGTTGTGTTTCAATAACTTGAGGTTCTGGAGCCGGTAGATCTGGCACTGTAACCACCTGAGGACGTTCTGGAGGAGGGGCTTCCTCAGAGCCACTAAATTGATGGTAGGCAAATGCACCTAGTCCAGCCAGCCCAAAACCCGCAGCTACAATAAATGCAATAGCTTTTTTGTTGACTGTACGATCAACGGGGGCATTTAGCTGAGGAGCATTCTCCTCAAGTCCCGCTAGTTGTTCTTGCTCGTATTGACTTGAATATAAGTTTTGTGATGATTCACTATCTTTGTGATATTCATTATTTAGCTTATCAGACATTCTTAATTTCTCCTTAATCCAACTACATCATTTCCATGTCTCAAAACTAAGAATGGATAAGTCCCATGGACAATAACTACACTACCCTCAACATTACTGTTTAAAACAAACTCGGTTCCTTTCTCAGATTTCCGGCCATAAATGGTAGGAAAATCACCTGTGAATTTACCCTTATTCAAGTGAACATAGGTAAATCTACCATCATCATAGACCTTTAAAGGAACTAGCCAACGAGATGTGTCACTTACAGCCACATCATAATTAGTATTGTAAGTTTTAGAAGAATCATATTTCAGGCTATAACCAGCCAAAGTACTAGCACGAAGACTAAAATCTGTAGAATCGGGATATCTGAATTTAACTTGATAATTTACCCCCTTGTCTGAGGCTTCTGCCAAATTACCAACAACATTTTTTAAAACTTTAAGCTCAAAAATATATTGGTGAGCCTGGGTACGAACAATAAGATTAGTATCAACTGCATCAGACTTTGGACGCAGATAAAATACATTCTCTCTACGTACCAAATCCCATCCACCGCTTAGGCCTGCACCAAAATCTTTAACCTTTTCACGAGAATCAAGTTCAATTTGTGTAACTACACCCTGTGCAGTATGAACTGGATATGTCATATTTTCTTGAAACGTATACTCTTGAATAGCTGCAGCATAGACGCTTCCTTGCAACAACCACGATACTGCTGTCGCTAAAAACATTTTTTTTAACATTATTAATTCCCACTTTCAACAGATATAGGAGAAGTACCAGAAACATTATTGTCTAAAGATGTAGGAGCTTCTGACTGAGGAGTACTTTGCATTTGTTGCTGAGACTGACTTTCAGACAATGCTCCTACGGAAAGATAATCCGAGGATAAATCTTGAATAGCTGATTCACTAGCATCAGGATCAACACGATAAGACAACACTTGGAATCCTAGAGGATTTTTTAACCTATACTTTTCATCCATCTTCAAATTACTGTTATAAGTGTAGGTCAGAGTAGCAACATTACTATCTATGAATCTTGATATACCAGTACTCTTATTCAATAAAAATCTTTGGAATCTGACTGTCGCACTGGCATCACGACCATCAGCCTTTCCGCTATTATTAAGAACGATACTCAAAATTTTAACGCGAATTGACTGAGTTGAGCCGTAAAGATTGAACGGGCTGTTAGGATTACTTTTATTCATTAGATTACGATAACTGTCAGACACACCTGCTACCGACATAGAATAAACTGTAGCCCAATCATTATCATAAATAATTTGGCTATCAAAAGATTCTCTAGCAATAATAAAGTGAGAAATATTACTCTTATTTACCGCCTCATTTTTAGTAATATCGAAATTATTCCAATTACCAGCCAACTTGGCAACTGTTGCCTGCCCTGTATAAATATCAGCCATGACAAGATAAGGTTCTTTTTCTTTCAACGGCAAGATATAAAATAACCCCCCGAGCAAGCACAAAGAAGAAAAAGTAGCAACACCGGCAACTACCCATGCCCTTTTCTCACTTTTCTTGCGGATATCGACTAGAGTCGTTTCGAAATCCAAAGATTTTTTGACAGCTTTTTGAATTTTATCATTGGTAGTATTTTTATTTGAGTTAAACATATATTCCCATTTTAGTTTTGAGATTTAACATCAGTTTTTACTGATTTCTCATGCTTTCTCTTTTCGCTGTTTTTTACAGCAGCCCCCATTTTTTTATGCGCCATAATGACACCATTCTGAATGTAGAAAACCATTCCACGATCCTCATAGAGTTTGGATAATTCACCTAACGCATTTTCAAGATTGGTATTTCGTACAGTCAATACCTTCTTATACAATGTAAAATCAAGCGTATGGTCATAAACGACAGGCATTTTTGCCTCTTCCCCCCAACGCTCTAGCAAACCTTTTACAGTCGTATCAAGTTGCGTCACCTGATAAACATGGGGCCTAACAAGAGGAATTTCAGTTACCTGATCTGGCAATTCATTTAATTGCTTCCATGACTTTGGAAAATCTGGAGCAGACTGGCTTGCGCAACCCACCACTAGCACGCCTACACCCACAGACAGCAACAACGTTCTTAAAAGAAACATACATAGCACCTTAATAAAACAACTGTAGTAACAACCAAAGCACCTTAACCAAAAGTTAAGAAAGACAATTTACGCTTGGTTATTTTTATTGATTAAAATCTTGTGAATTATTTTAATCTGTGCTAAATTTCGCGTCAATACAAATTCATATTTTCATCTCTACTATCATGTTTTTTTCCTGCACTGACTTAGCTGTTCCTCATGACGTCATGCATCATGTTGTGAGAGTTGAATCCTCAGGCAATCCATATGCCATAGGTGTTGTAGGTGGCCGACTACAAAGACAACCAAAAAATTTAGCTGAAGCAGTTGCTACTGCCAAGATGTTGGAACAAAAAGGATTTAACTTCTCCTTGGGACTAGCTCAAGTCAATCGATACAACTTGAAAAAATACGGATTGCATTCCTACGAACATGCGTTCCAAGTATGCCCAAACGTAAAGGCTGGCTCTCATATATTGCGAGAATGCTACAATCGTGCGAAAGACTGGGGAAAATCTTTCAGCTGCTATTATTCCGGCAACTTTGTAACAGGATATAAGCATGGATATGTGCAAAAAATTTTTTCATCCATGAGGCAAGGAAGAAAAACTCTTCCACAAAATGCTATCCCTGTCATCAGTAATACCTCAAATGCTCCTCGCACTATAGTACAAATGACAGCGCAACAGCCTAACCGCCAAAATTCGACAATCGCAACTAATCCACAATCATATCCGGTCACTGTCTCCAAAAACCGACATAACCTGCAAGACAATAACACTGCACCAAGCAATATTTATACAGATAGTGCAGCAGTCTTTTAGACAATACGATTTTTTTCCACATCAACCTGTAATAAACATAGGAAATTTCAAATGAAAAACACTCAGATCCAAAAAAAATCCCGCTTTACTGCTGAAAATGTTGCAACAGCAGCTTTTGTTGCTGCAGCATTTTTAGCACCAGCTGCAGGTATGGCAGCCGATGATTTCACCTCAGCTTCTGGTGGTGCATGTAAATTTATTAAAAACATCCATACCGTATTGAACTTGATGTCTGTCGCTGTCGTAACCATCGCCATTATCTTTGCCGGTTATCAAATTGCTTTTGCTCACAAACGCATTTCCGATGTCGCACCTATTTTAATTGGTGGTGTGTTGATTGGTGCAGCTGGTCAAATCGCAAAAATGCTGGTTGGTAATGCAGACTCCTGCTCTGCAGGTACAACTTCAGCAATGATGCAAGTATTGCAATTCTTCGCATAATTATTCATTATGCAAAAAAACATCGTTTTTCGAGGATGTACTCGTCCGGCAACCTTTCTCGGCGTACCCTATATACCTTTCTTTATAGGAGCCGGTTCAGGATTATTAATGGGAATGTACTTCAATATGTTTTTTTTGCTAACCATCCCATTCATCATTCTGATTATGAGGCAGATGGCCAAGCGAGATGACATGATTTTTCGTTTTCTAGGCTTACGCCTGAAATTTAGGCTTAAAGCCAGAAATCGAGAAGAGTTTCCTGACACATGGTGCTTCTCGCCTAACGAGTACCGCAACAATCCTCCCAAACAATGACAACAAAACGTCCGACAGATACTTTTGTCTGTCGGACAATTCCAACACAAAAAACAAATAAAATGTTTACTCCTGACGCATCAATCAGTCAATTCGTATCCCTCTCCACTCATGTCTCTCCAACCATTGTTAAAACCACTGGTGGAGATTACCTGACAACATGGCATCTATCTGGCCTTCCCTTCGTAGGTCGTGAAGAATGGGAGCTTGAGCACAAGCACAATACATTTAACCGTCTGCTCCAATCCTTGCGTGCACCCGACTACGTAAATGTCGCCTTTTGGGTACATGACATTCGACGTCATCGTAGTATCGATTTACGTCCTGAATTTCAAGAGTCTTTCAACCAAAGCCTCTCTAATCGTTATTTCTCTCGACTCTCCCAAGAAAAGCTCATGAATAACGAGCTTTACTTGACCATGATCTATCGCCCAGTTGTTGATGGCAAAAAATTCGTTGATAAATCGGGTAATATCGATCGTCTGAAGGCCGAGCAGGAACAAGCTATTGGTACACTTAACGAATTAGCAACCAACCTTGAGGCTGTTCTCAAAGACTACCATCCATACCGACTTGGTATGTATGAAGGTAAAAACGGGACTGTATTCTCTGAAACCCTCGAGCTTTTCGGTTACATCCTTAACCGTGTTAACGAGCCAGTTCCCGTACTTCCAGCCCCAGTTTACAACTACTTACCCCTCAGCCGACATCTCTTTTCTGCCAAAACCGGCGACTATATCGTCCGTACTCCTGAGGGTAAAAACCACTATGGTGCCATACTCAACCTTAAAGAATATCCTGATGGTACCTACCCGGGGATACTGAATGGTCTCAAATATTTAGATGTTGAATACGTCATCACCCATAGCTTCAGCCCAATGAGCCGATACGATGCTATGAAAACCCTCGAGCGCACTCGTGGCATGATGATCTCTTCCGGCGACAAATCATTTACCCAAATTGCAGAACTCGACCATGCAATGGACCAGCTCGCATCTGGCAATTTTGTTCTTGGCGGCTACCATTTTAGCCTTGCTATCTATGCCGACAGCCAAGAGCAACTTTCCCAAAACATTGCCTCTGCCCGAGCCGAACTTTCCAATGCAGGCTTTGTAACGACTAAAGAAGACTTGGCCGTCTGCGCCGCATATTATGCCCAGCTTCCAGGCAACTGGAACTACCGCACCCGCATTGCCAATCTCTCATCGTTAAATTTCTTGGGCCTCTGTCCTCTTCACAACTTTGCCGTTGGTAAACGTGAGGGCAACCCATGGGGGCAATGCGTTACCGTTCTTCAAACAACCAATGGTCAGCCCTACTACTTCAACTTCCATGCAACCCTTGAAGGTGAAGATTCCGAAGGTGAAAAAGCCATTGCCAACACCATGGTTATTGGTAAGTCTGGTACAGGTAAAACAGCTCTTATCAACTTCCTCCTTAGCCAGGTACAAAAATACGATCCCAAACCCACTATCTTCTTCTTCGATAAAGACCGTGGTGCCGAGATCTTTGTCAGAGCTTGCGGCGGTGCTTATATGGCGCTGGAAAGCGGTCAGCCTACCGGCTTCAACCCCTTCCAATGCGAAAATACAGAGGCAAATGTCCAATTCCTCTGTGGCCTTATGAAGCAATTAGGTGGCAAGGCGCACTATTCAGCAGCAGAAGACGACGACATCCTGCGCGCCGTCCGAGCCATGCTTGATACCCCACCAGCGCTGCGCAGTATTTCTAACTTCCAAAAATCGCTGCCCAATACCGGCGACGATTCCCTCTATGCCAATATCCGCAAATGGACTAGAGGAAACAGTCTCGGCTGGGTCTTTGATAACCCACAGGACAAAATCGACTTCAGTGGTGCCAACATCATCGGCTTCGACTACACCGACGTGATTGAAAACCCACAGGTACGCGATCCAGTCATCGGTTATCTTATCCATCGAATGGAAGAGCTTATCGATGGTCGCCGCTTTATCTACATCATGGATGAATTCTGGAAAATCCTTGATGGCGAAGGCGGCTTGAAAGAGTTTGCCAAAAACAAACAAAAAACCATCCGTAAGCAAAACGGTATGGGTATCTTTGCCACCCAGTCACCAGAAGACGCCCTCAAAAGCGACATTTCCGCCGCTCTGATTGAGCAGACAGCTACCATGATACTGCTGCCAAATCCAAATGCAGATAAAAAAGATTACATCGATGGACTGAAGCTGACCGACTCAGAATTTCAAGTAGTCAAAAGCCTGGATGAGCGCAGCCGCTGCTTCTTGGTCAAACAAGGCCATGCGTCTGCAGTATGTCAACTTAACCTGCGTGGATTTGATGACGAATTGGCTGTTATCTCCGCCAGTACCGACAACATCGACATTATGGACGGCATCATTAAGCAAACAGCCGAACGTTTGGGCGTCGAAATCGATGCAGTAAGACCACAGGATTGGTTACAGACTTTCTACGAAGAGCGTAAGGGTTCCGGTAAGAAAGCTGCTGCGAATGTGATGCGTAATGCGGATTAAGCCAATTTGACTAAAAATGAGACAGGGTTGTCTAAAGACTGTAAGTCTTCAGGCAACCCTAAGACAGAAAATTTAAATATTTTAAAATTAACCGATTTAAAGAAAGATTGAATTGTAATGAAAACTAAAATGAAACGGATAATCGCCTCAGTTTTAGTGGGGGCGACAATGCTTACTTCCATGCCGATAGCTAATTCATATGTATTGCCTGTTATTGATGGAGCTAAAATGATGCAAGATGCTATCAACTGGGCTATGGATGCGGCAGACCGTGCTGTTACGCTATCTAACTGGGTCACTCAGCTGCAAAACTGGCGTACTCAGTTGCAACATTGGGTACGCGGTCAAATGGAACAGATTCCAGAATTGAAAGAGCTACTCGATAAAAAAGAAGAAAACGCAATTAAAAAAATGTTCCAAAACCGTAAGGATCGCTGTAATAGAATTGCTAATCAGACATCAAAAAATTTATGTATTGGTACAGTAACTCTTGAAGAGAAAAAATTCTCACTTTTAAGAGAGATGGAAACAAAAATTAATGAGACCTTTTCAGAAATAAATAAGACTTCGATTAAAAAACAAAATTCCAATGCTCAAGGACAAAGTAATACGGCGGCCTCTGCCGAAGCTGAAGTTATTGCGAAATTGCAGCAGTTGGAAATCAAACTAAAAAATTACCAATCGGCAATAAACTCTATCGACCAAATGCTTGATCAATACAAATGGGCAAGGGTAAATCTGACCAAAGACCAGCTCTCAGGCTCGAACAACAGCAACCTGACCAAAGCGTCAGCTTCGCTCGTTTTACAAAGTAAGGTAAAAAAATTCCACGATGAAGCAAAAGCAAAAAGAGCCATTAGCACTGGCTATAAACTCCGCTAATTTTAATGTTATTTTTACCCAAACTATTTAACAGGAAAACATCATCATGATGGATCTTCTCCTTTATTCCAGTATTCGTGACTATATCTATGCACGAATAAGCTTCTTTACTGAACATGTATTGTCTAAAAACCTAACGCTTGTTTTTACCATTATCGTTGCCTTATTGACTTTATGGATAATGATTCAAGGTTATCTGATTGCAACCGGCAGAAGCCAGGAAGGACTGAAAGGCTTTGTGTACGGTCTCGGCAAGACCTACCTCATTGTAGCCGTTGCACTGGGAGTAGCAGCCGGCAGTGATTTTAGCGTACGGGTTCTGACCGATACCCTTTCAGACGGCATTTCCCAAATCATGACCGGCGACAGCGATGTCGGCAGTAAATGTCTGACACAAGACAGTAAATCCATCATAGGCTGCCGAATAGACCAAAACCTGACGGCAACCCAAAGTATGATGGGCATACTTGACGGTATCGATACTGCCGACAGCGAATATCTCGAAGGGAAAGTGACACAGGCAAGATGGTTTGTCGGCGTCGGTACCGCAGGGCCTGCCATCGTAGCAGGTACCATGCTAATCATGTTCCGCATCGCCATGGCTCTCTTTATCGGCTTTGCGCCCATCTTTATTTTATGCCTTCTGTTCAAAAAAACAGCACCCCTGTTTCAAAAATGGCTATACTATGGACTGGCAACGATCTTTTCCAGCGTGATGCTTGGCGTCATGGCGGAAATCTCTATGGATCTAGTAGCCAATATCGCCATTACCGATGCAGTATCCAATATTGCTTCGGCACTGATCGGTGGAAACGTCGGCGGTATTATGCAGACAGTTACCCAGCAGTTGGGCTTGGGTCTGATGCTTTCTACCCTATTGATTACCGTACCGCCTATGGCAGGTGCTTGGTTTAATGGCATGATGGCTGGTTTCAGTGCCTATTCTGTTATTGGTAACGGAAATCGCCAAGAAGTTCCGCCGCATTTGGATGGCGGAGCAAGTCAGCGGGCTAGTTATGACGCAAAGGGTATAGCTAGTAATAATGACAATAATTTAAATTTCAATACCACTCATCAACACGTCTGGTCAACTGGTGGAAGCCAATCAGGAGCTAAAACTACCGATACTTTAAAACTTGCTGACCAACCCAGCAAAAATGATAACAAATCTTAGTACTTATAGATAAAAAATTAAAAAACAGACTGGACTTGAAATGAAAAAATTATATTTTGTGTTATTAGGATTGGCAAGTATTAACGTTTGTGTCGCTAATCCTACCTATGATGCGACTAAAGGTGCATTACAAAATGATCCTGGTTTATGTCAATACGGCTATAATCCCAACTGTGTATCATCTCGTCAGCATCAACGAAATCAACCTACGGAAATTGTTCATATTAAAGTACCTTCAAAATACGGAGCATGGGCAGTCAACCTTAAAACAGGGATATCAGGTGGAGCACTAGAGATGGATTCACTTGCTGCAGCAAAAAAAGAAGCTATTAAAACCTGCGAGAGAAATGGGAGTAATAAACCGTGTAAAGTCAAGGCTTGGGTTCGAAATGGCTGTATAGCAGTTGCTCAAAGAAAAGATGGTAAAGCTTTTTTTGGAATAACTTCACCAGGCTTGGCTGAAACGGAGGCTTTAAGGAAGTGCCAAGCTTCAGGAGGGATTCAATGTGAAATTACAACTCCCGAGGGTTGTTCAATGCCTAAATTCTAATAAGTAAAGGTCGTCTGAAATTTCAGCCACTTCCCTTTCAAACACCATTAAATAACAGAGTAAATTATGAAATTCATTTCAACAATTACTGTCTTGGTAATGGGCTTCTCCTCAATTGCCGCTATGGCTGCCAATCCTCTTAATCCTCCGCAAATGGGTGGAGACGAGCGTTTGGCTTGCGAGGCGCTTATGTGCTTGGTCAATCCGGCATCTCAGCCGTCTGAATGTCAATCTGCTTTGAAAAAGTTTCACTCTATCAAGCATAAACATGGACATGATACGATTACCGCACGGCGCAATTTCCTAAAAAAATGCCCTGCTCAGGATCGTTCTGGTTTTGATGATTTTATTGATTCAATCATCAAATAATTTTTACTTACAAAAGGCCGTCTGTTATTCAGACGGCCTTTTGTAAATAATCGGTTTCTCGCCCATCTTTATTTTATGCCTTCTGCTCAAAAAGACCGCCCCGCTCTTTCAGAAATGGCTATACTATGGACTGGCAACCATCTTTTCCAGCGTGATGCTTGGCGTCATGGCGGAAATCTCTATGGATCTAGTAGGCAATATCGCCATTACCGATGCAGTATCCAATATTGCTTCGGCACTGATCGGTGGAAACGTCGGCGGTATTATGCAGACCGTTACCCAACAGCTGGGCTTGGGTCTGATGCTCTCTACCCTATTGATTACCGTACCGCCTATGGCAGGTGCCTAGTTTAATGGCATGATGGCTGGTTTCAGCGCCTACTCAGTCATTGGCAATGGAAATCGCCAAGAAGTTCCGCCGCATTTTGATGGAGGGGCAAGTCAACGAGTTAATTATGATGTGCAGAATCCCTCTAATAATTCTATTGATAAAATGCCAAATAATGTTCAATATACAAAATGGACAACTGGAGGTTCTCAATCAGAGGGAACAACTACTGATGCCATGAAACACCAAAGTTAACCTAGTAGCGGAAATACACCAATCTGGTATTTCTACATTTAAAAACTAAGATATTTGAACTAAAAAGATTGGATGCTTAGATGAAAAAGCTGCTTTTTATATTGTTAGGTCTGACGAGCCTAAATATTTGTATTGCTAACCCCACTTATGATGCAACCAGAGGCGCATTGCAAAATGACCCTAGCCTATGTCAATATGGATATAACCCTAATTGTGGTTCATCTAGCCAACGCCAACAAAAACGAACTACTGAAATTATCAATATCAAAGTCCCTTCAAAATACGGTGCTTGGGCATTTAATCCTAAAACTGGTATTGCAGGTGGCGCACTTGATATGAATTCTCGTGAGGAAGCAGAAAGAGAAGCCATTAAAACCTGCGAACAAGGGGGTAGAAATAAACCATGTAAGATAGGTGTTTGGGTACGTAACAGTTGTATCGCCGTTGCACAAGGTAAATTGGGCAAGAAAGTAAAAACCTTCTATGGAACGGAACGTTTCCCTGGTGATGCCGAGCCATCTGCCTTGAGAAAATGTCACGCATCTGGAAGCTCTCAATGTTCTATCGTTGCCAACGAAGGTTGTTCATTGCCTAAATTTTAATAGACAGAGGCTATCTGAAATTTCAGATATCTACCTTTACTAATTCCATTCAATAACAGAGTAAATTATGAAATTCATTTCAACAATTACTGTCTTGGCGATGGGCTTTTCTTCAGCTACCTCTATGGCTGCCAATCCCCTCAATCCTCCGCAAATGGGCGGGGATGAGCGTTTGGCTTGCGAGGCGCTTATGTGCTTGGTCAATCCGGCATCTCAGCCGTCTGAATGTCAATCTGCTTTGAAAAAGTTCCACTCTATCAAGCATAAACATGGACATGATACGATTACCGCACGGCGCAATTTCCTAAAAAAATGCCCTGCTCAGGATCGTTCTGGTTTTGATGATTTTATTGATTCAATCATCAAATAATTTAATACTTATCAAGGGCCGTCTGATATTCAGACGGCCTTTTCTCTTACAAAGAGATTTTGCAAACTACCTTCAAACCTAACACCCTTTTTTGCTAAATTATTTACATCCAAAGCTTATAGGCTTAATCTCATCTTTGCCTATATAAGTTACGGCTTTTATATGAACATAAAATGCCGTCTGAAAAAATTGAGTACGATCTGCAAAGTGAGCCGGACAAATAAAGAATGGTTTGTTTTGTTCTGATTCTTCCCTTTTTACCCCACCAAAACCGACGTCATACTGAGCGATCCCGCAATCAAATTATCGTTGAAAAACGTAATAGGATCATCCGGTTCGCGTAATGCCATGATATACAGCAAGGGTAAGTAATGATCCGGAGTTGGCACGGAAAGTTCAGCCTTTTCGCCTAACTGCTGATAATGCACCAAGGTTTCATCATCCTGCGTCGCAATCGCCTGATTGACCGTTTCACGGAAAGCAAACGCCCAATCATACCCTGCACCGATTTGATCAATATGTTCCCAACTTATCGCTCTTAGATTATGCACAATATTGCCACTGCCGATAATCAGCACGCCTTGTTCTCGCAAAGCAGCCAACTTTTTCGCCAAGTTGAAATGCCATTCTGCCGATTGCAAACGGTTAAGGCTAAGTTGCACCACGGGAATATCGGCATCGGGATAGAGATATTTCAACACCGTCCATGCGCCGTGATCAAAGCCACGCGTTGGGTTTAATTCGACATTTTCCGGCTATAATAATGACCGTACCTGCTCCGCCAACTCTGGCGAGCCCGGCGCGGGATATTGCACTTGGCTGAGTTCATCGGGGAAGCCGTAGAAATCGTAAATCATTTCAGGATGTTCACCTGAGGTCACCTGTAAACGGCTGCTGTACCAATGTGCGGAAATCATCAAAATGGCTTTTGGTTTGGCAAACTTTTGCGTAATTAGGCTGAAATTCTGATTGAACGGGTTTTCTTTATCTAACGCATTCATCGGGCTGCCATGCCCAACAAACAATACAGGCATTTTTTTCATAATTTACTCCTCGTTATCGGATACGGCAGATTATACGGATAAATTCTTATTCAAAAAATACCGGTTTATGAACAACATCTTTTACTGATAAGAAATCATGACTGGTAATGTTAGATATAGTATTGATGCATTTAGAAGAGTTCATTCAAAAGGCCGTCTGAACACTTTACTTCAAACGGCAAAAAATTTTTTTATTTCTGTATTGACAGAAATAAAAAATGGAATAGAATATCATCACTATGAAACTGAATCCGACCACTGAAAAATTTATCCTCCATTGGGGCGAAATGGGTACCAAATGGGGCGTAAACCGTACCGTTGCGCAAATCCATGCCCTGCTCTACATCTTAGGCAGACCGATGAACGCCGAAGAAATTACCGAAACGCTCGGCGTAGCGCGCTCCAATGTCAGCAACAGTATCAAAGAGCTGCAAAACCTGAGACTGGTGCATACTGTGCATATCTTGGGCGACAGGCGCGATCATTTTGAAACTTCGGATGATGTCTGGACTTTGTTCCGCACCATTGCAGAAGTGCGTATGCAGCGTGAAATCGAACCGACGCGGCAATTTTTGCAAAGCCTGATCGACAGCCCTGAATTTAGCCAGGAAAATGAAACTGCCAAGCAGAGAATCCAACAAACCCATGATTTCATTAGTACGCTGACCGTGTGGGCAAATGAAATGCTGAAGCTTTCCACTTCAACCATGGTGAAAATTTTGAAAATTGGCGCAGGAATACAAAAATTTTTCCGTTGATGGCAATGGACTTGTGAGCAATAAACACAGGCAATATTATTTTAGGATATGGAAACATGCTCATGGCAGCCTTGTATGGGCATGTTTATCTGAAGCTTAATGTTCCTTTGTAGATTTTGAATCACTGGATATGGATTTCCCTCCTAAAGAAATAATCCAAAAGCCTATCTAAAATTTTTTATCCTATAATTTCTCTTTTAACAGAAATTATAGAAATTACAGACAGTATGTATATTTAAACACTAAAACAAAATAGGAAACCAGCATGTCTGACAACTCTACGCACACCCTCCCCGCCTACCTGCCTTACTCGATGGGGCTGCTATGGCTCTGGAGCGGTACCCAACCTCTGTTTTTCATTCCTGGAATGTCATTGGATTTGCTGCACTCGGTCGGCATTCCCGATCCGTTGCAATGGCCGACATTAATTGTCGCTTCACTATTGGATATCGGTTTTGCCTTTTTATGCTTCAGCCGCTTGCGCTCCCGTTCCGAAATATGGCTGCTGCAATTGATAACCGTCGCGGCATACAGCCTGATTATTGCCTTTAGATTGCCCGAGATGTGGGCGCATCCATTTTCGCCTTTGTTAAAAAACCTGCCGATTATGGCTACTTTGTTTTTCCTGTATCAATCCGTAGGAGATAAAAAATGAACACCTATTTAATCGTTAAAACCCTGCACATCATCTCGGCTACCTTAATGGTCGGCACCGGTTTTGGTACAGCATTTTACCTCTTTTGGACAAACCGTAGCGGTTCGGTTGCCGCGCAGTCGGTCGTCTCGCATTGGGTTATCAAAGCCGATTGGTGGTTTACGACCCCCGCCGTCATTTTCCAACCCTTATCCGGCTTATGGATGCTGTATGAACGCGGCTACACTATTGCCACTATGCTGGAACAAAATTGGGTATGGATGACGCTTGGCTTATACGTTCTCTCGGGTATTTGCTGGCTACCCGTTGTTTGGCTACAAATCCGCATGGCAAAGATTGCCGAAAAAGCGCACAAAGAAAACGCAGACACCATTCCGGAACCCTATTGGCGTTACGCCAGACGCTGGGAGTTGCTGGGCTATCCCGCCTTTTGCGCCACTATTGTGATTTACTTCCTGATGGTGATGAAACCGATTTAAAGGTTTTCAGACGGCCTCAGCAACAATATAAAGAAAAACATATGAACATCATCATTTTCGGAGGCAGCGGCTTCATCGGCAGCCGTACCGTTCAAATCCTCAAAGAACAAGGTTACCAAGTTTGCACGCCCGACCGCCGCGCCTTCGACTTTCTTCATCCAAATGAAACAGCCGCACGCCGTTTATTGGAAGGACAAGACGTCCTCATCAACTGCATTGGAATTATGAGCCGTCATGCCGAAATACTCGAAACCGTACACCACCACACGCCCAAACAGCTTGCCGCATGGGCAAAAGCAGCAGGCATCAAACGCTGGGTGCAACTATCCGCACTGGGTGCCGACCCATCTCAATCCATCAACTTTGTCGGCAGTAAAGGACGTGGAGATGATGCCGTCGTCCAAAGCGGTATGCCGACTGCCATAGCCAGACCATCCGTCGTTTACGGACGTGGAGGAACCAGCTGCGAACTGTTCATCAAATTAGCCTGCCTCCCTTTGCTTCCTCTGCCGGAAGGCGGACACTTTCATTTGCAGCCCGTACACCTTGCCGATGTTGCCGAAGGTTTGGCGAAACTTGCCGTTCTAACTGGCAATAACCATAGCATCATCAATATGACCGGCAGCCAAACGCTGACTTTGGCGAAATACCTGACCACCATCCGCCAAACCCTGCACCATAAACCGCCGCAACGTATCCTACCCGTTCCCCTGCGTCTGATTAACCCTGCGCTACCATTGGTAAATATCCTCAGCAACGACATTATCAGCCGCGACAGCTTTGCCCTACTCAAGCAAGGCTCATGCGCCGACTATTCTAATTTTGCAGCTTTACTAGGCAGGGAACCATTGGCAGCAGAAAACTTTGCTGGTTGCCTATAATTCATTTATCTTTAAAATGATAAAACAAAGGCCGTCTGTTTTTCAGACGGCCTAAAGTTTTAATAAAATACTTTAATTGCAAAACAATTCAGTTCATCAGAGACTTATTGCTTCTATCTATCCAACTACAAAGGCTGGGCCAAATCGTTTTCCGTGTTGTAGCTGATAAAATCCTGTTCATGAGGAAAATGGACAACCCTTGCACGCTGTTGCTGCAGCCAGCCGCGGATGCTGCGCATTCCTGAATAAAGGTATGGCACGGTGCTTTGCAGGATTTGCGGCCGGATAAACATCACGCTGTAATGCGGTCTGGCAGGGGTCTCCACATAAAACGCATTGCACAATGGCGTGCGCCGCGCGATGGTTTCAAACTGGGAAACCAAGTTCTCCGGCAAACGCGGCATATCGCAGGATACGATAAGCAGCCAATCGGCAGTGGCAATTTGCAAATCATTGGCGGCGGTACACAAAGCAGCTAAAGGGCCGTAATGCTGCCATTGGCGCGCGTCCGAGAAAACGTGTGCGCTACGTTGGGCGTAAGATTCGAGATTACGGTTGGCACTGATGGCGATATGGCTGACTTGGGGGCGGATTTTTTCGATAACATGATCTATCAAGGCTTTGTTGTGCCATTGCACCAACCCCTTATCGACACCTCCCATCCGGCTTCCCTGCCCGCCGGCCAATATCAGTGCGAAAATTTTCATTTTGGTAGTCCTTTGCGAAGCAGAGTATGGAGTATGGTTCAAGATGTTGTGTTTATTGGATAAGTTTCAAGATTTCAGGCTGTCTGAAACCTTATTTTTATGATTTAATTCACTTGAGATGAATTTTATCATAACATGATTTTACATTAAACCCCTGTTTTTTCTTATCATAACCATACAATTATTTTAGACAGGTTGTTTATAGACCAAAAGAATGATATTTTTATAAGATTATCGGATTAGTTCCCTGCGTGCTTTATGCGATTATTCTCCGGATCTTCAGACGGCCTGAGCCTGTCTTCGCGTTTAAAACTGCTGACTTTTTTATGGGTCAGTTCGGCGTTTTTGTCGATTGTCTTTACCCTGCTGCTTTCTTGGCGTTTGGAAAGCGCAGCCAAAACGATTGAAGATGCGGGCAGTTTGAAAATGCAGGTGTATCGTTTGGCTTATATGGCAAGCGTCCGTACACCCAATGCGCAAATTGACAACCAAATCAAAGAATTTGAGCGTACGCTGGCCAATGTGACGCAAAGCGATGCTATTCATCCGCTGATTCCGTCTCAAATGCCTCTGGCTTACGACTTGATTCAATCGATGCTGTTGATTGATTGGGAATCTAACATCAAGCCGTCTTTGCAGCATTACGAGCGTCCGACCCAAATCGGCCTATACCGTTTTGCCGGCAATATCGAGCTGTTTTTACAGGCGATGGAAAATGCCAACGAGCAAAATACCTTGTGGCTTCGCCGCTTTCAAATGGCCATGATGCTGATGATCTTTGTGGCTGCAGGCTTGATGATTGTTTGGCATTATTCATGGATTATCCGACCCTTGGAAAAACTGCGTGATGGTGTAGAGACCATCAGCAAAGGGCATTTCGGCGTTCAAATCGAGACAGACCAGATCCGTGAGTTTGCTCAAGTAAGCAAGGGCTTTAACCAAATGAGCCGCCGTCTGCATACGCTTTATACAGACTTGGAAGGACAAGTTGCCAAACAAACCCAAGACTTAGCGCGGCAAAACCGTGATTTGACCCTGCTCTACCAAACCACGCGTAATCTGCACCAAACCTTTACGCCGCAACAGGCGGCAGAAGAATTTTTAACTCAAATTCTACCGGCGTTTTCAGCTTTGGGCGGTACGGTATATCTTTCCGATGAGGAGCGGAAACGTTCTGATTTGGCGGCAAGTGTCGGTGAAACCGAAGAAGGAAATCGTGTAGAATTTCCGATCGTTTATCAAGACGAACAGCTCGGCGTACTGACCCTATATTTTTCAGACGGCCATATGCCTGATGAGCAAGACGAAAAACTGCTGCATACTTTAAGCGGACAACTGGGCATCTCCATCGCCAACAACCGCATGGAACAAGAGCGCCGCCTGCTTGCAGTCTTGCAGGAGCGTAACTTGATTGCGCAAGGTTTGCATGACAGCATCGCGCAAGCTTTGACCTTTTTGAATTTGCAGGTACAAATGCTGGAAAGCGCGTTTGCCTCAGACCAACGCGAGCAGGCCGAAGAAAATATCGGCTTCATCAAAGACGGCGTGCAGGAATGCTACGAAGACGTACGCGAACTTTTGATGAATTTCCGGACCAAAATCAGTAATAAAGATTTTCCTGAAGCGGTAGAATCGCTGCTGGCGCGTTTTGAACGACAAACCGGTATTCCAGTTGATTTAAAATGGCAGGACGACGGGCAAGCTTTGAATTATGATGAGCATTTGCAGATCATCTTCATCCTGCAGGAAAGCCTATCAAATATCCGGAAGCACGCGCGTGCGCAACATGTCAGCGTCGAAATTGCCAACCACGGCGATTTTGTCATGACCATTCGTGACGACGGCGCAGGCTTTAATAAAGAACACCTATCAAACCGGCCTTCAGGCGAACATGTCGGCTTGGGCATTATGCAAGAACGGGCCCAACGGATTAACGCAGAATTGGCCATTACATCGCAGATTGGGCAAGGTACGGCGGTTATGCTGACTTTGCCGCAACAAATGAGAACAGCATCATGACGATTAAAATTACCCTTATTGACGACCACACCCTATTTCGCAGCGGTATCAAGGCCTTGCTTTCGCGCCAGCCTGATTTTGAAGTCATCGGCGAAGCTTCAGACGGCCTAGCCGGCGTAAAAATGGTTGAGCAGCTCAAGCCTGATGTGGTCTTGCTGGACTTGGATATGCCGGTTATGAACGGCCGCGAAGCATTGGCTCAAATTTTAAGTATCAATCCGCAGCTGACCGTCATCATGCTGACTGTTTCCGAAGACAGCGATGATTTGACCGAATGTATGCGTATGGGTGCAAAAGGCTTTTTGCTGAAAAACATCAATGCCGACTTCCTGTTGGAAAGCATCCGCAAAGCTGTCGATGGCGACAACGTCTTTTCTCCAGAAATGACCAGCCGCTTGGTGCAATCGCTGATTTCTCCCTCTCCTTCCCGCTCCGACCATCTACTGGAGCAACTGACCCCGCGCGAGATGGAAATCTTGGGCTATCTTGCTGCCGGACACAGCAACAAAATCATTGCCCGCCATTTGAACTTGGCAGAGTCAACCGTCAAAGTGCATGTGCAAAACCTGTTGCGCAAGTTAAACCTAAGCAGCCGCGTCCAAGCTGCGGTTTATGCGGTGCAACACAAAGTACCGCAACCGGTATTGTCTTAAAAAGGCCGTCTGAAACCTTCTTTTTAAAAGGTTTCAGGAAAAGCGTTTATTCGCTATAATCACGCCGATTTATATGCAGGGTTGTCTGATTCTTTCAGACGGCCTTTTTATTTGATTTTTCACTGATTTAAAACAACATGTCCGAAAACATTCCAGAAAATACACCCGAAAATACCGTTCCGGAAGAACACAAACGCAGCATCCGCAGTTTCGTCTTACGCCAAGGCCATATGACCGCGGCCCAACAGCGCGCCATTGATACGATGTGGCCGCAATTTGGTGTGGACTTTCAAGATGCTCCTTTGGATTTGAACCGCGCTTTTGGACGGGACAATCCTAAAGTATTGGAAATCGGTTTCGGTATGGGTGTTGCGACAGTGGAAATCGCCAAACGTCTGCCCGATACCGACTTTTTAGCGATTGATGTTCACGGCCCAGGTGTCGGTAATATTTTGAAGCTGATTGAGGAAGAACACATTTCCAATATCCGTGTGATGCGTCATGATGCGGTGGAAGTAGTGGAAAAGATGCTGGAAGACGGTTCTTTAGACGGCATTCATATTTTCTTCCCTGACCCTTGGCACAAAAAACGCCACAATAAACGCCGCTTGGTACAAGTGCCGTTTGTTGAAAAGCTGCTGCCCAAACTCAAAAGCGGCGGCTATGTCCATATGGCGACCGACTGGGAAGAATACGCCGTGCAAATGCTGGAGGTTTTGAGCAGTTTCGACGCTTTGCAAAACACGGCTGCCGATTACGCCCCTACACCTGATTATCGCCCTGAAACCAAATTTGAAGCCCGAGGCAAACGATTGGGTCATGGCGTTTGGGACTTGGTGTTCCGTAAGAAATAAAGCCAAACATAAAACACAAGGCCGTCTGAAAAATTTCAGACGGCCTTTTATCTTACTGATTAAGCCAAGAAAAGTTTATAAGCCGGATTATCGGTTTCTTCTTTATAAACATAACCCAAGCTCTCCAAAAAGTCGGTAAAGGCTTCATTGTCGCTTTCAGGTACATCGATACCGACCAAAATACGGCCGTAGTCCGCACCATGATTGCGATAATGGAACAAAGTGATATTCCATTCGGCGCGCATATGGTTCAAGAAACGGGACAATGCGCCGGGGCGTTCCGGAAATTCAAAGCTGACCAAGCGTTCGCTGGAAACTTTTTCCGTCCGCCCCCCGACCATATAACGGATATGGATTTTGGCGATTTCGTCATTGGTCAGGTCAACATTCGGCAAGCCTGCGTCAGCCAGTTGTTTGCTGATGACGGCCAAGTCTTGCGCACCGGCAGTTTGCAGGCCGACAAAAATATGAGCATTGTTGTCATTGCCGTAGCGATAGTTGAACTCGGTAATATTCCGACTGCCCAAGACATTGATAAATTTAAGGAAGCTGCCTTTTTCTTCAGGAATGGTAACGGCAAAAATACCTTCGTTGCCCTCGCCCAGCTCACTGCGTTCTGAAACATGGCGCAGACGGTGGAAGTTCATGTTGGCACCGCTGGTGACGGCAACCAAATTTTGACCTTGGATATTGTTTTTCGCAACGTAAGCCTTCAGGCCGGCAAGGGCCAATGCGCCCGCAGGCTCGGTAATGCTGCGCGTATCGTCAAAAATATCTTTAATCGCGCCGCACAACATATCCGTATTGACCGTAATAATCTCGTCCAGCAGCTCTTTACACAGGCGGAAGGTTTCATCACCGACAACCTTGACCGCCGTGCCGTCTGAAAACAGGCCGACATCTTTCAAATGTACGATTTCCCCTGCCTCAACCGATTGCTTCATACAGCAAGAATCATCGGTTTGCACGCCAATGACTTTAATTTCAGGGCAAACCTGTTTAATAAATGCCGCCACGCCAGCCGCCAAACCGCCGCCGCCAATCGGCACAAAAATCGCATTGATATTGCGGTGTTGACGGAGGATTTCCATGCCGATGGTTCCCTGACCCGCAATCACATCAGGATCATCAAACGGCGCGATATAGGTCAGTTTTTCCTTTTCTGCCAACTCCATCGCATAATCATAGGCATCGTTGTAAGACACACCTTTCAATACCACTTCACCGCCACGGCTCTTTACTGCATCAATTTTGATTTTCGGCGTAGTTTCCGGCATCACGATGACGGCGCGGCAACCCAAATATTGAGCCGATAAAGCCACACCCTGCGCATGGTTGCCCGCGCTTGCTGCAATCACGCCACAATCCAAGGCTTCTTTTGGCAGCTTCGCCATTTTGTTGTACGCGCCGCGAATTTTGAACGAAAACACCGGCTGCAAATCTTCACGTTTGAGCAAAACCTGATTGTTCAGACGGCCTGACAAACTGCGCGCCAAATCCAAAGGCGTTTCTACGGCCACATCATAAACTGAAGCGGTCAAAATACGGGTTAGATAATCAGAAAGAGGAAGGGAATGGTTCATGGTATTTTAGTGTTCGGAAATAAATTGCAATTCGGCCAAATCGACCGGAGGAAAAAGTTAAAACCATACCCCTGAGGCCGTCTGAAGGCAAGAAAAATCTTAGCAAAGCCTAAATGAGACGGTATAATGTCCGCTTAATATCTATTTAATATGCCAAACTGTTTGCCTCATAACAGTGTCCACTCATATTCAAATCCACAAATAATGATGAAAAAAACGCTACTTAGCTTAATTTTTGCTACTCTTATTAGTACTCCTGCCCTTGCTGCCGATCCGGTTGTATCCGCACCTGCCGTACAAAACGAGGCTCAAACGCAGCCGCTGCTGCACAGCATCAACAGCCCGACAACGCCGCCGGAAATTGCGGCAACTGCCTATATCGTTACCGACTTGCACAGCAAGCAAACCTTGGCATCCAACAATGCCGACACGCCTATCGAGCCTGCCGCGTTGACGCAAATGATGACTGCTTACCTTGCCTTTAAAGCACTGGAAAACGGTACGCTTGAGGCAGGCCAAATGCTGACTGTTTCCAATGCTGCATGGAAAGTCGAAGGTTCGCGCATGTTCCTCGATCCCAAAGTTCCTGTCAGCGTCAGCTCCTTGATTAAGGGTACAACCATCCAATCGGCCAACGATGCCGCCATTACCCTTGCTGAAGCCCTTGGCAACGGCTCTATCGATGAATTCGTCAAACAAATGAACGAAGAAGCCAAACGCTTGGGCATGAAGCACACCCACTTCAACAACCCGACCGGTATTTCTTCTAACGGCCATGTTTCAACCGTTGGCGACCTTGCCATCTTGGCTGCCGCGCTCATCAATGACTATCCGAAATATTATCCTTTATTTGCAAACAAATCTTTCAAATACAATAATATCGAGCAGCCCAACCGCAATCTCCTACTCTATCGCGACAGCAGTATCGACGGTTTGAAAACCGGCTATAGCGAAGGCGCAGGCTACCATCTCGCCGCTTCCAGCAAACGCAACAACCGCCGTATTGTTTCCATTCTTGCCGGTGCCGAATCCACCGAAGCGCGCGCCAGCGAAAGCAGCAAACTGCTCAACTGGTCATTGCAGGCATTTGATACGCCTAAACTATACAACGGCGGAGAAGTGATTTCCCAAGTCAAAGTTTACAAAGGCAGCACCAAAGCCGTAGATATCGGCTTCTTGGACGATGTTTACATTACTATTCCCCACGATACCGGCAAAAACGTCAAACCAATCTTAGAAACGCTTCAGCCCGTCCTCGCTCCGATTGAAAAAGGCCAAGTATTGGGCAAGCTGAAAGTCATGAAAGACGGTAAAATCATTGCCGAAAAAGACGTCGTCGCCCTGACCGGCGTAGAAGAAGGCAGCTGGTTGCGCCGTATGTGGGACGCGATTGTGTTGTGGTTTAAAAGTTTATTCAGTTAATCCTCTTTCTATCAAAACATAAATAAAGGCCGTCTGAAATTTTCAGACGGCCTTTTGTATATCTGTTTTATGGCTTTAATAAAAATTCCTAACAAGAAATTTATCCATTTTAATCTTAGCAGTTTCAGTGATTGCCAATATGAAACGCTTCAAAAAAATGTCGTCTGAAAACACAACGGTTTTCAGACGGCATTTCAATACCTTAATAGGTTATCAGTATGGGCTTAAACTAAGCCTTTTTCTCCAGATAGCTTTCGTAATCGCCCAAGTAGTGTTCATATCCGCCCTTGCCATCCAGCTCGATAATCTGTGTGGCGAGCGAGGAGACAAACTGGCGGTCGTGCGACACGAAAATCAACGTGCCGTTGTATTTTTCCAGTGCCATATTCAGCGATTCGATGCTTTCCATGTCCATGTGGTTGGTGGGTTCGTCCATAATCAGCACATTGGGTTTCAGCAGCAGGAGTTTGCCGTAGAGCATACGGCCTTTTTCGCCACCGGAGAGAACCTTCACTTTTTTCACGACATCGTTGCTGCCGAAGAGCAAGCGGCCCAAAGTGCCGCGGATGACTTGTTCGTCATCGCCTTCCTGACCCCATTGGCGCATCCATTCGCTCAGGTCCATATCGACGTCGAAGTCGTTTTCATGGTCTTGCGGATAGTAGCCGACACTGGCTTTTTCCGCCCATTTGATGGTGCCTTCGTCCGGCAGCAGGCCGTCTGAATATTCGGGGTTGTATGCGCCGGCCAAGAGTTTCAGCAAGGTAGATTTACCCGCGCCGTTCGGGCCGATGATGGCGAGGCGCTGACCAGCTTCGAGAATGAAGCTCAGGTTTTTGAACAACTGGGTTTCAAAGCGTTTGGCCAAGTTTTCGACTTCTACTGCCTGACGGTGCAGCTTGGCTTTTTCATCGGCTTCAAAGCGGATATACGGGTTTTGGCGGGTGGAAGGTTTGACTTCGACCATCTCGGCTTTGATTTTGTCTGCCTGTTTCAGACGGCTGGTTGCCTGACGGGCTTTGGATTTGTTGGCGGAGAAGCGGGCGACGAACTCTTGTAGCTCTTGCAGTTTTTCTTTTGCCTTGGCGTTGTCTTTCAGAGCGCGTTCGCGCGATTGGGCGGAGGCGAGCATGTAGTCGTCGTAGTTGCCCGGATAGATGGTGATGGTGTTGTAGTCCAAATCCGCCATATGGGTGCAGACTTCGTTCAAGAAGTGACGGTCGTGCGAGATGATAATCATGGTGGAGTCGTATTGGTTTAACACCCCCTCCAGCCAGCGGATGGTGTTGATGTCCAAGTTGTTGGTCGGCTCGTCAAGCAACAACACATCAGGTTTGGAGAACAGGGCTTGCGCCAGCAATACGCGCAGCTTGAAGCCCGGGGCGACTTCCGCCATGGTGGCATTGTGCAAATCTTCGGAAATGCCCACGCCGCTCAATAATTCGGCGGCGCGCGCTTCGGCGGTGTAGCCGTCGTATTCGGCGAACTTGGCTTCCAGTTCGGCGGCTTTCATGTAGTCGTCTTCGGTGGCTTCGGGATTGGCGTAAATCGCATCACGCTCGGTCATTGCCGCCCACATTTCAGTGTGACCCATCATCACCACGTCCAGCACGCGCATGTCTTCGTAGGCAAACTGGTCTTGGCGCAATTTACCCAAACGCACGCCGTTTTCAATCGCTACTTCGCCGGCAGTCTGTTCCAAATCGCCGCCGAGGATTTTCATGAAGGTGGATTTGCCCGAACCGTTCGCGCCGATCAAGCCGTAGCGGTTGCCTTCGCCGAACTTGACGGATACGTTTTCAAACAGCGGCTTTGCGCCGAACTGCATGGTGATGCCGTTGGTAGAAATCATTATTCGTAAAACCTTTATAAATAGAATGTTATAATCGGACGCGATTGTAGCATATTTTTGCAAAGACCTCAGGATTGAGGCCATGGCAAATGTGTCCAATACCCGATGCAAGATGAAAACAGGCAGTGCTTCACGCAAAAACGCGTTGTAGTCAGCATTTCAGGCCGTCTGAAACGGAGAATCTATATGGAAACGCACAAAATCTATTACGCCGTGATTATTTTGGTATGTGCCGCCTCCATGCTGCTCAGCCCGTTTTTCTATATCCGCCGCACGCGCTCTGGCACTGAATTACGACGTGCACCCAGACAGTGGAAACCCATCCTCTTCGCCAACATCATCATGATTGTGGCTTTGTTTGTTTGGTGGAAATGGTTTTAAGGAAAAATAAAAAATGAACAAAATCTGGATCAGCACATTACTGCTCACTTTGACAACCGTGGTTGCCGCCGCGCCCATTTTTGAATGTACCGATTCTGCCGGCCGCAAAGTTTATACCCAAGCCGGCGGCAAAAACTGCAAAGCCAGCAATATCGGCAAACCGTCCGTATATACTTCTGCGCCTGTTTCAACAGCGACAACACCGATTTCCCCAAGCAAAACCGAGCAGGCGGAAGAAACTGTCGCCCCGGTCAATCCGGCTGATGTCGGCGCGGCCAAGCGTGCTTTAGATACCGCCAAGAAAAATTTGGAAGAAGGCAAAAAAGTGCGTTATGGCAATGAACGCAACTATGCCCGCTATCTCGATCGGATCAACGGTTTGGAAAAAGCCGTCCGCTCGGCTCAGGAAAACTATGATGCGGCGCAACACCAGCCTGCATCTCAAGATCCTGTTGCCTATTAATCCTTACCACACCAGCAAGGCCGTCTGAAATTTGATGTTCAGACGGCCTTTTCATCTTTTCAATATAACAAAATCGTCTTTATACCAAACAAAGCATTCTTTCCAGTTTTCAGACGGCCTTGTTAAAGTAAGCGTGTATTAAATTCTGACGATTGCCATTATGTTGTTACTCAAAACGCCTTCTGTATTGCCGGGTTTCAAACTCAGCCTGGGTTTGACGGTTTTGTGCCTGTCGCTTTTGGTGGTTTTGCCGTTTGCAATGATGGCGGCCAAAGCGGCGGAAATCGGCTGGAGCGGATTTTGGAACACGATTATCGAACCCAATGTCTTGGCGGCCGTCTGGCTGAGTTTGCGGATGTCGTTTTATGCGATGTTGACCAATACCGTATTCGGCACGTTGGTCGCTTGGGTATTGGTGCGCTATGAATTTCCGGGCAAAGGGTTGGTAAACGCTTTGGTCGATTTGCCGTTTGCGCTGCCGACGGCGGTAACAGGCATTGCGTTGGCAACCCTGTATGCGCCCAATGGTTGGATAGGCCGTTTTTTCGAGCCTTTGGGCATCAAAATCGCCTTTACGCCCATCGGCATTTGGATTGCACTGATTGTCGTCAGCATGCCCTTTATCGTCCGGGCCGTGCAGCCGGTATTGGAAGAGTTGTCGGGCGAATATGAAGAAGCGGCGGCAACTTTGGGCGCAAGCCGTTGGACTACGTTCCGCCGTGTCCTCTTGCCTGAAATCACACCGGCCCTGTTGACCGGCGCAGGCATGATGTTTGCCCGCTCTACTGGCGAATACGGCTCGGTCATTTTTATCGCGGGCAATATTCCGATGGTGTCTGAAATCCTGCCCTTGATTATTACCGGCAAACTGGAGCAATACGATGCTCAGGGTGCATCAGCCGTTGCTCTGTTTATGCTGATGATTTCGTTTGTCATCCTGCTGATTTTAAACATCATGCAATGGACTTTGAGCCGCCGCGCCGGAGCGAAGGTTTAACAAACAACAGGCCGTCTGAAACATCAAGCAAACATTTTTCAGACGGCATAACCGGATACAAGAATAAATAGAGGCTTCACTAACATGAAAACCCATTCTACCAATCCAAACCTGACCGAACCGCGCTGGCTGCGTGTGCTGCTGACCGCCGTCGCGCTGGGGTTCCTGCTGCTGATGCTGGTCGTGCCTTTGGTTGCCGTATTCTACGAGGCCTTAAAAGGCGGTTGGGATTTATACCTGCAATCCTTGACCGATCCCGAAGCTTGGTCTGCCATCAAATTGACGCTGATTACCGCGCTGATTGTCGTTCCCGTCAATGCCGTATTGGGCGTGGCGATGGCGTGGCTGCTGACCCGTTTTGACTTTCGCGGCAAGCAGTTGCTGACCACCCTGCTCGATTTGCCGTTTTCCGTATCGCCCGTGGTGGCCGGTTTAATGTTCGTCTTATTGTTCGGCGCGCACACGGCATTGGGCGGCTGGCTGGAAGCGCAAGGCATACAGATTATCTTCGCCATCCCAGGCATTATTTTGGCAACGCTGTTCGTTACCTTTCCCTTTGTCGCACGCGAAATTATTCCTTTAATGCAGGCGCAGGGCGACAGCGAAGAACAGGCCGCCTTGATACTCGGCGCAAGCGGCTGGCAGATGTTTTGGCGCGTTACCCTACCTAACATCAAATGGGCGCTGCTCTATGGCATCATTCTCACCAACGCCCGCGCAATGGGCGAGTTCGGTGCGGTCAGCGTAGTATCGGGACACATCCGCGGCGAAACCAACACCATCCCGCTTTTGGTCGAAATTTTCTACAACGAATACAACTTCACCGGCGCATTCTCCCTCTCCGGCGTATTGGCACTTTTAGCCTTGGCCACCTTGCTGGTGCAAAACATCATCACAAAATTACAAGATAAAAAACTCGCCGCCGCCGAAAGGAACGCAGCATGAGCATCACCATTCAAAATTTAAACAAACACTTCGGCAGTTTCCACGCGCTGAAAAACATCAACCTCAACGTCCCCACCGGCAAACTCGTTTCCCTGCTCGGCCCTTCCGGCTGCGGCAAAACCACGCTCCTGCGCATTATCGCCGGATTGGAAAACGCCGACGGCGGCCAAATTCTCTTTGACGGCCAAGACGTTACCGCCAAGCATGTGCGCGAGCGCAAAGTCGGCTTCGTGTTCCAACACTACGCCCTTTTCCGCCACATGAACGTGTTTGACAACGTCGCCTTCGGTTTGACCGTATTGCCCAAGTCCGAACGCCCGTCCAAAGAACAAATCCGCGCCAAAGTCGAAGAATTGCTGAAACTCGTGCAGCTATCCCACCTCGCCAAATCCTATCCGCACCAGCTCTCCGGCGGGCAACGCCAACGCATCGCCCTCGCCCGCGCCCTCGCCGTCGAACCCAAACTCCTGCTTTTGGACGAACCCTTCGGCGCGCTGGATGCCAAAGTGCGCAAAGAATTACGCACTTGGTTGCGCGACATCCATCACAACTTGGGCGTAACCAGCATTTTGGTCACACACGACCAAGAAGAAGCCCTCGAAGTTTCTGACGAAATCGTCGTCATGAACCACGGCAAAATCGAACAAACCGGCAGCGCCGAAGCCATTTACCGCAAACCAGAAAACGCCTTCGTTACCGAATTTCTCGGCGAAACCGACGCATTTGAAGGACGTATCGAAAAAGGCATCTGGCACTACAACGGCTTCGCGTGGAAATTGGATGCACACTACAAATGGCAGGAACAAACCGCCACCGGCTACATCCGCCCGCACGAATGGCAACTTGCAGCGGAACACGAAACCCCGATGATTCGTGCCAAAATCGAAAAAATCCACGCCGTCGGCGCATTGACGCATATTTTGGTAAAACACGACAAACAAGACGTGCATATCACGCTGGCAGGCAGCGATGCCGCGCGTTACCAAATCGTCGAAGGCAAAGAATTGAAGCTGATTCCAAAACAGGTTTATGTCTTTTCTCAAAACGAACTGATTGAATATTCGATTTGAGACTAAATCATAAGGCCGTCTGAAAATCTGCTTTCAGACGGCCTTTCATCTTATTTAAACCTGCCAATCAATCGGCTCTAAACCATGTGCCTGCAAATAAGCATTTGCCTGCGAAAAATGTTTGCAGCCGAAAAAGCCACGATAGGCCGACAAGGGGGAAGGATGCGGTGCGGTCAGCACCAAGTGACGTTTGCGGTCGATAAACGCGCCTTTCTTCTGCGCATAGCTGCCCCACAGCATAAAGACCAAATGCTCGCGTTCCTTATCCAATTGTCGGATAACTTCATCGGTAAACGCCTCCCAGCCAAAGGTCGCATGAGAATGCGCCGCACCGGCACGGACAGTCAATACCGTGTTCAACAGCAATACGCCCTGTTCTGCCCAATACTGCAAATAGCCGTGTTGCGGAATCTGAAAGCCCTCAATATCCGTCGCCAGCTCTTTATAAATATTGACCAGTGACGGCGGCACCGCAATTTCAGGCTGGACGGAAAACGCCAAACCATGCGCCTGCCCCACGCCGTGATACGGGTCTTGCCCCAATATCACTACTTTTACATTTCCGAATTCAGTCGTCCGAAAGGCATTGAATACATCGCGCTCAGGCGGATAAACAGTTATCCCCGCCTGCCTTTCATGGCGAACCTTCTCCAAAATCGTTTGAAAATACGCCTTTTCTTTTTCTGCACCAATTGCCTCGTGCCAAGTCTGCATTATTTGCCGCTCCGTATTTGAACGGACTTATTATAACTGAAATAAATTTCAACCTTAGCCTTTTCATTTCAAGCTGTTGCCATTATGATAAGGATTATCAAAAGATTATTAAAAGGATATGCCGCATGACGATATGGTTTGTTGCCGCCGCCGTTGTTCTGATTGTCGAATTATTTATCGGAACGGTTTATCTTTTGGTAGTCAGCGTAGCGCTGGTCGCCGCCGGAATCATGTACGGATTAAGCGGACACTTTTCTGCCGCCGTTTTGACTGCCGCCATCATCAGTGCACTCGGTATCTGGCTGGTACACGGCCGTCTGAAAAATCAGTTGGCTCCCCAAGTGCTTAACGATGATTTGGATATTGGGCAAAACGTCCGCATCCTACGCCATCTGCATGACAATATTTACGAAGTCGCCTACCGCGGCACACATTGGCAGGCACAAGCCGAACGGCCTCAAGATACTTTTCAGACGGCCTCAAGCGCAGTCATTACCGCCAAAAACGGCAATCTTCTGATTATCCGCACACTCTCCCAACCATCATCATAAGGAAACATTATGGAATTTCTGCTCAGTCTCCCCGTCCTCATACTCATCGTCGTTGTTGTTTTTGGTTTCAAATCCTTTATCGTTGTACCGCAACAGGAAGTTTATGTGGTCGAACGATTAGGCCGTTTTCACAAAGCACTGACTGCAGGTCTGAACATCCTTATCCCATTTATCGACCGCGTCGCCTATCGTCATTCGCTGAAAGAAGTTCCTTTGGATGTTCCCAGCCAAGTCTGCATTACCCGCGACAACACTCAGCTGACTGTGGACGGCATCATCTACTTCCAAGTTACCGATCCTAAACTCGCTTCATATGGTTCCAGCAACTACATCATGGCGATTACCCAGCTTGCGCAGACAACTTTGCGCTCTGTCATCGGCCGTATGGAATTGGATAAAACCTTTGAAGAGCGTGACGAAATCAACAGCATTGTTGTTGCTGCTTTGGACGAAGCGGCAGGTGCATGGGGCGTGAAAGTATTGCGTTACGAAATCAAAGACTTGGTTCCGCCGCAAGAAATCCTCCGCTCAATGCAGGCGCAAATTACCGCCGAACGTGAAAAACGCGCGCGTATTGCCGAATCCGAAGGCCGTAAAATCGAGCAGATCAACCTCGCCAGCGGTCAGCGCGAAGCAGAAATCCAACAATCCGAAGGTGAAGCGCAAGCCGCCATCAACGCGTCAAACGGTGAAAAAATCGCTCGTATCAACCGCGCACAAGGTGAAGCCGAAGCCCTGCGCCTGGTTGCCGAAGCCAACGCCGACGCCATCCGCAAAATCGCCGAGGCTGTCCGCTCCGAGGGCGGTTCCGAAGCTGTTAACCTGAAAGTTGCCGAGCAATACGTTGCCGCCTTCAGCAATTTGGCTAAAGAAAGCAACACGCTGATTATGCCTGCCAACGTTGCCGACATCGGCAGCTTGGTGTCCGCCGGTTTGAAAATCATCGACGGCAACAAGCCTAAAGCGTCATAATAGCGTTCTGACTCAGGCCGTCTGAAAACCCAATACGGCTTTTCAGACGGCCTTTTTATATCGTTTGATTTTTATATGAATACACAAACCATCAAAACCTATCTTGTCGGCGGAGCCGTCCGCGACCATCTGTTAGGCCTGCCCGTCAAAGACCGCGATTGGGTAGTCGTCGGTGCAGATGCGCAAACCATGCTGGCTCAAGGCTATCAACCTGTTGGCAAGGATTTTCCCGTCTTTCTCCATCCAGACAGCCACGAAGAATACGCCCTTGCCCGTACCGAGCGCAAAACCGCCAAAGGTTATGCCGGATTTAGCTTTCATACCGATAAAGACGTTACGCTGGAACAAGACCTGATGCGCCGCGACCTGACCATTAATGCCATGGCTCAAGATTCAGACGGCACAATCATCGATCCTTTTGGCGGACAACAAGATTTGGCAACCGGCATCCTGCGCCATGTTTCGCCTGCCTTTGCCGAAGACCCCGTGCGGATTTTGCGTATTGCCCGTTTTGCCGCGCGCTATGGTTTTCAAATTGCCGATGAAACCATGTCGTTGATGCGGAAAATGGTAGAAAACGGCGAAGTAGATGCCTTGGTTGCCGAACGCGTCTGGCAAGAGCTGGCCAAAGGCCTGATGGAGAAAAATCCGCGCCGAATGATTGAAGTTTTGCGCGAATGCGGCGCACTCAAAGTTTTGCTGCCCGAGCTTGATGCCCTTTTCGGCGTACCGCAACGCGCCGACTATCATCCCGAAATCGACACTGGCATTCATACGCTGATGGTTTTACAACGTACTGCCGAGATGAATTTGACTTTAGCCGAACGCTATGCCGCCTTATTGCACGACTTGGGCAAGGCAAAAACACCGGCCGATATCCTGCCGAAACACTACGGACACGACGTCAACGGCGTCGAGCCCGTCCGCGAAGTCAATCAACGCCTGCGTGCGCCCAAACACTGCGCCGAGCTTGCCGAACTTGTCTGTCGCTGGCACATCATGCTCCATCAAGTCGGGCAGTTCAAAAGCAAAACCATTTTGAATGTTTTGAAAAAAACCGACGCATTCCGCCGCCCCGAACGTTTTCAGACGGCCTTAAACGTCTGCGTGGCCGACAAACAAGGCCGTCTGAATCTTGAAGATACCCCCTATCCGCAACGCGAACACTGGCTGGCCTTACTTGAGGCCTCCAACCAAGTAGATGCAGGCAAAATTGCCGCCGAGTGCCGCGCACAAGGCAAAGCCCATTTAATTGCCGAACAAGTCGATCATGCCCGCTTGGCACAAATTACACCGCTGCAAAAAGCGTATCAGGCTGAAAAAATAGGAGGCTATTGATGGCATCTTCGCGTTATAAAATTGAACAAACACCTAGCAAAATTACCTTGTCAGCAAAAATTATACGCAACAGACTCAAACTTCTATTAACTTGCAGAGATCTTGTAATCGTACTATTGATATTGGCAAACATTCCAAATTTAAACTTTGAATCAACATTTAATATCATACTCCTCATATTTTTAGGCCTACTTTCTTGCCAATGTATTTATGACTTACTGTGGCAACTTTTTGGACAAGAACATATCCATGTTCAAAATGGAATACTTTCACACCAATTCGCGCTGTTTGGATTGGGAAAAGGTAAAAAATTTTCACTCGTAGAAATATCGCAATGGCAGCCACATGAGAACTATGCAAATACTAAAAACACTAAAATCACACTGCGTAACTATTTGAGTCAGAGAAGGAATACATCCACCATCTCCAGTCCCTTACGACAACCAAATAGTAAACAAGGTGCATGGTCATTTGTTTATCATGGGAAAACCATATACATCGGAGAATTTTTTTATAGCGACGATTACCAAGCAATTAACTCTAAATTAAACAACCTAATACCGAAAAAAGCCAAAACAGAGACATTTTCCGAACCAGAACACGGACTTTAAAACAGCCGCCACAATATCCGCTATAATCCTCACCTTGACCATCTTATTTCAACAATAAAAATCATGACTATCCAGACCGATTTACTTCACGAAAAAATCAGCAATGAAGATTATCAACGCCTCATTGTCAAACACAGCGAATCTTTCAGCGAAGGCGAAATCCGCCTATTAAACGAAATCCTTGAAAAATTCCGCTTTGATGTCGTACAGGCGCAGGCTTTGGCGCAAGCCGTCATGCAGCAGGTGCGCTTCGATCCAAACGACTACCATATCGACAGCGACGATGAAGACACAACCGGCATCTGTCCGCACTGCATCAATCCGCCCATGCCGCCCCTGCGCGATTATTTGGTTTGGCGCGAAACACGCGGCTGAAAATTTTCCTAATCGATTTTGATAAGTTATTAACCATTCACTATCGAACAAGGCCGTCTGAACAGGTGTCATCGTTACATTTGTTCAGACGGCCTTTTGTAAATAAATGTTCACGACTAGGATAAATCAGTATAATCTGCGCCGTTTAAATTTTCTTCGGAGCTTTTATGAACCAGCTTAAAACGGCTGTAGCCGGTGCGCAAATTTTGTTTGTCGCATTCGGTGCCATGGTGCTTGTGCCGCTTCTGACGGGACTGAACCCGGCTTTGGCATTATTAGGCGCAGGCTTGGGCACCTTGTTGTTCCAATTGGTTACCAAACGTAAAGTGCCGATTTTCCTCGGTTCTTCTTTTGCCTTTATTGCACCGATTATCTACTCCATCGGTGAATGGGGCCTGCCTTCTACCATGTTCGGTCTGTTTGCAGCAGGTTTCATGTACTTTGTCTTTGCCGCATTGATCAGATGGCGCGGTCTGGATGCGGTACACAAGCTGTTGCCGCCCGTGGTTATCGGCCCGGTGATTATGGTAATCGGCTTGTCCGTAGCCGCTGCAGCCAGCAGCATGGCCATGGGTCAGGCAGATGGAAAACAGGTCATCGACTACATTGACTCGCTGATTCTGTCCGGCTTTACCTTTGCGGTAACCGTCATCGTTTCTGTCTTCGGCAGCAAAATGATGAAGCTGATTCCGATTCTTATCGGCGTGGCTTCCGGCTATGTATTGGCTCTAATTATGGGCTTGGTTGATACCAGCGCCATCATCAACGCTCCTTGGTTTGCCGTCCCTCATTTTGAAACGCCTCAAGTCAACTGGCAGGCTGCCTTGTTTATGTTGCCCGTCGCCATTGCCCCGGCCATCGAACACATCGGCGGCATTATGGCCATCGGTAATGTAACCGGCAAAAACTACACCAAAGATCCAGGCTTGGACAAAACCCTCGCAGGCGATGGCTTGGGTGTGTGCGTGGCCGGTTTGATTGGCGGCCCTCCTGTGACCACTTACGGCGAAGTAACAGGCGCGGTGATGATTACCAAAAACAGCAACCCCGTCATCATGACTTGGGCGGCAATTTTTGCGATTTTTATGGCGTTTTTCGGTAAGTTCAACGCGTTTTTGGCTTCGATTCCTATGCCGGTTATGGGCGGTATTATGTTGCTGCTGTTCGGTACAATCGCCTCTTTGGGCATCAAAACATTGATTGATGCGAAAGTCGATTTGATGCAACCGAAAAATCTGGTTATCGTCAGCTCCGTATTGACGACCGGTATCGGCGGCATGATTATCAAAGTAGGTACTTTGAGCTTCGCCGGTGTAGGTTTGTGCGCCGTATTGGCCATTATCCTGAACTGCGTTTTGCCCAATACCAAATCAGAAGAAGCATAAATAGCTGGCTCATAAACTCAAAGGCCGTCTGAAAATGAGATTTCAGACGGCCTTTTTATTACGCTTTATACAATGAAAAATACCGGAGACTTAACCATCTCCGGCATTTTTGAATAAGGTGGCGAGCCGAACCCCCGGCACTGGCTCATCAGAGTGGGCTGCTGGCTTCCGCCCCTGACCCGGTGTTCCGAATTACCATGCGGGGAGACCCGCCATAGAAGAAACGCATTATAGCGGTTTTACAGAAAAACTCAAGCGATAAAATCTGTCAGGCCGTCTGAAAACCATTTACACGACAAGATTGTAAACAATATTACCTAGTTGCAAATCATTCCCATTGAAATGTTTATTGTCTTTTCCGTTGAAAAATATCGAAAATTACACTACATTAACACTTTACGCCATCAAGAAGAAATTGCATTTTTCAGACGGCCTTTAATATAAAAACATTACATCCATCAACGGAACACGACCATGACCACGACTACTGCCCCTCAGCGTATTCGAGAAATTCCCTATAACTATACTTCTTATACCGACCGCGAAATCGTCATCCGACTGTTGGGCGACGAAGCATGGCAAATCCTGCAAGATCTGCGCGGTCAACGCAAAACAGGACGTTCGGCACGAATGCTGTTTGAAGTATTGGGCGATATTTGGGTGGTCGTGCGCAATCCGTATCTGATCGATGATTTGCTGGAACATCCGAAACGCCGCGCCGCGCTGGTGCGTGAAATGCGCCACCGGTTGAACGAAATCCGCAAACGCCGTGACGACAATCAGCAAGTGGATGTCCTAGTTACCGCAGCAGAAAAAGCAGTCGAGCGTTTTGATAGCAGTTTTGATGAAACCATCCAAAAACGCCATCAGATTTTGGAACGCTTAAGCAAAATCACCAAACCGCACAACATCATGTTTGACGGATTGGCGCGCGTAACGCACGTTACCGATGCAACCGACTGGCGCGTGGAGTATCCGTTTGTCGTCGTCAATCCTGATACCGAAGCAGAGATCGCTCCTTTGGTGCGCGCCTTAATCGAGTTGGACTTGGTCATTATCCCACGCGGCGGCGGTACGGGTTATACCGGCGGCGCGGTACCTTTGGATGCAAACAGCGCAGTCATCAATACCGAAAAACTCGATAAGCATCGCGGCGTCGAATATGTTGAGCTGGCAGGCTTGGACGGCAGACATCCGATTATCCATTGCGGCGCAGGCGTGGTAACACGCCGAGTAGAAGAAACCGCGCATCAGGCGGGTTTGGTGTTCGCCGTCGATCCAACTTCCGCCGACGCGTCCTGCGTGGGTGGCAATGTGGCGATGAACGCGGGCGGCAAAAAAGCCGTGCTGTGGGGGACGGCGTTAGACAACCTTGCCTACTGGCAAATGGTCAACCCGCAGGGTGAATGGCTGCGCATCGAGCGCGTGCGCCACAATTTCGGCAAAATCCACGATGAAGAAACCGCCGTATTTGACGTACATACGCTGGATTCAGACGGCATTAATGTTGTTAAAACCGAACGTTTGGAAATCCCCGGCCACAAATTCCGCAAAGTCGGTTTGGGCAAAGACGTTACCGACAAATTCTTGAGCGGCCTGCCCGGCGTGCAAAAAGAAGGTACAGACGGCATCATCACCAGCGTTGCCTTCGTATTGCATAAAATGCCGAAATACACGCGCACCGTGTGTATGGAGTTTTTCGGTACGGTCGCTACCGCCACGCCTTCTATCGTCGAAATCCGCGACTTCCTGCTTGCCAATGAAAGCGTGCGGCTGGCGGGTTTAGAACATTTAGACTGGCGTTACGTCCGCGCTGTCGGCTATGCCACCAAAGCGGCGGGCAAAGGCCGACCTAAAATGGTCTTGCTGGCAGACGTGGTTTCCGACGACGAAGCAGCCGTACAGGCAGCCGCCGAACACATCTGCGAACTCGCCCGCGCTCGCGACGGCGAAGGCTTTATCGCCATATCTCCCGAAGCGCGCAAAACCTTCTGGCTTGACCGCAGCCGCACCGCTGCCATCGCCAAACACACCAACGCCTTTAAAATCAACGAAGACGTGGTGATTCCGCTGGAGCGGCTGGGCGAGTATTCGGACGGTATCGAACGCATCAACATCGAGCTTTCCATCCAAAACAAACTCAAACTCTGTGCAGCCTTAGAGCAATATCTGTCCGGCAAACTCCCCATCGACAAAATGGGAACAGACCTGCCGACCGCCGAACTATTGGGCGAACGCGGTAAACACGCCCTGGCCCACGTTTCCGCTGTCAAAGCGCGTTGGGAATGGTTGCTTGCTAACTTAGACGCGCCGCTTGCCGACTATAAAGCACGCTATGGCTCAGCCGTCCATGCCGCGCCCGAAGCCAAAGACAATGAAAGCTGCTTTATTGCCTTCCGCGATTTCCGCCTGCGCGTGTCTGTCAAAGCGGACGTAATGAAGCCGCTTTCAGAAATCTTCAGCGGCAAAACCGATACCAAAATTATCCAAGGTTTGGGCAAAATCCACGCCAAAACCGTACGCAGCCGCGTCTTCGTCGCCCTGCATATGCACGCCGGCGACGGTAACGTTCATACCAATATTCCGGTTAACTCAGACGATGCCGAAATGCTTCAGACGGCCTACCGTTCTGTGGAACGCATCATGAAAATCGCCCGTTCGCTCGGCGGCGTAATTTCCGGCGAACACGGCATCGGCATCACCAAGCTCGAATTTTTGACCGATGAAGATTTGCAACCGTTTTGGAACTACAAAAACCAAGTCGATCCGAAACACACCTTCAACCGTCACAAACTCATGAAAGGCTCGGACTTACGCAACGCCTACACGCCATCTTTCGAGCTTTTGGGGGCGGAATCGCTGATTATGGAAAAATCAGACCTTGGCACCATCGCCGATTCCGTCAAAGACTGTCTGCGCTGCGGCAAATGTAAACCTGTTTGCTCTACTCACGTTCCGCGCGCCAATCTGCTGTACAGCCCGCGCAACAAAATCCTCGGCGTGGGGCTGTTGACCGAAGCCTTCTTATACGAAGAGCAAACCCGCCGCGGCGTTTCCATCAAACACTTCGAAGAACTCATGGACATCGGCGACCACTGCACCGTGTGCCACCGTTGCGTCAAACCTTGCCCCGTCAATATCGACTTCGGCGACGTAACCGTAGCCATCCGCAACTACCTTGCCGATTCCGGCCACAAACGCTTTGCCCCCGCCGCATCGATGGGCATGGCGTTTTTGAACGCCACCGGCCCTAAAACCATCAAAGTCCTGCGCGCCGCTATGATACAGACCGGCTTCCCTGCGCAAAACTTTGCCTACAAAATCGGCAAGCTTCTTCCGATTGGCACTAAAAAACAAAAAGCCGAACCGAAAGCCACCGTCGGCACCGCCTCAATCAAAGAACAGGTTATCCACTTCATCAACCGTCCTTTGCCGAAAAGCGTACCTGCTAAAACTCCGCGCTCCATGCTGGGTATAGAAGACGACAAGAGTATTCCTATCATCCGCAATCCGGCTTCTCCTGAAGATGCCGAGGCCGTATTCTACTTTCCAGGTTGCGGTTCCGAACGTCTGTTCAGCCAAATCGGGCTTGCCGTTCAAGCCATGCTCTGGCATGTCGGTGTACAAACCGTCCTGCCGCCGGGCTATATGTGTTGCGGCTATCCGCAAGACGCAGGCGGCAATAAGGCTAAAGCCGAAGAAATGAGTACCAACAACCGCGTGGCTTTCCACCGTATGGCAAATACCCTCAACTACCTCGACATTAAAACCGTCGTCGTCAGTTGCGGTACCTGCTACGACCAACTGGAAAAATACCGTTTTGAGGAAATCTTCCCAGGCTGCCGTATCATCGACATCCACGAATATCTGCTTGAAAAAGGTGTACAGTTAAACGGAGTACAAGGTCAGCAATACCTCTACCACGACCCTTGCCATACCCCGATCAAAACCATGAATGCCACCCAAATGGCCAGCAGCCTGATGGGACAGAAAGTCGTCTTAAGCGACCGCTGCTGCGGCGAGTCCGGTATGTTTGCCGTCAAACGGCCAGACATTGCCACTCAGGTCAAGTTCCGCAAACAAGAGGAAATTGAGAAAAACCTCAAAGAGCTGCCGCAGGGCGAACCCGTCAAAATGCTTACCTCCTGCCCAGCCTGCCTGCAAGGCTTGAGCCGCTACGCTGATGACAACAATATGCCCGCAGACTACATCGTCATCGAAATGGCGAAACACATCCTCGGCGAAAACTGGCTGGATGAGTTTGTGAAAAAAGCCAATAACGGTGGTGTAGAAAAAGTATTGCTCTAAGGACTTAGACAAAAACTTGTGGCTGTAATAAAGGCCGTCTGAAAATCTTTCAGACGGCCTTTTTATTCAAAAGAACCAAAATACAATAATCAAATCAAATGCCTTTACAAATAGCGATGCTACACCAGCAGTATTCAATAAAAAATAAAACCTGAGGCTTTTATCCCCCAGGTTTTATTTTCAAGTCTTATGCTTTTTCTTGCTGACGTTTTCTTTCTGCCATCATCTCATGCAATGTTTGCTTGGCAGGTTTCATCGGAACATGGTTATTGGTCCAGCTTAACTGCTTGCTTGGCGTCAATGCACGGAATTTGGTAGCAGCCCAGCCGAATGCTCGATAAGCTTTACTGCCGCTGAAAATACCGTTAAACGTACGCCATGCCATTTGTTCGCCGAAAGTATGCGATGCACCTTGACCACGGATAGGATGTGGAACGGTTTCTGTTGGCGAACGTTGTGCTTCAACACGCAGACGTTGCATTTGTTCGGTAATCGGAATGCGTACCGGACAAACTTCAACACAGGCACCGCACATGGTACACGCAGTCGGCAGATCGCGTGTCGCATCCAAGCCCAACAAGTGCGGAGAGATAATCTCGCCAATCGGGCCGGGATAAGTCGTACCGTAAGCCGCACCGCCGATACGTGTATAAACCGGACAGTGGTTCATACACGCACCGCAACGGATACATTGCAAGGTGCGGCGCATTTGATCTTCTGCATACGCTTGGCTACGGCCGTTATCAAGCAGTACCAAGTGCATTTCTTGAGGACCGTCCAACTCTTCGCTACGGCGAGGACCGGTAATCATATTGAAATAAGTGGTAATGTTCTGACCGATGGCGGAGCGTGGCAGCAGACTGTACAAAGGTGGAACATCCGACAGCTTCGCAACCACTTTTTCAATACCGGTAATGGCAATATGCACAGGCGGTACAGTGGTACTCAAGCGGCCGTTGCCTTCGTTTTCGACCAGACACAAAGTGCCCGTTTCAGCAACGGCAAAGTTCACACCGCTCAAACCGACATCGGCAGTACTATAAATATCGCGCAATGCTTTACGAGCAAATCCGGTCAACTGGTCTACATCGTCTGTTAATGGAGTACCGAGGTTTTGATGGAAAAGCTCACTCACCTGCTCTTTGGTCTTGTGAATGGCAGGCATCACGATATGAGTTGGTTTCTCGCCGGCCATTTGAACGATAAACTCGCCCAAGTCGCTCTCAACCGCTTTAATGCCTTGATCTTGCAGATAATGGTTCAGCTCAATCTCTTCGCTGACCATAGATTTACCTTTCACCATCAGCTTACCGTTTTTATCGGTAATGATGTTGTGAATGATTTGGCAGGCTTCGGCAGGGGTTTCCGCCCAGTGGACTTTAACGCCTAACTTGGTCAGGTTTTCTTCCAGCTGTTCCAACAATGCAGGCAATTTGGACAACGAACGTTGACGGACATGCTCACACAAGTCACGCAGGCTTTGCAGCTCTTCTTCATCTGTCAAAACGGCTTTGCGCTTGGTCATCAGCATATCCATCGCTGTACGCAAGCTTTTACGCAGAGGCTTGTCTTGCAAAGAAATCGCAGCGTTTTGCTTGAACGTTTCCGGCTTCATATGGAATTTAATGGTTTGGGAACTCATGCTTTTTCCTCCAAATCGGCAGGGGAAATATGATCAGGCAGAACGGCCAAAACCACCAAATCGCGCGGGCCGTGTGCACCATAGGCCAAAGTTAATTGAATATCGGCAGTCTTAGATGGGCCGGAAATCAAAATAACGTTGGTAGGCATGCCTTTTTCTACCAGTTTTTCGCCTTCAACAGCATTATGGAATTCGTTGTACATTTTGCTGGTGTCAAACAGGCAGAAATGCACAGGCGGAACCAAACTCAGGCTGCGCGGCTCGACAGGACTGGACTCCAGCATAATCGTACCGGTACGGGCAATACCGCATTTAGAGCCGCTAAAACCCGCCTCAATATCTGTAAAGAATTCGTTTTTCCAATCGTCGATTTTTCGCTCAAAACCACGCGGTTCAATATTGGTATCGGCCAAAGCTGCACGAGCCAGCTGACCATGTTCTGTTTCCAATGGGAGCAGAATGTTTTTCAAGCCTTTGTCTTCGGCTGCTTGACGAAATACTTGCGGCCAGTTGGATTTGGTAACCCAATAGATTTCAGTTTTGACGGCACGCATGGCAGCCGCCCAATGTTTCAAGCGTTCGACATCGTTTGCCCAAGAAACACCCATTTCACGGTAATAATCAAAAACCGGCGGTTCTTCCATCGGCAAGGCATCGGCTTTTTTCAATTTCGCTAAAATATTTTCGCGCGCGCTCATGCTTTACCTCCGGTACGTTCCAACAGGAAAGATGCAATATGTTTCGGACGTGGCATATTGGGTTCATCTTTGGCAATTTTGCCACCGATATTCATCATGCAGCCGCAATCCGCGCTGATGATTTCAGTTGCACCTGTTTCTTTTAAGGCTGCGACTTTGTCGGTTACCATCGCGCCGGAAATATCAGCTTGTTTCACAGAGAATGTACCGCCAAAACCGCAGCACTCGCTTTCATGGTCGTGAACGATACGTTCAACATTTTCCATGCCGTCAATCAGCTGCCAGCCTGACAAATGGACATTCATCTCACGACGTGCCGCGCAGGAAGTATGAACGGCCACTTTAACCGGCTCGCCTTTATCTTCAGGTTTGTAACCAATCGCCAGCAGGAAGTGGGTAAATTCAATGATACGGTTGGCACAATCAATCGCTTTTTGCTCGTACTCGGTGCCTTTGAACAAAATCGGCCAGTGGTGTTTCATCATGCCGCCGCAAGAACCGGAAGGCACGACAATCGGCCAATTTTCAGGGAATAAATCCAGTTGCGCTTTGGCAACATCAAAAGCTTCTTTAGGATGACCTGACGAATAGGCAGGTTGGCCGCAGCAGCTTTGCTCCATAGGATAATGGATATGGATGCCCTGTTGTTCGATTAAAGTGATGGCATCCATGCCTGCTTCGGGCATGAAAAGGTCGAGAACGCAAGTACCGAAGAAATAAGCATCGGTTGGCTTGCTGTCGAATACGGTGATTTGTGGTGGTTTGATTGCGCTCATTTTTTTGGAACGGGATAACCCATTTTCTTGTGTAAAAATAAGATGGATACTTTAAGTAATTGCTTGTAATGGGTCAAGTCTAATTTTAAAAAATAATATTAAAAAAGCATGACAAACCAGGCAGACACCTCTCCCTTATTGATTTGATAATCTACATAATAACCACTATCAATAAGAAATTTTATGGGTTCATTTTTAAATAAATGAAATTCAACCATTCACTCTCTCTTCAAAACACAATAACTGCCTCTTTATAGAATCTTGATTTACATCAGAAGTCATGAACTTAATCTCTATGACACGTTTTGAAACAAAATAAGCAACCCGTTATGCTGCACATATGTTTCAGACGGCCATACTTAGCATAAAAAGATGTCTAATATAATAAAAATAAAAGTTTTTCTCACAAGACTCAGGCCGTCTGAAAAATAGTTCGTCAAAAGGCTACTTTCCATCTGCTCAATCCTACTTTTAATCAAAATCAAACACTTGAAAAATCATCATCCCTAACCTTGAAAACCTTATGCACACTCAAGCACTTCCAGTATTATTGTGACAGTTTCTTGACGCAAAATTACAGTCTTAGCCGCCCACAATCGGCATGGATTTGCAAAAGAATTGAAACCAAGCTTCAAAACAATTTCACCTTAACTTCGGAGTAGGCATTATGTTGACCCAGACTCAACAGGTTGATTTGACCTTGCATCACCTTAAAGAACGCACCCTATCGATTTATACCCCCGAACAGCGTGCAAGCATCGAGACATCTGAAGACTGGAAACAGTTTGACAGACGACTTGAAGAACACTTCCCAAAACTGATGCACGAGCTGGACAATGTTTACAACAACAACGAAGCCATCCTCCCCATGCTGGAGCAACTGATTGCCCAAGCATGGCAAAGCTATTCACAACGCAACTCATCCTTAAAAGATATTGATATTGCGCGCGAAAACGATCCTGACTGGATTTTGTCCAACAAACAGGTTGGCGGCGTGTACTACGTCGATTTGTTTGCCGGCGATCTGCAAGGCTTGAAAGCCAAAATCCCTTATTTCCAAGAGTTGGGCCTGACCTATCTGCACTTGATGCCCCTGTTTAAATGTCCTGAAGGCAAAAGCGACGGCGGCTATGCAGTCAGCAGCTACCGTGATGTCAATCCGGCACTGGGTACGATAGACGACTTGCGCAATGTCATTGCCGCCTTGCACGAAGCAGGTATTTCCGCCGTCGTCGATTTCATCTTCAACCATACTTCTAACGAACACGAATGGGCAAAAGGCTGCGCCGCCGGTGATCCGCTCTACGATAACTTCTACTACATCTTCCCCGACCGCTGGATGCCCGACCAATACGACCGCACCCTGCGCGAAATCTTCCCCGACCAGCATCTGGGCGGCTTCTCCCAATTGGAAGACGGACGCTGGGTATGGACGACGTTCAATTCCTTCCAATGGGATTTGAATTACAGCAATCCATGGGTATTCCGCGCCATGGCGGGCGAAATGATGTTCCTCGCCAATTTGGGCGTCGATATCCTACGTATGGACGCCGTCGCCTTCATTTGGAAACAAATGGGTACGGATTGCGAAAACCTGCCGCAAGCCCACGCCTTAATCCGCGCGTTCAACGCCGTCATGCGCATCGCCGCACCTGCCGTGTTCTTCAAATCCGAAGCCATCGTCCACCCCGACCAAGTCGTCCAATACATCGGACAAGACGAATGCCAAATCGGCTACAACCCGCTGCAAATGGCATTGCTGTGGAACACCCTCGCCACCCGCGAAGTCAACCTGCTCCATCAAGCACTGACCTACCGCCACAACCTGCCCGACCATACTGCATGGGTCAACTATGTCCGCAGTCATGACGACATCGGCTGGACGTTCGCCGACGAAGACGCATCGCAATTCGGCATCCACGGCTACGACCACCAACAATTCCTCAACCGCTTCTTCGTCAACCATTTCGACGGCAGCTTCGCGCGCGGTGTACCGTTCCAATACAACCCCAACACAGGCGACTACCGTGTTAGCGGCACAGCCGCAGCATTGGTCGGCTTGGCTCAAAACGATCCATATGCCGTTGACCGCATCAAACTTTTATACAGCATTGCTTTGAGTACCGGCGGCCTGCCGCTGATTTACCTAGGCGACGAAGTGGGTACGCTCAATGACGACGACTGGTCGCAAGACAGCAATAAGAGCGACGACAGCCGCTGGGCACACCGTCCTCGTTACAATGAGGAGTTGTACAAGCAACGTCATGACAGCTCGACCACTGCCGGTCAAATCTTCCAAGGTTTGCGCCATATGATTTCCATCCGCCAAAGCAATCCGCACTTTAATGGCGGCAGGTTGGTCACCTTTAACACCAACAACAAACACATCATCGGCTATATGCGCAACAACGCGCTTTTGGCATTCGGCAACTTCAGCGAACATGCGCAAACCATCAGTGCGCACACCCTACAGGCCATGCCGTTTAAAGCGCACGATTTGATCAGCGGTCAAACCGTTTCTCTGAATCAGGACTTGGTACTGCAACCCTATCAAGTCATGTGGCTTGAAATTGCATAAGCTGAATTTTTTATGCATCATTCAAGGCCGTCTGAACAAATCAGCGTTCAGACGGCCTTTTAAGGCATAAGATGTATTTTGTATTTTTGGCAGTTTCGCTTAGAATGCACGCTTTAATACCAAATGACACACTTAAGTCAGGAGTAAAAATCCATGTTGAAAAAATTCGTACTCGGCACCATCGCTGCAGTAGTTTTGGCTGCTTGCGGCGGAGAAGGCAGCAACTCAGCTTCTTCTGCTCCAGCGCAATCCGGTGCGGCCTCCGGTTCACTGATTGAGCGTATCAACAACAAAGGTACCATCACTGTCGGTACGGAAGGTACTTACGCACCCTTCACCTACCACGACAAAGACGGCAAATTGACCGGCTACGATGTCGAAGTAACCCGCGCAGTTGCCGACAAACTGGGCATCAAAGTTGAATTTAAAGAAACACAATGGGACTCCATGATGGCAGGTTTGAAAGCCGGCCGTTTTGACGTGGTTGCCAACCAAGTCGGCCTGACCAGCCCTGAGCGTCAAGCGACTTTTGACAAATCCGAGCCTTACAGCTGGAGCGGTGCCGTATTGGTTGCCCGTAAAGACAGCAACATCAAATCCATCGACGACATCAAAGGCGTAAAAACCGCACAATCCCTGACCAGCAACTATGGCGAAAAAGCCAAAGCTGCGGGCGCAGAACTCGTACCGGTGGACGGTTTGGCACAATCGCTGACCCTGATTGAACAAAAACGCGCGGATGCGACTTTAAACGATGAATTGGCAGTTTTAGACTATATGAAGAAAAACCCGAATGCGGGCGTAAAAATCGTTTGGTCTGCGCCTGCCGATGAAAAAGTCGGTTCCGGCTTGATTGTCAATAAAGGCAATGACGAAGTCTTGGCGAAATTCAGCACGGCAATCAACGAACTGAAAGCCGACGGCACGCTGAAAAAACTGGGCGAACAATTCTTCGGAAAAGACATCAGTGTTAAATAATTTCCTTGCCTCTCTGCCGTTTATGACGGAAACACGCGCTGATATGCTCATCAGCGCGTTTTGGCCTATGGTCAAAGCCGGCTTCGCAGTATCTTTGCCTTTGGCGATCGCTTCTTTCGTTATCAGCATGATTATTGCCGTGGCCGTTGCTTTGGTGCGAATCATGCCCTCCGACAGCATTTTCCAAAAATGCTTGCTGAAGCTGGTTGAATTTTATATTTCCGTCATTCGCGGTACGCCGCTATTGGTGCAGTTGGTCATCGTATTCTACGGTTTGCCTTCCGTCGGCATCTATATCGATCCGATTCCTGCCGCCATCATCGGCTTTTCGCTCAATGTCGGCGCATACGCTTCCGAAACCATACGCGCGGCAATTTTGTCCGTACCTAAAGGACAATGGGAAGCAGGTTTCTCCATCGGTATGACCTATATGCAGACTTTCCGCCGCATTGTCGCACCGCAGGCATTCCGCGTTGCCGTGCCGCCTTTGAGCAATGAATTTATCGGTTTGTTCAAAAACACCTCGCTTGCCGCCGTGGTAACGGTAACCGAGCTTTTCCGTGTCGCCCAAGAGACAGCAAACCGTACTTATGACTTTTTGCCGGTTTATATCGAAGCTGCATTGGTTTATTGGTGTTTCTGCAAAGTACTGTTTCTGATTCAGGCGCGTTTGGAAAAACGTTTCGACCGCTATGTCGCCAAATAAGGAGTTGTCATGATTAAAATCCGCAATATCCATAAGACCTTTGGCGAAAATACCATTTTGCGCGGCATCGATTTGGATGTCGGCAAAGGACAAGTGATTGTTATCTTAGGTCCTTCCGGCTCAGGCAAAACCACGTTTTTACGCTGTTTAAACGCTTTAGAAATGCCTGAACAAGGTCAGATCGAGTTTAACAATGCGCAGCCGTTAAGCATCGATTTTTCCAAAAAACCAAGCAAACACGATATTTTGGCACTGCGCCGCAAATCCGGCATGGTGTTCCAACAATACAACCTCTTTCCACACAAAACTGCGTTGGAAAACGTCATGGAAGGGCCGGTTGCCGTACAAGGCAAGCCTGTCGCCAAAGCGCGTGAAGAGGCTGTCAAATTGCTTGAAAAAGTTGGTTTGGGCGATAAGATTGACCTCTACCCCTACCAACTATCCGGCGGTCAACAGCAGCGTGTCGGCATTGCCCGCGCATTGGCAATTCAGCCTGAATTAATGCTGTTTGATGAACCGACTTCCGCACTCGACCCTGAATTGGTGCAAGATGTTTTGGATACCATGAAGGAATTGGCGCAAGAAGGCTGGACCATGGTTGTCGTTACGCATGAAATCAAATTTGCCTTAGAAGTGGCAACCACCGTTGTCGTGATGGACGGCGGCGTTATTGTCGAACAAGGCAGCCCGCAAGATTTGTTCAATCATCCCAAACATGAGCGGACACAAAAATTCCTGCGCCAAATCCGTGCGGACAATGCCGATCTTCAAATTTAATTGAAACAACAGACAATTTGAAAGCATTTCCGACCGTCATTTCATAAAGGCCGTCTGAATAAGTGAAATAGAAATCGTTGATTTCGTTTTCATACTTGTTCAGACGGCCTTTTATATGTCTTTTCAGGTAAAATAACGCCTTTCGTTTTACTCATCCCTTTGCCTGCCATCATGATAGAAATTAAAAAACTCACCCTGCAACGCGGTTTGAAAGTCCTGCTCGATAAAGCCGATGCCGTAATCAACCCCGGCCAACGCGTTGGTTTAATCGGTAAAAACGGTACGGGAAAATCCAGCCTGTTTGCGCTGATAAAAGGTGAAATCACACAAGATGGCGGCGAAATCCTTATTCCCAAAACATGGCGTCTGGCTTCCGTCTCTCAAGAAACGCCTGATTTAGATATTTCCGCTTTAGACTACGTTTTGCAAGGCGATGCCGAATTACAGGCTTTTCAGACGGCCTTAGCCCAAGCAGAAGCGCAAAACGACGGCATGAAGCAAGCCGAATATCACGCCAAACTTGAAGAAATCGATGCCTACACTGCTCCGGCACGCGCCGCCAAACTGCTTAACGGCTTAGGTTTTGCACAAGAAGAACATACCCGTCCCGTCAAATCCTTCTCCGGCGGCTGGCGCATGCGCCTCAACCTTGCCCAAGCGCTGATTTGTCGTGCCGATTTGCTGCTCTTGGACGAACCAACCAACCATTTGGATTTGGAAACCGTACTGTGGCTGGAAAACCATCTCGCTTCCCTACCCTGTACGCAAATCATCATCTCCCATGACCGCGACTTCTTGAATGCCACCACAACGCAAACCATCGAACTGTCGCAACAAAAACTGACCCAATACGGCGGCAATTACGATTTCTACCAAGCCGAACGCGCCCAACGTCTGGCGCAACAACAAGCCGCTTACGTCAAACAACAGGCACAAATCAAACATCTGCAATCCTTTATCGACCGTTTCAAAGCCAAAGCCACAAAGGCCGTACAAGCTCAAAGTCGCATGAAGGCATTAGCCAAGCTCGAGCGCATAGCCCCGGCGCATTTGGATAGCGAGTTTTCCTTTGAGTTTGCCAATCCGACCCACCTGCCCAATCCGTTATTAAAACTCGACCATGCCGACTTGGGTTATGGTGATCATACCGTTTTGCACGATATCACCTTGTCTCTGGAAAGCGGTGCACGTTACGGCCTGTTGGGCGTTAACGGCAGCGGTAAATCCACATTTATCAAAGCATTGGCAGGAAAAATCAATTTACTTTCCGGCAGCATCGTCCGCTCCGAAAAGCTCAATATCGGCTATTTTGCCCAACACCAACTAGATACCTTACGCGCCGACCAAAGCCCGGTTTGGCATATCCAACAGCTTTCACCCGAAGTCCGCGAACAGGAAATCCGCAACTTTTTAGGCGGTTTCAACTTTGTTGGCGATATGGCGGTTCAAAAGACCGAGCCGTTCTCCGGCGGCGAAAAAGCGCGGCTTGCCCTTGCCATGATTATCTGGCAAAAACCTAATCTGCTCCTGCTTGACGAACCGACCAACCACCTAGACTTGGATATGCGCCACGCCCTGACACTTGCCCTGCAAAGCTTCCAAGGTGCATTAATCGTCGTTTCGCACGACCGCAGCCTGCTTGAAGCAACTACCGACAGCTTCCTATTGATTGACAAAGGCCGTCTGAACAACTTCGACGGCGATTTGAACGACTACCGTCAATGGCGATTGGCACAAGAAAACGCTGCAGCAGCCCCCGCCGCATCTGCCCAAAGCCAAAGCCGCAAGGACACCAAGCGCATAGAAGCACAAATCCGTCAGGAAAAAGCCAAACGCAGCAAACCGATTCAGCAGAAGATCGACAAAGCCGAAAAAGAAATCGCACGATTAACTGATATTCAGACAGCCTGTGAAGCATTTTTGGCACAAGAATCTGCTTATTCAGAAGAAAATAAACCCAAATTGCAAGAGACACTCGCACAATTAACAGAAACTAAAGTAAAATTAACGCAACTGGAAGAAAACTGGCTGCAATGGCAGGAAGAGCTTGAGCAAATCCAAGTTGATGTCGAAGCCGAGTTTTCCCAATAAAAATAGAGCCATCAGGCCGTCTGAAATAAAACACAATACGGAAAAACATGACTTCAACCATCAAACAAGCCGGATACTTCCTCGTATCCTCTTTCGTCTTGGGCATTTCTCTTCACGCAGCCGCCGCAGTTTATTCCTGCGGCAACGGCAGCTATACCTCCGAACCCAAATCCTCCTGCGCACAGGCTCAATTGCCTAAAATCAGCGGTCATCAAGGCAGCGGTTACCACCTCAACATCCGCAGCCTCAATGCCTCTGATGAACGCGTCAATGCAAAACCCAAGAAAAAGAAGCGTACGGAAAAATCCGATAAACAAGAGAAAAAAGCCGATAAACCGAGCAAAAACAAAAACAGTGCAAAAGCTAAAAAACAGCAGCCCATGCCGTCTGAACAAGAATAAAATGCTCAACTGCAACGAATTAGCCCTACCTGAATCATGAAAAAATATCTGCTTACCCTATCCCTGCTGCCGCTTGCTGTTTTCAACAGCCAAGCCCACGCCGCAAAAATCTACGCCTGTGAAGTCAACGGCTCGATTGTCTATACCTCGCGTCCAAGCGGCAACTGCCAAGCCGTCAACGATTTGCCGATTGTCGGCAAATACAGTAGCAGCCGATACGACGCCCCGGTCAGCGATGCGCCTACACTCAACGCGCCAACATCACAAACGGCTCCGGCAAAAAGCAAAAACACAGCGGCAAAATCCAACCACAAAGCAACGCCCAAACCTGCCCCTATCCGCACTGCTTCTGAAACGGCTCCTCCTCCGGTTCCAAAATCCTCCGGTGTCAACAGCCGCCGCTCTATTCTGGAAACCGAGTTATCCAATGAACGCGCGGCTTTGGCCGATGCCAAAAAGCAACTGAGCCAAGCGCGGACAGCCAAAGGCGGCAGCGTCAATCAACAGGCCATCAGTACGCTGCAAGGCGCTGTTTTGGATAGGGAGAAAAACATTCAAGCCCTCCAGCGCGAACTGGGCAGGATGTAAGTCCAAATCAATCAAAACATCAGGCCGTCTGAATAGGTGGAAACGAAATCCAAAATTTTCGTTATGCCAAACAGACGGCCTGAATCCTATAATGATTACGCCCGTTTCAATTTCTTGTGCCCAGTAAATACGGTATAATTTGCCCTTTACGCACATTACCTCCGGTCTTTTCAGACGGCCTTTATCTCATGACTGCAAAATCTTCTAAAACCCAAACAAAAAAACGCGTCTCTACTAAACCGGCAGCCAAACCGACCACACGCAAATCCACCAAAGCACAAACTCAAGCCGACAATAAAGTCTCCCAACGCCTCAAGGCCGCCAAAGAGCTGCAAAAAAATGAAGAAAAAAAAGCGCGTCCCGAGCATGTCGTCAACTTGATTAATGATGCTTTATGGCTGTTTGGCTTGGTTATCACCATTTATCTGGCTATTTCCCTGGCCAGCTTCAGCATGGACGACCCTGCATGGTCGCGCAGCGTTCCCAAAAGCAACGATGTCGCCAATCTCGGCGGCCTCTTTGGCTCCTATCTTTCCGATGTCGGATATTATCTGTTCGGCTTATCGTTTTGGTGGTGGATAGCTGCATCTTGCGTTTTCCTCTATAAAAATTTCCGCCCCATGAAAAAGCAGGAAAACCATAAGCCTTACAATCACGGCGTAGCCGCTTTGGCATTATTTCTCCTGCTGGTGTGCAGCCCGATTATCGAACATTTCTTGTTTGACAACGCATTGAGCGAATCCCTTCCCGTCGGTGCAGGCGGCTTGGTCGGCTTACTTGCGGGCTCAGGCTTGGCTTGGCTGTTGGGCAAATCAGGCAGCCTGTTGATTATGCTGGTGATGTTGCTGTTGTCCATTTCCCTGTTGGCTCAGGTGTCATGGTTGGAAGTCATGGCCAAATCCAGCAGCCATGTGGGCGACCTGTTTGGCAGCTTGATGAAAAAACTGTCGCAATATCAAAATAAAAAAGAAGATGTCAGCGCCGAAGCTTTGGAAACCCAAAATACGCGCCGCATGGTTAAAGAGGCAAAAACCATTACCGCCACTCCGGTTGCTCCGTTGGCAGGAAGCAGCAGCAACCGTAAAACTGTTGCCGTATCTGTTGCGCCGCCTCCTAAAATCCAAACTTCCCTGTTTGACGATACAGAACCTAAAAACAATGGCGAGTACCACAAGCCCAACATGAACCTGTTGCGTATGCCGTCTGAAGAACCAGTTGCCGTCAATCCGGATGAATTGCAACAGACCGCAGAATTGATCGAAGCCAAGCTGGCTGAATTTGGCATCGGCGTACAGGTTGTTTCCGCCACTTCCGGCCCCGTGATTACCCGCTACGAAATCGAACCGGCACAAGGTGTCAAAGGCAGTCAAATTGTCGCGCTGTCCAAAGATTTGGCGCGCTCGATGTCTCTGCAAGCGGTACGCATCGTAGAAACCATTGCCGGTAAAAACACCATGGGCATTGAATTGCCCAATGAGAAACGCCAAGACGTGATGTTGAGCGAAATCCTCTCTTCATCCGTATTTACCGATGCCAAGTCCAAACTGACCGTTGCTTTGGGTAAAGATATTGCAGGTACGCCCGTTGTCGGCGACTTGGCAAAAATGCCGCACCTTTTGGTCGCAGGTATGACCGGCTCGGGCAAATCTGTCGGCGTGAACGGTATGATTATGTCTATGCTCTTCAAAGCCACGCCTGACGAGGTCCGTTTCATTATGATTGACCCGAAAATGCTGGAATTGAGCATTTACGACGGCATTCCGCACCTGCTTTGTCCGGTTGTGACCGATATGCGCGAGGCAGGACAAGCGTTGAACTGGTGCGTTGCCGAAATGGAAAAACGTTATCGCCTGCTTTCTCATGCCGGCGTGCGTAATTTGGACGGCTTCAACCAAAAAGTCGAACAAGCCAAAGCAGCAGGCAAACCATTACTCAATCCGTTCAGCTTAAATCCTGACGATCCTGAGCCTCTGGAAAAACTGCCGTTGATTGTGGTCGTTATCGATGAGTTGGCTGACTTGATGATGACCGAACGCAAATCCGTTGAGCAGCAAATCGCACGTCTTGCCCAAAAAGCGCGTGCGGCAGGCATTCACATGATTGTCGCCACCCAGCGCCCGAGTGTCGATGTAGTTACCGGTCTGATTAAAGCCAACATTCCAACACGCATGGCCTTTACCGTACAAAGCAAAATCGACAGCCGCACCATTCTTGACCAAATGGGTGCAGATGAATTGCTCAAATACGGCGACTCGTTATTCCTGCAACCGGGCAGCGCAGAACCGACACGCCTGCAAGGTGCGTTTGTTTCCGATGATGAAGTGCATCAAGTCGTCAATTTCGTCAAAGAACAGGCTCCGACCAATTATGTGGAAGGTCTGCTCAGTGGTGAAGCAGCCATCGAAACCACCAATATTGTCAATCCGAATGCAAACAGCGATGAGCTATTCGATCAAGCCGTTGCCTTCGTATTGGAAAGCCGGAAAACTTCCATTTCTGCACTGCAACGCCAATTACGCATCGGCTACAACCGTGCCGCCAATTTGGTAGATGCTCTTGAAAATGCCGGTGTTCTCTCTCCTGCAGACATCAACGGCAGCCGACGGATTCTGGCGCAAAAAGACCAGCTGTAAAAAACAACAATATCGAAACTCAAAGGCCGTCTGAAAAGAATTTCCCACTTTTCAGACGGCCTTTTTATGTTATTCGTGAAACATTGTGTTATACTAAGCAGCTAAATTTTGACCTTATGCACGCTTCCGAAATTCTTCGGAATACTGAGCAGAAGGATAACCGTTTAAACACAACAAATTTAAGGGCTTACGATGAGCGTAACTGTTGAAACTTTAGAAAATCTGGAACGCAAAGTAGTATTGTCTCTGCCTTGGTCCAAAATCAACGCAGAAACTGAGAAAAAACTGAAACAAACCCAACGCCGTGCAAAAATTGACGGCTTCCGTCCCGGTAAAGCACCGTTCAAAATGATTGCCCAAATGTACGGTGCAAGCGCACAAAACGACGTTATCAACGAATTGGTACAACGCGAATTCTATGAAGTTGCCGTTGCTCAAGAATTGAAAGTTGCCGGTTACCCACGCTTTGAAGCCGTTGAAGAACAAGACGATCAAGAGTCTTTCAAAGTTGCCGCTATTTTTGAAGTTTTCCCTGAAGTAACTATTGGCGACCTGTCTGCCCAAGAAGTAGAAAAAGTTATTGCGACTGTTGGCGATGCCGAAGTTGACCAAACTGTAGAAATCCTGCGTAAACAACGCACCCGCTTCAACCATGTTGACCGCGAAGCCCAAAACGGCGACCGCGTCATCATCGACTTTGAAGGCAAAATCGACGGCGAACCTTTCGCTGGCGGTGCGTCTAAAAACTACGCTTTCGTATTGGGCGCAGGTCAAATGTTGCCTGAATTTGAAGCCGGTGTTGTCGGCATGAAAGCCGGCGAAAGTAAAGATGTTACCGTAAACTTCCCTGAAGACTACCACGGTAAAGATGTTGCCGGTAAATCTGCCGTATTCACCATCACTCTGAACAACGTTTCTGAAGCTACTTTGCCTGAAGTTGACGCAGACTTCGCTAAAGCTTTGGGTATTGAAGACGGCGACGTTGCCAAAATGCGTGAAGAAGTGAAGAAAAACGTTGGCCGCGAAGTTGAGCGCCGCATCGGTGAACAAACCAAAGAATCTGTAATGAACGCCCTGCTCAAAGCAGCCGATTTGCAAGTTCCTGTTGCTTTGGTCAACGAAGAAGCCGCCCGCTTGGCAAACGAAATGAAACAAAACTTCGTTAACCAAGGTATGGCTGACGCCGCCAACTTGGATCTGCCTTTGGATATGTTCAAAGAACAAGCAGAACGCCGCGTTTCTTTGGGCCTGATTTTGGCTAAATTGGTTGAAGAAAACAAACTTGAGCCAACTGAAGGCCAAATCAAAGCCGTTGTTGCCAACTTCGCAGAAAGCTACGAAGATCCTCAAGAAGTTATCGACTGGTACTACGCAGAGCCTTCCCGCCTGCAAGGTCCGACTTCTTTGGCAGTAGAAAGCAACGTTGTTGATTTCGTTCTGAGCAAAGCTAAAGTAACCGAAAAAGCGCTGTCTTTTGACGAAGTAATGGGCGCACAAGCTTAATTGCTCTAAGGCCGTCTGAAACAGACAATCAAAAGCACCGAAGCGCTTTAAATGGCTTTGGTGCTTTTCCATCATTAATAGGAGACAAAAATGTCCTTCGATTTCAATAATTACCTTGTCCCTACCGTTATCGAACAAAGCGGTCGCGGCGAGCGCGCATTCGACATCTACTCACGCCTTTTGAAAGAGCGCATCGTTTTCTTGATCGGCCCGGTGACAGACGAATCTGCCAACTTGGTTGTTGCGCAATTACTGTTCTTGGAAAGTGAAAACCCTGATAAAGATATCTTCTTCTATATCAACTCTCCGGGCGGTTCGGTTACTGCAGGTATGTCGATTTACGACACCATGAACTTCATCAAGCCTCATGTTTCTACCTTATGCTTGGGTCAAGCAGCAAGCATGGGCGCATTCCTGTTGTCCGCAGGTGAAAAAGGCAAACGCTTTGCCCTGCCAAACAGCCGTATCATGATTCACCAACCGCTCATCAGCGGCGGTTTGGCCGGTCAGGCTTCCGATATTGAAATTCACGCTAAAGAGCTGCTGAAAATCAAAGAGAAACTGAATCGCTTACTCGCCAAACATTGTGACCGCGATTTGGCCGACTTGGAGCGCGATACCGACCGCGACAATTATATGTCTGCCGATGAAGCTAAAGAATATGGTTTGATTGACCAAGTTTTGGAAAACCGCGCCTCTCTGCAAGCCTAATCTTTATCGGTTTTAAATCAAAAGGCCGTCTGAAAAATATATATTCAGACGGCCTTTCTTCAATCTTACTTCGTATTTTCTTTGTTATTCACTTGAACCGGATACAACAAAATCAAAGGATTGGCTTTCACTTGACTCCAGAAGCTTTTCAGCAAATTGTGCATACTGCCCAAACGCGTACCGCGAGAACGAAGCGCAACAGCCAAAGCCAAAGAAAAACTGACCACCAGATTCACCATACCGATTGCCAATACACTTGCCAAGCCAAGTATAAAAGTGAATATATCTGCATGACCGCTAATCGCGGCATAACCCAAGTTTGCCGAAGAGAACGCCACATGGCGAATATCCAGCGGCAAGCCGAAAAGATGGCCAAAATAGCCGGTCATCCCCAAAAGCATACCGAAAATAAAATTGCCCATAAGCGAGCCGTAATGCTTATGAATATAAGCGGCCAAACGGCGACGCGGCTGCGGACGCATGATTTTTCGTAAAAACGGATTAAACGGCAGGCGCTGACGCAGGTTCAGATAATCGGAACGGTTATCAAAGAAGCCGGCAATAATCCCCGAACAAAACAACCATACACCGGCAATAGCGGCATACCATAAGGTTGGCTGAGTAAAAATCTCAATAGATTTAAGCTGGTAGGCTGTAACCGCCTCATTCAACAAGGGCTGCCCATGCGTGTAGGCATAACCCCAAGCGATCCCAGCCGCCAACAATACGGCAATCGATACATTACCAAACACGGCCACACTTTGCGAACGACACACGTCAATCAGCAGTTTTGCCAATTTATTGTCCACCGCTTTACTGCCTTCATTTGAGTCCACCTGCTCGGCAAAGCTCGCCGCTGTCATGGCAGGCTGCTTAGTCGCAACGGTGCAGTGCAGCATATGAATCAGCATAAAGCCTAAGCCATAGTTAAGTCCGGCAAGGAATGAAGTAGTAAACTCGCCGAATCCCAAAGACGCAATATGGATTTTATTTAATGCCATCAAAGCAATAATTACGCCGCCACCTGCTGCAGAATAAAACATTTTGAAATATTCGCTACGGTTGCGCGTAATGTAATGCTCACCATGATGACTTTTGTTTTCCGTAATACTGCGCGCCAGCATTCGGATACTGCTTTTACGCAAGTGGCTGGTACTGTATTGCTCTACCGCCGCGTAAATCATCGCATTCATCAGATTGATGGTTAAGCGGGTACGGCTGCCGGTTTCGATTTGAATATTGGTCAACAGTTTCAGACGGCCTAGGGTTTGCTGCAGACGCTCCAGCAAGTGGGCCACTTTCACTGACGAACCAGACCCCGCCCCTGTACCACGACGACGCAGATACTCAATTTGCTTGTTGCACTGGTCAAACATGACCTCCAAGTGCGCCGTATCGTAAGTTTCTTCACTGTGGCGATAGTGTTCAACCAATTTTGCAATTTCACGTTGCAAAGCAACAAATGCCGAATCCGCCTCCAACAAACGGGGAGCAATCCGTATTAAATCCGGCTCAATCGCTTCGGAAGCAATCCAAATAGACAGCATTTCTACCGCTCGCAAACGGGCATCTGCCAACTGTCGGCTGGCCGTCTGAAGCAAAGCAGGATCCGCTTTACCCAGCAACAATTCATACATGCTCAACCATTGGCGCAAACTCAGGGTCTGCAACCATTTATCATCGTTTTTCGAATGAAAAAGATATAAAAATACTTCGCGCAGATTGGAAAAATCTTTATAAGACGGGCTGAAACGTTCATAAATCCGTATGCCCATCTCTCGAGTAAAGCTATGGCGCGAGAAAATACCCAGCTTAATCAGCGCAGGATAGATGTGAACTTTGGACAACCAGGCATAGAAGCGCAGGCTGAATTGACGGCATAAAGCATCGTCTTGTTTTAAAGTAGATAAAATCAAATCGAAACGTTCGGAGGCCTGTTTTTTGCCTCCTCGGCGCAAAAATTTGATTAATGCATTGAGAATAAGAACAAAGTCGGTATCATTTAAGCGCTCCGACAAAATAATGTGAAGATTTTGATTAGTCAGTTTTTGCATTGTAGTATTATTACATAAAATGAGATATTTAGCAAGAACCTCAACAAACAGGTCGGATTATATCGCATTCTTTATCAACCGATGGCACAAGATTTTCGATTAATATTCTCTAAAATTCAATGAATAATCAAATTAGATAACAAATATATGATGTGAATCAATAACTAGGAAAGGCCGTCTGAATTCTTTCAGACGGCCTTTTACAACAGCATACTACATTGTTTTAACCTTATGCAAACAAGAGCTTACCACCCTCTTCTTTAACATGGATTGTGCTATCAGGTGCATATTTGCCTTCAAGCAATGCTTTTGCCAGCGTATTTTCGATTTCTGATTGGATGGCGCGTTTGAGCGGACGGGCACCATACACAGGGTCGAAACCGGCTTTAGCAATCAGATCCAAGGCAGCATCATCGACTTTCAGATGCAGATGTTGTGCTTCCAAACGTTTTTCCAAACCTTTAAGCTGGATTTTCGCAATGCTGCGGATATTGGCCTGATCCAAACCATGGAACACGACTACTTCATCAATACGGTTGATCATTTCAGGACGGAAATGTTCTTTCACATCCTCCATCACAACTTCTTTTACCGCTTCGTAGTCCTGAGTACCCATTTGTTGGATATGTTGGCTACCGATATTGGAAGTCATCACGATAACGGTATTTTTGAAGTCCACTGTTCGACCTTGTCCATCGGTCAAGCGGCCGTCATCCAATACTTGTAACAGAATGTTGAATACGTCCGGATGAGCTTTTTCCACTTCATCCAAAAGAATCACGCTGTATGGTTTGCGGCGGACTTGCTCAGTCAGGTAGCCGCCTTCTTCGTAGCCGACATAGCCGGGAGGCGCACCGATTAAGCGGGCAACAGCATGTTTTTCCATGTATTCGGACATGTCGATACGAATCAGGTGATCCTCGCTGTCAAACAGGAAACCTGCCAATGCCTTACACAATTCAGTTTTACCCACACCGGTCGGGCCTAAGAACAAGAAGCTGCCATAAGGTTTATTCGGATCGGCAAGGCCTGAGCGGCTGCGGCGGATAGCGTCAGACACAGCACGCACGGCTTCGTCTTGACCAACCACGCGGCGGTGCAATACTTCCTCCATCTTCAGCAGCTTGTCGCGTTCACCTTCCATCATTTTTGACACAGGGATGCCGGTCATGCGGGAAACGATTTCGGCTACTTCATCCGCACCGACTTCAGTACGGAAAAGTTTGTTTTGTTTTTTGCCGTCAGGATTGCTTTCTGCCGCTTGCAATTGCGCGCTCAATTTAGGCAACTCACCGTATTCAAGCTCAGAGGCACGGGCAAAATCGCCTTGGCGTTTAGCCTGCTCGATTTTGACTTTGATGTCGTCCATCTGTTTCTTGATGTCGGCAGTGCTGGATGATGCCGCTTTTTCGGCTTTCCAGATTTCATCCAAATCGGCGTATTCTTTTTGCAGTCCGTCGATTTCTTCGTCTATCAATTCCAGACGTTTTTTGCTGGCATCATCGGTTTCTTTGGCAACGTGCATTTTTTCCATTTTGAGCTGGATAATGCGACGGTCAAGTTTATCCATTTGCTCAGGTTTGCTGTCCAGCTCCATTTTGATACGGCTGGCTGCTTCGTCAATCAAATCAATCGCTTTATCAGGCAGGAAGCGGTCGGTGATGTAGCGGTCGCTCAATTCTGCGGCGGCAACGATGGCGGGGTCGGTGATGTCGATGCCGTGGTGGATTTCGTAACGTTCCTGCAAACCGCGCAGGATGGCGATGGTGTCTTCCACGCTGGGTTCGCCGACCAATACTTTTTGGAAGCGGCGTTCGAGTGCCGCGTCTTTTTCAATGTATTGGCGGTATTCGTCCAAAGTGGTCGCGCCGATGCAGTGCAGTTCGCCGCGCGCCAAAGCCGGTTTCAACATATTGCCCGCATCCATTGCGCCGTCGGTTTTGCCTGCGCCAACCAAAGTATGGATTTCGTCAATGAAAATCAGAGTGTTGCCGTCATCTTTAGCCAAGTCGTTCAACACGCCTTTCAAGCGTTCTTCAAATTCGCCGCGATATTTCGCACCCGCAATCAAAGCCGCCAAATCCAAAACCAAAAGGCGTTTGTTACGCAGAGATTCAGGTACTTCGCCGTTGACGATACGTTGTGCCAAACCTTCAACAATAGCGGTTTTACCTACACCCGGCTCACCAATCAGCACAGGGTTGTTTTTGGTACGGCGTTGCAATACTTGAATCGCACGACGAATTTCATCATCACGACCGATAACAGGGTCGAGCTTACCATCACGGGCGCGTTGAGTCAGATCAAGTGTGTATTTTTTCAAAGCATCTCGTTGGTCTTCGGCATTCGCATCGTTCACGTTTTGTCCTCCTCGTACCGCATCGATTGCGGCATTGATATTTTGTTCGGTCGCACCGGCTTCTTTCAAAATGTTGCCGGTAGCATCATTCTGCTGAACCAAAGCCAGCAGGAAAAGTTCGCTGGCGATATAGGCATCGCCGCGTTTGGTTGCAGCCTTGTCCATCAAGTTCAATACAGCTTGCAGCTCACGGCTAGGCATAATATCGCCGCCTTGACCGGATACTTTTGGCAAGCTGCTCAAATGTTGCTGCAAACGTTGTTTTACTTGAGGCACATTCACGCCTGCATGAGCCAGTAACGCAGCAGCACCACTGTTTTGATCGTCAAGCAACGCTTTTAAGATAAAGCCGGCCTCAAGGTAGCTGCTGTCCGCAGCCAAAGCCAAACTTTGACCTTCTTGCAGAGCTTGCTGGAATTTAGCAGTCAATTTATCAAATCTCATTTTACGTTCCTCTTCAAATATATTCTGTTAGAGCCTATATAAGCGCAAATGTGGATAACTCAATAGCTATTTACTCCATTAATCAAAAATTTTTACTATATTATTGTTTTATAAAGTTTTATTTTTATAATTTTATGTGCATAACTTTTATTATCCAGTTACCCTTTGCCCAAAAGGCCGTCTGAAAAATTAAGAATAATCAGGTATAATCGGCACCATATTTATTTTCAGACGGCCTTTGTGCCGAAGGATACTTTCATGAGCAAAAAACGAGTTTTAACAGGCGTTACCACAACAGGTATTCCACACTTGGGCAACTATGTCGGTGCCATCCGCCCGGCTATCCGCGCAGCGCAAGATTCCAATACCGAATCATTCCTCTTTTTAGCCGACTATCACGGCATCATCAAATGTCATGAGCCGGAAATGATTCATCAATCTACTCAAGCTGTTGCCGCCACATGGCTCGCCTGCGGACTCAATCCGGAACAGACTACTTTCTACCGTCAAAGCGACATTCCCGAAGTGATGGAGCTAAACTGGATTCTGACCTGTATCACCGCAAAAGGCCTGATGAACCGCGCCCACGCTTATAAAGCCGCAGTACAGACAAATACCGAAAACGGTCAGGAAGATCCGGATCACGGCGTGGAAATGGGCCTGTACAGCTACCCTATCCTCATGACTGCCGACATCCTTATGTTCAATGCCCATGAAGTACCAGTCGGTCGCGACCAAATCCAACACGTTGAAATGGCACGCGATATTGCCGGCCGCTTCAACCACCGCTTCCAAGAACTCTTCACCCTGCCAGAAGTAAAAATCGACGAAAATGTCGAACTCTTGGTCGGCTTAGACGGACGCAAAATGTCCAAGTCCTACGGCAATACCATTCCGCTTTGGGAAAACGACAAGAAAACCCAAAAATCGGTCAACAAAATCATCACCAATATGAAAGAACCCGGCGAGCCGAAACAGCCTGATGAAAGTCCTCTGTTTGAAATCTACAAAGCCTTTTCCACGCCGTCTGAAACTGCCGAGTTCACGCAAATGCTGGCCGAAGGCCTTGCTTGGGGTGAGGCCAAGAAACTCTTGAGCGCAAAAATCAATGCCGAACTCGCAGAGCCGCGCGAGCGCTACAATGAATTGACCGCCAAACCCTCTCAAATTGAAGACATTTTGCAGTCCGGCGCACAAAAGGCACGTAAAGAAGCACGCGAATTGTTGGATAAAGTACGCGATGCAGTAGGTATTCGTCCGTTGAAATAATAGCAAGGCCGTCTGAAAATTTCAGACGGCCATAGTATCGTTTATTATTTGAAATATAATCGTTTTTCTAGGGTTTCTCATATGAAAAAAACCTTTCCCCTTATCTTGCTCAGCCTTTCATTGGCTGCCTGCGGCGGTAAATCTGAAGATAATGCAGCCAATGATGCTGCTTCAGGCAAAGCGCCAAAGCCTACCTTCAAAGTTAAATATATCGATGAACAAGCCATAGCCGGTTTGGATTTGGGTACAGCTCAAGAAGGCGAAACCAAAGAAGGTAAAAAACAACGCACCTATCCGATTAACGGCATAGAGGGTGGCGTCATCAATCTGATTGGCAAGCACCCTACCGACTTAGAAGTCATCAGCGGCCAATGCATGGAAAAAAATGAAAAAGGCGTTTCAGCCGGCTGGTCAGCCAACGGAGTCTGCCACACTACCTTTGCAAAAATGGTGGATAATATTGCCCAAGACGGCAGCAAACTAACTGACTATCTGATATCACATGCTGCTTTGCAACCTTATACCGAAGGTAAAAGCGGTTATGCCGCCGTACAAAACGGCCGCTATATTTTAGAAATTGACAGCGAAGGCATGTTCTATTTCCGCCGCCGTCATTACTAACCCCCTGACTATCCTATTTTCCCCTGACACAAGGACTGAATCATGGCCCAAGTTACTTTCCAAGGCTCACCTATTTCTACAAACGGCAATTTGCCCGCTATCGGCCAAGTTGCACCTGATTTCACATTGGTAGCAGCAGACCTATCTGAGAAATCATTGGCTGACTTTGCAGGCAAACGCAAAGTGCTGAATATTTTCCCTAGTATTGACACCGGCGTATGCGCCCAGTCCGTCCGCACTTTCAACAAACGTGCCTCTTCTTTGGATAATACCGTCGTTTTGTGCATTTCTGCCGATTTACCGTTTGCACAAGCCCGTTTCTGCGGTGCAGAAGGTTTGGAAAATGTAGTGACACTTTCTACATTCCGCAGCAGCTTTTCTAACGATTACGGTGTTACACTGACAGAAAGCCCATTACGCGGCCTGACTGCCCGTGCAGTGGTGGTTTTGAACGAGCAAAACCAAGTTCTCCACGCTGAGTTGGTTTCTGAAATTGCGAACGAGCCTGACTACGAAGCTGCTTTGGCTGTTTTGTAATTGACTCAATAAAATCAGGCCGTCTGAAGCTTTTCAGACGGCCTTTTGCTTATCTTCAAAATAAAAACGGTAGCTTAAAAGCTACCGTTTTCTGTTTCAAGCCTTATACAGATTTATCTGTTTTGTCTGCTTCTACTGACTCAGTATTCTGAACCTCATTTTGCTCAACAGGTTCAACAGTTTCAGCAACAGGCGCTTCAGGCTCTTCTACTTTGTCATCACGGACATTGTGGCTGTAATCTTTAGGCGGACTAGGTTGTTTACCGGCCATAATTTCCAAAACTTGGTCTCGATCGATGGTTTCCCAATCCATCAGTGCTTTGCACATGGTTTCCATCTTATCGCGATTTTCATCCAAGATTTTGTAAGCGACTTGGTATTGCTCATCCAAAATACGGCGGATTTCCGCATCGATATCTTGTTGGGTTTTCTCGGAAATATTTTGAGATCGGGTTACGCTGCGACCCAAGAATACTTCACCTTCGTTCTCAGCATAAACCATCACCCCCATTTTATCGCTCATACCATAACGCGTTACCATCTCGCGTGCCATTTGAGTTGCACGCTCGAAGTCATTAGATGCGCCGGTAGAAATACGGCCGACAAAAATATCTTCAGCAATACGGCCACCAAACAAGATTGAGAGCTGACTCAGTATTTGGTCTTTGTACATGCTGATACGGTCACGCTCAGGCAACTGCCAAGTCAAACCCAATGCGCGGCCACGAGGCATAATGGTTACTTTGTGAACCGGATCGGTAAACGGCAGGCTTTCCGCTACGATGGCATGACCGGCCTCATGATAGGCTGTCGCACGTTTTTCATCTTCGTGCATCACCATGCTGCGACGCTCCGGACCCATGTAGATTTTGTCTTTTGCATCTTCAAAGTCGCTTTGATCGACTTTCACTTTATTGCGACGACCAGCAAACAAAGCTGCTTCATTGACCAAGTTTGCCAAATCCGCACCTGAAAAACCAGGTGTACCGCGTGCTAAAGAAGTCAAATCTACGGATGCATCCAAAGGTACTTTTTTAGCGTGTACTTTCAAGATTTGCTCACGGCCACGGATATCAGGCAATGGAACAACGACTTGGCGGTCAAAACGGCCCGGACGCTGCAACGCAGGGTCAAGTACATCAGGACGGTTGGTTGCTGCGATCACAATAACAGTTTGGTTGCTTTCAAAACCATCCATTTCAACCAACAATTGGTTCAATGTTTGCTCACGCTCATCATTGCCACCGCCCAAACCGGCACCACGCTGACGGCCGACAGCATCAATTTCATCAATAAAGATGATACATGGCGCATTTTTCTTAGCCTGCTCGAACATATCGCGGACACGGCTCGCACCGACACCGACAAACATTTCTACGAAGTCAGAACCTGAAATACTGAAGAATGGCACACCGGCCTCACCAGCAATCGCTTTGGCCAGCAATGTTTTACCCGTACCAGGGCTACCGGCCAACAAAATACCGCGCGGTACACGACCACCCAGGCTTTGGTAACGGTTAGGCGATTTCAAGTAATCCACGATTTCTTGTACTTCTTCTTTTGCCTCATCACAACCGGCAACATCGGCAAAAGTAACTTTATTGGAATCTTTGTCCAACAAACGTGCACGGCTCTTACCAAAAGAGAATGCTCCGCCTTTACTGCCACCGCCGCTTTGCATGCGCATGAAGTAGAACCATGCACCGATCAACAACAAAACAGGCAGCAGGCTGTAAAACAGACTAGCCAGCATGCTTGGTTTTTCTTCCGGAGTCACTTTGACGCGTACTTTGTTGTCCAACAGTGTTTTAACCAAGTTGTCATCCAAAGGCGCATTGGTATAGAAGGCAGTTTTATCGGTGCGCTCACCTTTAATCAGATAGCCGCTGACAACAGATCCTTCAATATTGACATTGGATACTTCGCCACTATTAACTTGCTGAATAAATTGAGAATATTCGATTTGCTGTTTATCTTCCTGCTTATCGCTGAGTGCATTGAATGCTGCTAAAAGCATAGCACCACCCACTACCCAGACTAATATGTTTTTAATGGTATTCCCCACTGAACAGGCTCCATGGTTACAAAATAAATAAAATCAAGGGAAAGAATTTTAAAGCACCCACCCTACATTGTCAGCGTTTATTTTTACCTAATAGGTAAATCTCACTGGAACGATTGCGGGAAGCATCCGGCTTTCGGGTTTGTACACTGGCAAAAATTTCATGCATAGCCGCCGTATACTCTTGATAACCCGCGCCTTGAAACACCTTCACCAAAAAACTGCCTCCGGTTTTCAAATGCTGGGAGGCAAAATCCAAAGCCAGTTCACACAAATAAAAACTGCGTGCCTGGTCGGTTACGGCATTGCCTGACATATTGGGTGCCATATCACAGATTACAAGGTCTAACGGACGATTATCCAATAAGGCTTCAAACTGCTCCAAAACAGCATCTTCCCTAAAGTCACCCTGAATAAATGACACGCCTTCAATAGCATCCATCGGCAAAATATCCAAAGCAAACACTGCCCCTGTTTTACCGACCAGCTTGGCTGCAACCTGTGACCAACTTCCCGGCGCGCTGCCCAAATCCGCCAAAACCGTACCTGGCTTGATTAATTTGTCTTTTTGATTAATTTCCAATAATTTATAAGCCGCTCTGGCACGATATCCGTCCTTTTGTGCCATATGGACATAATGATCGTTGACATGCTCATGCAGCCATGCTTTTGAAGATTTTGAGCGTACAGCCATCTTGATTTGAAATGCTTAAGTTAAAATCAGCATTGTACGTTATTTCCCCCGTAAATGTTCTAAATCGCGTACAATATAGCCATTATTCTTTTTAATTGGATACTTATTAATATGAGCGACAACAAATTAAGCACCAAAGAAATTTTGGCCTTGAAAGCCCAAGCACATCACCTCCACCCTGTCGTTATGGTTGGCCAACAAGGCTTGACCGACTCGGTCATCAAAGAAACCGATGCCGCATTGACAGCGCATGAATTGATTAAAGTCCGTGTTTTTGGTGATGATCGCGCTGAACGTATTGAAATTTGCAATGCCCTGTGTGAAACACTGGGTGCTCAACTGGTGCAACATATTGGCAAATTACTTGTTTTATGGCGCAAAAAACCGGACGATGAATAATTTAAACTGAATAAACAACAGAAGTATTTTCTCAACCCACTTTATCACACCCTTCTGTTGTATTTATGCAGCATAAAACAAATTATTCCATTATTCTAAGTATAAAAATACAAATACGGTTGTCTGTTTTTGTAAATAACCTCAAAATTACAAAATCATAACGGCCGCCCCCTGTCGGCCGATTATTTTATTCTTAATCCTTCACAAAATATAAAAGCAAACCGATGAATGCTCAACAATATGAAGAATCTTTTCTGCTAGCAGAAAAATTAATCACTCAAGACCCACCTGACTTTGCACGAGCCATCCCATTGCTCTGCGAAGCAGCAGAAGCCGGACATATTGAGGCTGCATTTCAACTGGCAGGCTGCCTATTCGAAAACCACGAAAACGAACAAGATTTGGCAATTGCAGTTGAATATTTAAAACAAGCAGCAAGAGCCGGTCATCCCTATGCCCGCTATAATCTTCTCCAATTACAAGAAAATAACGGTGCAGAAGTAGAAACGCTTATTTCAGCCTATCAAGAGCTTGCCGAAGAAGGATTAGCCCCTGCCCAGCTGCGCCTGATGCGTTTATATGCAGACAATGGCAATGACCAAGAAGCAGTCAAATGGGCATTGAAAGCTGCCGAACAGCAAAATCCTCAGGCACAATACTTCTTAGCCCAACATTACCAATATTCCAGCTCTCCTGATTTGGAATATTCCCATAAACTTTATCAGCAATCCGCTGCACAGGGATTTATTGCGGCACACTGGCAACTCGGCCTTCAATACAAATTGGGGCAAGGTGTTGCACAAAACCCTGAAAAAGCAATCGAACATTTGCGTATTGCCGCCGATTACGACATTGTTCCGGCGCAAACTTCTCTTGCAGAACTCTTAGTCGCATCAAATCCTGCTGAAGCATTGGAATGGTTTGAAAAAGCTGCCGAAAAAGGTGACAGCAACGCGCATGTAGCACTTGCCGAAATCTATCTATTGGGCAAAAACACCGAACGAGACCCTCAAAAGGCCTATCAGCACGCTAAATTTGCTGCGGATCAAAATGATCCGGAAGGCTTGCGCCTTTTAGGTGATATCCATCGCTACGGATTGGGACGAGCAGTTGATGCAGACACAGCCCGTCAATATTATCAACGCTCGGCTGATTTAGGTAATCTTGTCGCCTACCAAAAACTTCTGTCTGACAGCGCATTGAATAACCAGCAAAACTATGAGCTGACGAAAGAAATCGCCCTCCAACGTCAGGAAGCTGAACGTCTATACAAGCTGGCATTTGCAGCGCACTATGGCTTAAAACGCCAACAGAATTACGCTGAAGCACTGGATCTATACCATCAATCCGCAGAACGTGGACACAGCAAATCCCAAACCAATCTTGGCATGATGTATTACAGTGGACAAGGCGTACCTGTCGACTATGCCCAAGCTGCAAAATGGTTTGAAGCAGCAGCCAAACAAAGAGACACGATGGCTCAATATAATCTTGCCTGTCTGTATTATCACGGTATGGGCGTAGAAAAAGACATCAATAATGCTTGTTTCTGGCTGCAAGAAGCCATCCAACATGGACATGAACAGCAAGACGTTCTCAAAGAGCTTTTGGCTCAATGGAAGCAATTCGCTCAAAAAGGCTCTGCCGATTAAAGGCCGTCTGAAATTCTAACTTCCTACACAAATGACATGTCAGAACTAAACAGACTGTACATGTCATTTTTTCATTTATCCTTCCTCAATAATCTTCATTTCAAATCCCATTCTCTCTTAATCTCTTTTAAAGTCTTCAGACGGCCTATTCTATTTGTAAAAAATCAGATAATATAAATTTTCTCTTTCAAACCCTAAATCCAATCTGAACTTTCAATTTACAACAAAATTTGAAAAATATTTTTCGTATTCGAATTCATTTACTCAAATATCTAATACTTTTTACTGTATCACTAAAAACAAGCTCCATAACTCTTTTAAAAAGTCTTAATTTCAACCTCTACATCCTATCAATATCTACAGCATGATTTGCCAGTTTGCCCAATTACTGATAGCATTTGCAGATTAGCTGGTTCGCAAAAAGTTCAATTCTTTCTAATTTTTCATCAACGGTTATAACGTATTGAAAATATTTCAGTAATTAAAACTTTTTCGAATTTGACTCTAGGAATTTTCGTTTTTAACTAACATCTGTTCGCAAACGAAAATATCGGAGTAATACTCCGTCATTGAAAAACACTCAACACAAGGATAGATATTATGTCCACCCAATTACACGATGTTGACCCAATTGAAACCAAAGAATGGTTAGACGCGTTAAGCTCTGTTTTAGAATATGAAGGCAGCGAGCGCGCCCAATACCTGCTGGAAAGTTTGGTCAAATACAGCCGTGACAAAGGCATCCGTATGCCTCACGGCACCACTACTCCATACTTGAACACCGTTTCCGTTGAAGATGAAAAAGGCATCCCCGGCGACCAAAACATCGAACACCGCATCCGTGCATTCGTTCGTTGGAACGCTGCCGCTATCGTTTTGCGCGCGGGTAAAAAAGATTTGGAATTGGGTGGACACATCGCATCTTTCCAATCAGCCGCCACTATGTACGAAGTCGGCTTCAACCATTTCTGGAAAGCTAAAGGCGAAGGCGAAGAAGGCGATTTGGTATTCTTCCAAGGCCACGTTGCCCCTGGTATCTACGCACGCGCTTTCGTTGAAGGCCGTCTGACTGAAGACCAGCTGAACAACTTCCGTCAAGAAGTTAACGGTAAAGGTCTGCCTTCTTACCCTCATCCTCACCTGTTGCCTGACTTCTGGCAATTCCCAACCGTATCTATGGGTCTTGGCCCATTGATGGCAATTTACCAAGCACGCTTCCTGAAATACTTGGAATCTCGCGGTCTGGCTAAAACCAAAGGCCGTAAAGTATGGGTATTCTGTGGCGACGGCGAAATGGACGAACCTGAAAGCCAAGGTGCTATTGCTCTGGCTTCACGCGAAGGCTTGGACAACTTGGTATTCGTCATCAACTGTAACCTGCAACGTTTGGACGGCCCAGTACGCGGTAATGGCAAAATCATTCAAGAGCTGGAAGGCAACTTTGCCGGCGCCGGCTGGAATGTTGTGAAAGTTATCTGGGGCCGTCGTTGGGACCGCCTCTTGGCAAAAGACAAAGACGGCATCCTGCGCAAACGCATGGAAGAGTGCTTGGATGGTGACTACCAAACTTACAAATCCAAAGACGGTGCATACGTTCGCGAACACTTCTTCAATACGCCTGAACTGAAAGCATTGGTCGCCGATATGACTGATGACGAAATTTGGGCATTGAACCGTGGTGGTCATGACCCTCAAAAAGTGTACAACGCTTACGACCGCGCAGTGAACCACGCCGACGGCAAACCTACTGTAATCTTGGCGAAAACCATTAAAGGTTACGGTATGGGTGCATCCGGCGAAGGTCAAAACGTTGCCCACCAAGCCAAAAAAATGGACAAAGCGTCTCTGAAACAATTCCGTGACCGCTTTGACATTCCTGTAACTGACGAGCAAATCGACAGCGGCGACCTGCCTTACCTGACTTTTGCTCCCGACAGCGAAGAATACAAATACCTGCATGCACGCCGTGAAGCTTTGGGTGGCTACCTGCCTCAACGCAACCCTACCCAAGAAGTTCTGGAAGTGCCTGAACTGTCTGCATTTGATGCTCAACTGAAATCCAGCGGTGACCGTGAATTCTCAACCACCATGGCTTTCGTCCGCATCCTGTCTACTTTGCTGAAAGACAAAAAAATTGGCAAACGCGTGGTGCCTATCGTTCCAGATGAAAGCCGTACGTTCGGTATGGAAGGCATGTTCCGTCAATACGGTATTTGGAACCCTAAAGGCCAACAATACACTCCTCAAGATAAAGACCAACTGATGTTCTATAAAGAGTCTGTTGACGGTCAAATCTTGCAAGAAGGTATTAACGAACCAGGTGCTATGGCTGACTGGATTGCTGCTGCGACCAGCTACGCAAACAACGACTTTGCCATGATTCCTTTCTACATCTACTACTCTATGTTCGGTTTCCAACGCGTTGGCGACTTGGCATGGGCAGCAGGCGATATGCATGCACGCGGTTTCCTGCTGGGTGGTACTGCCGGCCGTACAACGCTGAACGGTGAAGGTCTGCAACATGAAGACGGCCACAGCCATGTTCAAGCAGATTTGATTCCAAATTGCGTTTCTTACGATCCGACATTCCAATACGAAGTAGCCGTTATCGTTCAAGACGGTCTGCGCCGTATGTATGCCAATAACGAAGACGTGTTCTACTACATCACCCTGATGAACGAAAACTACGCTCACCCGGATATGCCTGAAGGCGCAGAAGAAAACATCCTGAAAGGTATGTACCTGCTGAAAGCCGGCGGCAAAGGCGACAAGAAAGTTCAATTGATGGGTTCCGGTACTATCCTGCAAGAAGTCATTGCCGGTGCTGAATTGTTGAAAGCCGACTTCGGCGTGGAAGCAGACATCTGGTCTTGCCCATCATTCAACCAGCTGCACCGCGATGCCATCGAAGTGGAACGCTTCAATCGTCTGAACCCATTGGAAACTGCAAAAGTACCGTTTGTTACTTCTCAACTGCAAGGTCATGACGGCCCAGTGATTGCCGCTACCGACTATATCCGCAGCTATGCTGACCGCATCCGTGCCTATATTCCTAACGACTACCACGTCTTGGGTACTGACGGCTTCGGTCGCTCCGACAGCCGTGCCAACCTGCGCAGCTTCTTCGAAGTTGACCGCTACAACGTTGCCGTTGCTGCATTGAGCGCATTGGCTGAGCAAGGCAAAGTCAGCAAAGAAACCGTTCAACAAGCCATTGAAAAATATGGTATCAAAGCCGATTCAGCTCCTAGCTGGAAACGCTAATTGGTGTTTCAGACGGCCTGTCTGCTTCATTCAGACATCAGGCCGTCTGGAAACCGAATGCTTGAATGGTTTGAACAAACTGTACCGATGCCGTAAGAAACTGTTTTCGGACGGCATCAAACTGAAAATATTAAAGGAACTCAAATGAGTATCGTAGAAATCAAAGTCCCTGATATCGGCGGTCATGAAAACGTCGACATCATCGCCGTAGAAGTCAAAGCGGGCGACACCATCGCCGTTGACGACACCCTGATTACGTTGGAAACCGACAAAGCCACTATGGACGTACCTGCTGATGCAGCCGGTATTGTTAAAGAAGTTAAAGTTAAAGTGGGCGATAAAATCTCTGAAGGCGGCGTTATTCTGACCGTTGAAACCGGTGCTGCCGCTGCAGATTCCGCTCCTGCAGCAGAAGCTCCTGCTGCTCCAGCTGCTGCGCCTGCAGCCACTCCTGCCGGTGGCGCTACCGTACAAGTTGTTGTACCTGATATCGGCGGTCACTCTGACGTTGACGTTATTGCCGTTGAAATTAAAGTCGGCGACACTGTTGCCGTTGACGACACCCTGATTACTCTGGAAACCGACAAAGCCACCATGGACGTACCATGTACCGAAGCCGGTGTGGTTAAAGCCGTATTCCTGAAAGTTGGCGACAAAGTATCCGAAGGCTCCGCCATTATTGAAGTAGAAACTGCCGGCTCTGCCGAAGCAGCCCCTGCTCCTGCCACTCAAGCCGCTGCGCCTGCACCAGCTGCCGCTCCTGCTCCTACTGCACCAGCAGCTGCGCCTGCACCTGCTGCTCCTGCTGCTCCTGCTGCTGCCAAAATCGATGAAGCTGCATTTGCAAAAGCGCATGCAGGTCCTTCCGCACGCAAACTGGCGCGCGAATTGGGCGTAGATTTGGGCCAAGTCAAAGGTACCGGTCTGAAAGGCCGTATCATGGGCGAAGACGTTAAAACCTTCGTTAAATCCGTTATGCAAAGCGGTGCAGGCAAACCTGCCGCTGCTTCTTTGGGCGGCGGTCTGGACTTGTTGCCATGGCCTAAAGTTGACTTCTCTAAATTCGGCAGCGTCGAAGTTAAAGAACTGTCACGCATTAAGAAAATCTCCGGTCAAAACCTGTCTCGCAACTGGGTTGTGATTCCTCACGTTACCGTACACGAAGAAGCGGACATGACCGAATTGGAAGAATTCCGCAAACAGCTGAACAAAGAATGGGAACGCGAAGGCGTAAAACTGTCCCCATTGGCGTTCATCATTAAAGCCTCTGTTGCTGCGCTGAAAGCCTTCCCTGAATTCAACGCCTCTCTGGATGGCGACAACTTGGTGCTGAAAAACTACTTCAACATCGGTTTCGCAGCAGACACGCCGAACGGCTTGGTTGTTCCTGTAATCAAAGACGTGGATCAAAAAGGCTTGAAACAAATCAGCCAAGAACTGACCGAATTGTCTAAAAAAGCCCGCGAAGGCAAGCTCAAGCCACAAGAAATGCAAGGCGCATGCTTTACCATTTCCAGCTTGGGTGGCATCGGCGGTACAGGCTTCACGCCAATCGTGAATGCTCCTGAAGTTGCTATCTTGGGCGTGTGCAAATCCCAAATCAAACCGGTTTGGAACGGCAAAGAATTTGCTCCTCGCCTGATGTGCCCGTTGAGCCTGTCCTTTGACCACCGTGTCATCGACGGTGCCGCCGGTATGCGCTTCACCGTATTCCTGGCTAACATGTTGAAAGACTTCCGCCGCATTACTCTGTAATCCGAGCATTTTCAGACGGCCTAAATAAAAAGGCCGTCTGAAAAAAAGAAGCCCGAACATCATTCAGAAAGATTAGACATGAGCTTAATTGAATTGAAAGTGCCCGACATTGGCGGTCACGAAAATGTAGATATTATTGCGGTTGAAGTAAATGTGGGTGATACCATTGCTGTGGACGATACCCTGATTACTTTGGAAACTGATAAAGCGACTATGGACGTACCTGCCGAAGTTGCAGGCGTAGTCAAAGAAGTTAAAGTTAAAGTGGGCGACAAAATCTCTGAAGGCGGTTTGATTGTTGTCGTTGAGGCCGAAGGTGCAGCTGCTCCTAAAGCCGAAGCACCTGCCGCTCCTGCACAAGAAGCTCCTAAAGCAGCCGCTCCTGCTCCTCAAGCTGCTCAATTCGGCGGTTCTGCCGATGCCGAATACGACGTAGTCGTATTGGGTGGTGGCCCCGGCGGTTATTCTGCTGCATTTGCTGCTGCTGACGAAGGCTTGAAAGTTGCCATCGTCGAGCGTTACAAAACTTTGGGCGGCGTTTGCCTGAACGTCGGCTGTATCCCTTCCAAAGCCTTGTTGCACAATGCTGCCGTTATCGATGAAGTACGCCACTTGGCTGCCAACGGTATCAAATACCCTGAGCCTGAACTCGATATCGACATGCTGCGCGCCTACAAAGACGGCGTGGTTTCCCGTCTGACCGGCGGTTTGGCAGGTATGGCTAAAGGCCGCAAAGTAGATATTATCCAAGGTGACGGCCAATTCTTAGATCCGCACCACTTGGAAGTTTCTCTGACGACCAGCGAAGTGTACGAACAAGCGGCTCCTACCGGTGAGAAAAAAATCGTTGCCTTTAAAAACTGTATCATTGCAGCAGGCAGCCGCGTAACCAAATTGCCTTTCATCCCTGAAGATCCTCGAATTTTCGACTCCAGCGGCGCATTGGCCCTGAAAGAAGTACCGGGCAAACTGTTGATCATCGGTGGCGGTATTATCGGTCTCGAAATGGGTACGGTTTACAGCACTCTGGGTTCTCGCCTGGATGTTGTTGAAATGATGGATGGCCTGATGCAAGGCGCAGACCGCGACTTGGTTAAAGTATGGCAAAAACAAAACGAATACCGTTTTGACAACATCATGATCAACACCAAAACTGTTGCTGTTGAGCCTAAAGAAGACGGCGTTTACGTTACCTTCGAAGGTGCAAATGCGCCTAAAGAACCACAACGTTACGATGCCGTACTGGTAGCTACCGGTCGTGCGCCTAACGGCAAACTCATCAGCGCTGAGAAAGCCGGTATTGCTGTAACTGATCGCGGCTTCATCGAAGTGGACAAACAAATGCGCACCAACGTGCCACATATCTACGCTATCGGCGATATCGTCGGTCAACCGATGTTGGCACACAAAGCCGTTCACGAAGGCCACGTTGCCGCTGAAAACTGTGCCGGCCACAAAGCCTACTTCGACGCACGCGTTATTCCGGGCGTTGCCTACACTTCTCCTGAAGTGGCATGGGTTGGCGAAACCGAGTTGTCTGCCAAAGCTTCCGGCCGTAAAATTACCAAAGCCAACTTCCCATGGGCTGCTTCCGGCCGTGCGATTGCCAACGGTTGCGACAATGGTTTCACCAAGCTGATTTTTGATGCTGAAACCGGCCGCATCATCGGTGGCGGTATCGTTGGCCCTAACGGCGGCGATATGATCGGCGAAATCTGCTTGGCCATCGAAATGGGCTGTGATGCAGCCGATATCGGTAAAACCATCCACCCACACCCAACCCTTGGCGAATCCATCGGTATGGCTGCGGAAGTGGCATTGGGCGTATGTACCGACCTGCCGGCTCAGAAAAAGAAATAAGTTCACTCAAATAAAATTTGAACGAACTTGATGGAACAAAGGCCGTCTGAATGTTTCAGACGGCCTTTTCGCAAATAAGGAGACTCAATATGAAAAAAATCGAAGCCATTATCAAACCTTTCAAACTCGACGATGTACGCGAAATCCTGACTGAAATCGGTATTACCGGCATGACTGTCAGCGAAGTCAAAGGTTTCGGCCGCCAAAAAGGCCATACGGAAATTTATCGCGGCGCGGAATACGCAGTCGATTTTCTGCCTAAAGTAAAAATTGAATTGGTATTGGCTGACGACAAAGTCGATCAGGCTGTGGACGCCATTTTAGAAACCGCGCATTCCGGCAAAATCGGTGATGGTAAAATCTTTATTTATCCCGTTGAAGAAGCGATCCGTATTCGTACTGGAGAACGCTCAGAAGCAGCACTTTAATAGAAATCGTAAAATACAGAAGACAAATGCCGTCTGAAAATAAGTCGTAGCGTGGTTTGCTCAGAACTTATTTTTCAGACGGCATTATTTTCACAATTACAGCCACAACTTTTCTAAGACATCAAACCATCACTGCCAGCCTGAATAAACATAGAAACCATAGATAATAAAATGCCGCTTATCAAACAAGCAGCATTTTATGTATCCGTTTTCTATGATTGACTTAGGTTCAATCTACCAAAAATCTCACATTATCAAGCATTAAGAAATTCGAGCAGATTTTTTCCGCCTACTTTCAGAGCATTGACGAATATGTTGACTTTCTCTTGTTGCTCTTGAGTATGGCTTACCGTATACAACCAGCCTTCCGGCGTGATTGTGTAGTTGATGCCCAAGCCGCCTACTGAAGTCGGTGCAAAGGCAAAATTTACTACCGTACTGTTGTCGCCTACGGTTGGATCGGCATTGTGGGGCAAACTCATTCCGCCAGCAGCGTGGAGAATGTGCTGGACAGCCGCCCCGAATCCATCCGCAAGCAAGTGGACGAATCCTTACGCAATCTGCAAACCGACTACATCGACCTGTATTACCAGCATCGCATTGACCCGAATGTACCCGCCGAGGCGGTAGCGGAAGTAATGGGCGAATTGATTAAGGCAGGCAAAATCCATCATTGGGGCGTGTCCAACACGCCAATTGAGTATATGGCCGCCGCCCACGCCGTTACGCCCATTACCACCACGGAGAACCAATATTCCATGGTGTTCCGCGCCCCCGAAAAAGCATTGTTTGCTTTTTGCGAAGCCAACCATATCGGCTTTGTGGCATACAGCCCGCTGGGGAACGGCTTTTTAAGCGGCCGTTTTAACGCGCAGACCCAATACGCCGAAGGCGATTTCCGCCGCACGATGAAGCGTTTTTCGGCGGATGTGATGACGAAAAACCAGCCTGTGTTGGACTTGCTGCACGAGCTCGCCGCCGCCAAATCCGCCACCGCCGCGCACATCGTGTTGGCGTGGGAACTGGCGCAAAAGCCCTTTATCGTACCGATTCCGGGCACCACCAAAAAACACCGCTTGGCGGAAAACCTCGGCGCACTGCGAATCCGCCTGACTGCGGACGAATTGCACACCATTAACCAAAAACTGGGCAAAATGGACATTGACGAGAGCTATTTTTAAGCCGCCCAGTCAATGGTACTTGTCGGTAAAAACTGTTATTCTTCAATAAGTTATTCATCACAACCGGAGAGCTTATGCCTGTTGGAGAGAAAAAAGTCGGGCTGCCCGAGCTGTTTTATGATTTGGTGTTTGTATATGCTTTGTCCCGCACCACCGAGCTGGTGCACCACGCCGACGAAGCCGATTACGTCACGTTTCTGATTTCGCTGGTGATTCTGTTTACCGTTTGGTTATACCAGAGCATTTACATCAACCGCTTCGGCGACAACTCTTGGCGGGATCGGCTGTTTTTGTTTGCCGATATGTTTTTGCTGCTGTTTTTGTCCAATGCGGTGGGCAGCGACTGACTGGCGAATTTTGTGCCGTTTAATCTTGCGCTGGGGCTACTGGTCGGCAGTGTCTGCCTGCAATATCTGTTGCAGCTTGCCCGCCACGCTTCCCCCAAACAACGCCGCAGAATCAAGCTGGTGGCGGGATTGCGCGGATTGACGGCGGCGATGGTGCTCGGTTCGCTGTTGTTTCCCGCCCATATCAGACAGTGGGTTGCGCTGGGCGGTTTCGGTTTGGGTTGGATTTTGCCCACCTTTGTCAGCCACAAGCAACCTGCGGTGAATTTTCCGCATCTACTCGAACGCCTAAACGGGCTGGTGATTATTTTTTTCGGCGAAACCGTGATCGACATCGCCCCTTATTTCCACGTGGCGAAGTTTGAAATCGGCGCACTGCCCGTGATTGTGATTCTGTTTGCGATGTTTACGGTTTATGTGATGCAGTTTTCCTATTTTGTAGAAATCAATAGTGTTGTTTACACTTTTGGCTTTTGCTTGAAGACCCGTTTGAGCAGCTATCCGGCATTGTCAAGAATGTCGATAGACACGGGAAACCCGCTCTGTTCTTGATAATGCCGGATAGCTGCCTAAGAATCATTCAAGCAAAAACAAAAGCTGTCCGCCGTAGAAAAAGTGTAAACAACGCGACGATTTCCTACACCTATTTATCGACGAACACAAAGCGCAAAACTCGGGCGCATTGCCCTCGTACAGCCATTATGCCGTACTGATCGGCATCGCTTTGACAACGGTGGCACTGGCGTGGCTGCACCAAAACAGCACCGCTACCGCTGAGTCCGTCCGAATGCTGTGGCTCGGTTTGGGCGTGTTTTATCTCGGGGTTGCCGCCAACACGCCGTACAACAAGCTCGAACACCGCCGACCGCAACGGCTTTGGATTTTTCAGACGACCTTATTCGTTATCGGCGCAGGGCTGGCCGCCGTTTTACCGCCGCAGCCCCTTGTTATCTTAACCACAACGGCATTGATGACCGCTGCGATTGCCATGGCAACAGTGTATTTTGAACATCGCACCCGACAACTTTCACAAACAAACCAGAACCACGAAACCTAAGAACAGGATAACGGTCAACGGTTTGGTTGCGAAAGACAGAGGCAGCATATTGAGCAGGTAATAGAATGTACCTTCGTAGTCGCCTTTATTGACAATTTCTGCCAAGCGTCCAGTACCTTCAACAGTATCAAGCAGGTTGAAGCCGGAGAATACGGAGAACCAAATCACGAGGAAGCCGACTGGTACCATAATGGATGCCAGCACGAATTCACGCAAAGTACGGCGTTTGGAAATTTTCGCTAAGAACACGCCCACAAATGGTGCCCAAGTAATCCACCATACCCAGTAAGCCATTAGACCAATCACGGTTGTGGAACAAGTACAGCTCGAAAGAATGGTGAACGGTTTGAGTAAGAATATTACCGATAGAGACAACCAAGTTGCTGAGGAAGTAGTGAGTCGGGTCAACCAAGAAAACAAACACCAGCATGAGTAAAGACAGAACTACAGTCATATCGCCCAGCCATTTCATACCTTTTTCAATCGGCAACACAGCGCCCAAAGTATAAATATTTCAGTAGCAACTATAACCTAAAAATTCCCTATTAAGATTCAATCTTCCCTATCTCTCCCCTATTCTTATTGCCGCTTTACTTTCCAGACGACCCCTTTATCCAAACTCCGTTATAATGACGGTTTTAAAATTAATTCATTCCCAAGACGGTCTTATCATGAAACACATCCACATTATCGGTATCGGCGGCACATTTATGGGCGGCGTAGCGGCTATTGCCAAAGAAGCAGGTTTTAAAATCAGCGGTTGCGACGCGAAGATGTATCCGCCGATGAGCACCCAGCTTGAAGCCTTAGGTATAGGCGTACACGAAGGTTTTGATGCCGCTCAATTAGACGAATTTAAAGCCGATATTTACGTTATCGGCAATGTTGCCAAACGCGGCATGGATGTGGTTGAAGCGATTTTAAACCGCGGCCTGCCTTATATTTCCGGCCCACAATGGCTTGCTGAAAACGTATTACACCAACACTGGGTACTCGGCGTAGCCGGAACACACGGCAAAACGACTACAGCCTCCATGCTCGCCTGGGTCTTGGAATATGCCGGTCTCGCACCAGGCTTCCTGATTGGCGGCGTACCGGAAAACTTCAGCGTTTCCGCCCGTCTGCCGCAAACGCCGCGCCAAGATCCTAATTCAAAATCCCCATTCTTCGTTATCGAAGCCGACGAATACGACACTGCCTTTTTTGACAAACGCTCCAAATTCGTACATTACCGTCCGCGTACCGCCATTTTAAACAATCTGGAATTCGACCATGCCGACATCTTCGCCGATTTGGGCGCGATACAGACCCAGTTCCACCATCTCGTGCGCACCGTGCCGTCTGAAGGCTTAATCGTCTGCAACGGACAGCAGCAAAGTCTGCAAGACACTTTGGACAAAGGCTGCTGGACGCCGGTGGAAAAATTCGGCACCGAACACGGCTGGCAGGTCGGCGGAGTCAATGTCGACGGCTCGTTTGACGTGTTACTTGACGGCAAAAAAGCCGGACACGTCGCATGGGATTTGATGGGCGGACACAACCGCATGAACGCGCTTGCCGTCATCGCCGCCGCGCGTCATGCCGGAGTCGATATTCAGACGGCCTGCGAAGCCTTGAGCGCGTTTAAAAACGTCAAACGCCGCATGGAAATCAAAGGCACGGTAAACGGTATCACCGTTTACGACGACTTCGCCCACCATCCGACCGCCATCGAAACCACCATCGAAGGCCTGCGTCAGCGCGTCGGAAACGCCCGCATCCTCGCCGTCCTCGAGCCGCGTTCCAACACCATGAAACTCGGCACCATGAAAGCCGCCTTACCCGAAAGCCTCAAAGGCGCCGACCAAGTGTTCTGCTACGCCGGCGGCGTGGACTGGAACGTCGCCGAAGCCCTCGCGCCTTTGGGCGGCAAGCTGCACGTCGGCAAAGACTTCGATGCCTTCGTCGCCGAAATCGTGAAAAATGCCGAAGCAGGCGACCATATTTTGATCATGAGCAACGGCGGATTCGGCGGAATACACGGAAAGCTGTTGGAAGCGTTGAAATAAGAGTTTGTTGAAAGTTTTAAATAATTGAGGCCGTCTGAAAACCGGAATTTGGTTTTCAGACGGCCTTTTTGTTGTGGATTGAGACTTTTGCAAAATACCTTTTTACCCGGTGGCCAAAATCCAAACACAAATTCCCAAATCCCTAAATACCTTGGTAGAAATTTAGGGATTTGGGAATTTTGTAAAAGGTATTGGATATTTTATTTTTAAATCATAAACTTAATGGATGAATGCTTTGCTTTATTCTTGCACGAACCGGCATTCAGTCGGACAACTGCCGCTTCAAAAACCAATCTCCGAACGGCCAGTCCACGCTGTCGAGCAGGTTTTTGGTAATCAGCCCAAGCTCGGTATCGCCTTCGATTTGCAGTTTGCGGTTGAAAAACAAAGTATCCGGGTCTTCCTCGCGCATCATCATGCGCATAAAGTCGATGCCGTTGGCGGCAAGGCGCAAATCGGGCGTACCCAAAAAATCCGCATCGATGAATTTTTCGGCATTGGCGGTGAAACGCACCTTGATGCCTGCGTCCAATACGTCAATTTCGAAGGTTCGACCGTCAAACAGGCTCATATCGGCGGGCAGCAATCCGCGTTTGAGCATGGTGTTGAGGGTAAAAACCAAAGCGAAGCGCGGTGGCCTGCCCGGTAATTTTCCGCCGATTTTTCCCGCCCATGCGGGCAATACGATTTCAGGCAACGCCATAATATTCCTCCTTCACGGCTTCGATACCCGGCTGGCCGTGCCAATAGCCGTCCACCAGCGTGCCGGTGGTCAATCTTTCCAATTCGGGCAGCGCATCCGCCAGTGCGGTTTTGCCGTCCAATACATCGCGGTGGATACGGATGATTTCCGCCATGCCGTGCATTTGCGGCGACAGGCGCAGCATGTTCACACCGATTTGCCGCAAATCCTCATGGTGCGGCAGCAGGTTTTGGCAGCCGTAAGACATGGTTTGGATGCCGTTGATGGTTAAGAACGGCTTGCCCTCGCGGGTGTTCATGTCCATGCCTTGCTCGTAATCCAAGCAGCGGAATTCGCAGCCGTCTTTGTTCAGGTTGTAATGCCGCGCGGTAAAGCAGCGTGAAGAGTACGCCAAAGGCATTTTGCCCCAAGCAAACAATTCCGTTTCGATGTCGTCTGAAGCCTTGATGATTTCGGCAACTTTGTCACGGCTCAACTCGGATGGCGCAATCCAGCGGTATGCGCCCAGTTTTTGGAACAGTGCCAGCGTGCTTTCGTTGTAAATGTTCAAGCTGGCTCCGGCGACAAACGGAATACCGTGTTCGCGCGCCAATTTGACCGCACCCATGTCGTTGGCTTCGACTTTGAATTTGTCCTGCCCCGTGATTTTACGCAGGCGCTTCAAATCGGATTCACTTTCCAGCAGCACCTGAGACGACAAGATAATCTCTTTGCCGCTTTCCGCCAAATCTTCCGCCAAGCTGACCCAGTCGGCAAAACGCATTTTCTGGCGGCGCGAACACACCACTTCTCCCAGATAAATGGTGTCCACTGGCGCATCCAGCATGGCGGCGTAAAATTCCAGCAGGGCTTCCTTCTGCCAGAAAAACAAAACCGGCCCCAACGATAATTTCATCGGATTCATTTTTCCTCCTCCCTTATTTCCACGGACGGCTGTATGCGCCCAAGGTCGTCTGATGCCCTTCCGAAACCTTGCTCAGCGCGTTGTTCCACACCGGATTGACTTTGAAATGAGCCGGATCGGCAGCGGCCGCGTCCAAAGCCTGCCGCAGCGATTTGGTAACCTGCGCCGTGTACATCGGGCTGCGCTGGCGGCCTTCGATTTTAATGGCGGATACACCGATTTTGATGAGTTCGGGCAACATTTCCAAAACATTCAGGCTGGTCGGCTCTTCCAGCGCGTAATAGGTTTCGTCATTGACTTCAAAACGGCCTTTGCACAGTGTTGGATAGCCTGCCGGTTCGTTCGGTTTGTACTGGTCGATTAACACCTGGTTCAACCGCACGTTCATGCGGTCGGGCAGCTGCTCCCAACGCACCGCCTTCGCCGGTGAACACACGCCCTGCATATTCGGTGATTCGCCCGTCGCATAGCTCGATAAAATGCAGCGCCCTTCTACCATCACACACAAACTGCCGAAACCGAACACTTCGATTTCCACATCCGTATTGTCAATCACATGCTTGACCTGATCGACCGTTAAAACGCGCGGCAACACGGCACGGCGGACGCCGAACAGTTCCTTCATCATATTGATGGCTTCGTAATTGGTCGCCGAACCCTGCACCGACATGTGCAGCCTCAAATTAGGATGACGCTCGGCGGCATAAGCCATAATCGCAGGGTCGGCAACGATTATCGCGTCCGCCCCCAGCTGCACCGCCGTATCGACAGCCCGATGCCACCGCTCGATTTGTCCCGCCTGGGCAAAAGTATTGATTGCCATCAACACATTGCGGCCGCGCGCATGTGCGTAAGCCACTCCTTCCTGCGCCGATTTCATATCGAAATTCAGCCCCGGAAAATTGCGCGCATTCGTCGCATCTTTCAGCCCCATATAAACCGTGTCCGCGCCATTGTCCACCGCCGTCTTCAAAGCAGGCAGATTACCGGCAGGACAAACCAACTCAGGGATTTTCGGCATTTTGCGTTCCTCGACTCTTGTAGTTTGTTATTCGAAAATCAATATCTAATATGATTTCGGGTATTTTAGAGATTTGGACACAAGACATTATGATTTAAATCAACTGTGAAATCAGGTTTGGATAGCGTATGTTTTAGTTAACATAATTTAACCATATAAAATATCAAGTTAATCAGCGGGTTATCTTTTCTAGCTTGATAATATGAGAATAGTTATTATCTATTAAATTTATAGATTTTTACAATAAAAGGTCGTCTGAAACCTGTTTCAGACGACCTTTTATCATGTACCAATTTAAAATCTATATTTACGAAAAACGTTTTAGTAATACCCAAATAACACTCATCTATTATTTACCCATACATACTTGCTAAAGACCATTTTTCCATTATGCATTGCCAACCCACCCAAAAATTTGATAATAATGCAAACAACATCTAAGCCGTGTATATATCATGAAACACAAAACAGCCTTTAAGCCCATAGTTATCAGTATTGTGCTTTCTATCCTTCTGATTACAACAGCTGTATTTTTTGCCCGTCATCACAACTCTATCCCAAGTATTAATACCGATTTCCTACAACAGGAGATTACCGAACCCGAAGAACCATCTCCGCAAATTGTCCAATCTGCACGAAATCAAATTGGTAAAACCCTTCGTTACGACCCGGCTTACACGAAGCTCACTTATCCGATGGGCGATGTACCGATGGGAAAAGGCGTTTGCACAGACGTGGTCATCCGTGCATTGCGTGAGCAAAATATAGATTTGCAAGAGCTTGTTCATCAGGACATGAGCCGCAACTTTTCCTTCTATCCTAAACGCTGGGGTTTGAAACAACCTGATACCAATATCGACCACCGCCGTGTCCCTAACCTAATGACTTATTTCACGCGTCAAGGCTGGGCCGTTCAAGATACAAACTATCAAGCTGGCGATATTGTAACTTGGGAACTAAAAGGCAACCGTCCCCATATCGGCATTGTCTCCGATCGAAAAATCGGCGATAGGCCACTGATTATCCATAATATCGGTTCGGGAACCCGTGAAGACGACGTCCTCTACCGCTACACCATCACCGGACATTTCAGGCTTCCCGTTCAATAAATCATGAGACTACTGAAAGATTCACTTCAATATCATACCCAATCTGTAATTTTGCGCTTTTTTTTTACAATCCACCTTTCGAGGCCGTCTGAAACCATAGATGAGATAACCATCCGACAAAATATTAAAGACAGTGCGACATATTCCATATCACTGATATATATGATAGTGTGATGAACTTTTATGATTTTAATTATATTGGAATCATGGATGGAGAAAATCGGTAAGTGGATAAGCTATCGAAACTAAAGATTAAATATACAATTTTTATATCAATATTTTTTATTGTTTTTTAAAAGGGAGCTGAATTTTATACATATACAGTCGATAATGTGCCTTCATATTTTATAGACTGGGAAAGGAATATTCCTTTCTTGCCCATATTTATGTTGCCTTATATGACGTCACCGTTTTTCTTCTTGGTCACTATATTTTTGGAAAAGAACGAAAGCAGTCTGAAATTACTGATAAAAAGAGCAACCTTTTTAATCGGAGTTTCTACTGCTCTATTTGTAATATTTCCTATGAAATTTTATTTTCCCAAGCCTGAAGTCGATAACCAAATTTTAAAATCCTTCTTTTATATTTTGGGAAAATTGGACAGTAGTTTTAACCAATGCCCGTCATTACATGTGAGTTTCGCTTTTCTTTCAGCTGAGGTTTATTGTAGAGAATTCAAATCCAAATTCTTAAAATCATTTTTTGGTATCTGGGGATTTTTACTCGCTATTTCGGTCTTATTTGTCTATCAACACCATTTGATTGATTTTGTAGGGGGAACATTAATATTTTTAATCACTTGTATCCTTTTCCCAAGAAAAAAGACAGTTTAAGCATTTTGTCACAGAATCTTAGAAAGCACTACAACAACGATTGAAGCATAGTTCAAACATACAAAAAGGCCGTCTGAAACCATTTCAGACGGCCTTTTACTTTTAAACCTAACCCTCTTTATTTAACCGCAACCGCCGCATTTGCCGCAGCCGCTGCTGCAGTCGCGTTTTTTCGGTTTGAACACGAATTTTCGCAAGAGGAAGAATACACAGGCAAGCATAATCAAGCCGACGATAATATATTGAGTCATGACGATAGTATCCTTGAAGAAATTTGGTAAACCACGAATGCGGCAAAATAAGCCATCAGGAACAAATAGCCTGTAATCATAAGCATATTTTTCGTGGATTTGGTTTCGCGTTTAATTACGGTCAAAGTCGCGGCACACATCGGAGCATACACATACCAAGCCAAGAAGGCAAAGGCGGTCGGCAGGCCCCAGTTGTTGTGTATGATAGGAATCAGTGCGTTTTGTACTGCATCTTCAGACGATGCGCTGACGGCGTAAACAGTACCTAATGCGGCAACGACCACTTCGCGCGCGGCAATACCCGGAATCATGGCAATACACATTTCCCAAGTAAAGCCCAAAGGTGCAAACAACGGCTGAATAACATGACCAAGCGTACCTGCCAAGCTGTAATCGATGGCTGCACCGGTTGCGCCTTCAGGCGGTTGCGGCCAGCTTACCAAGCCCCACAGAACCACGGCCAACGCAAAAATGATGGTACCCGCGCGTTTCAGGAAGGCTTTTACCCTATCCCACAAGCTGGTCATGATGTGTTTAAAGTTAGGCGTACGGAAAGTCGGCAATTCCATCAAAAGTGGAAATTGTTGCACGTTGCCTTTCATTCGCGCCAAGCGTTTCATGATATATGCCGCCAATGCAGCCGACAGGATGCCTGCGATATAAAGAATAAACAGTGTCAGGCCTTGCAGGTTGAAAATACCGCCCACTGTACGGTCAGGAATGACGGCGGCGATAATCAGCGCATACACCGGCAAACGTGCGGAACAAGTCAGCAACGGCGCAACCGCAATGGTAACAAGGCGTTCGCGCGGGTCGTTAATGGTTCGCGCCGACATCACGGCAGGAACGGCACAGGCAAAGCTGGACAAAAGGGGAATAAACGAACGGCCGGACAAACCGCTTTTCGCCATGATGTTATCCAACAGGAAGGCTGCACGCGGCAGATAGCCCGAGTCTTCCAAAAGCAGGATAAAGGCAAACAAAATCGTAATCTGAGGCAGGAACACCAACACGCTGCCCAAACCGGCAATGACGCCGTTGACGAGCAAGTCGTTGAGGATGCCCGGCTCCATGTTGGCGCCTATCCATTCGCCCAGCGCGGCAAAGCCGCCTTCGATGGCTTCCATAATCGGTTCCGCCCAAGTGTAAACCGCTTGGAACACCATAAACAGGATCACCAGCAGCATAATCATGCCCCAGATGGGGTGCAGCACGATGTCGTCGAGTTTTTTGTGCCATGCGGGCAGCGTCATCTGGGTGCGTACCACTTGTGCCAAAATCGATTCGACTTCTTGATAAAGTTTGTCGCTATCCAGCGCATCGAGCGTGCGTTCGGCAGAGGCGGGGTTTGCGGGGAAAGAGCGTTTGCGCGGCAGCTTCGCCACGGCTTCGCGTACAGCCTGTACGCCCGACACGCTCACTGCAACTGTTTCCAAAACAGGTGCATCCAACAACTCGCTCAGTTTGGCCGCGTCGATATTCAAGCCCCTTTTGCGGGCCACGTCGCTCAAATTCAGCGACACCACCATAGGCAGTCCCAGCGTTTTCAGTTCCAAAATCATGCGCAGGGTCATACGCAGGTTGGTCGCGTCGGCAACGGCAATAATGGCATCGGGCGGAATGCCCATCTTGCCTACCATTACATCTTTCGCCACCGCTTCGTCGGGGCTGGTCGTGCGTAGGCTGTATGTGCCCGGCAGGTCGATAATGCGGACAGCCTCGTCATCGAGGAAGGCGCCCTCGCGCTTATCGACAGTTACGCCCGGATAATTGGCAACCTTGGCATGTGAGCCGGTCAAACCGTTGAACAAAACGGTTTTGCCGCAGTTTGGCGCGCCAATCAAGGCAAAATAGCTTAGTTCCATCATTTTTCCTTATTCTTTCAGACGGCCTTAAACGGCCTCAACGATACGACACATAATCTTCCCGGCCTCTTCCAAACGCAGGGAAAATTGGGATTGATTGCCCAAGCGTACTGCAAACGGTCCTCTTCCAAAACCGCCCACGGCAATCACTTGCAACGGCATTCCGCTGGAAAAACCCAAATCCGAAAGACGACGGGTTACCAAGGCATCCAAATCACCAAAAACAGGGTTGGGAGCAATGGAATCAATATGTACGACTGCGCCTTTTTTAAGGCTTGATAAAGGAATGGTAGACATAAGCCTCTCTTTTCATTTGTTTTAAAATCAGATTATTGAAAAAATGTGAGAAGTATGACGAGTGCGTGGCACATTTGAAAGATTGGTTATGAATGGCTATTTGCCCCTTCTTTCGATAAGTGCGGTTTGTTTTGAATACTGTGTTTCCGTTAATGATAAGGTATATCAATATAAAAATCAAATGTAACAAGATAAACTAAAAAGGCTGAAATCCTTTTATCATTAGGATTTCAGCCTTTTTATGCACTCAACAAACTAAAGGCCGTCTGAAAGGTTTCAGACGGCCTTCAAAATAAAAAACCGAATCAAATCGGTTTTTTATTCCCATTCAGGGAAAGACTCTAAATTACAGAGCGTCTTTCAATGCTTTACCGGCACGGAATTTAGGAGTTTTAGCAGCAGCAATAGTCAAAGGCTCGCCAGTTTTAGGGTTGCGGCCTTGACGTTCGGCGCGTTCGCCGACGTAGAAAGTACCGAAACCGACCAGAGTAACAGTGTCGCCGTTTTTCAACGCGTTGGTTACGGCATTAGTAGTAGCATCCAAAGCTTTTTGCGCAGCAGATTTGGAAATGCCGGCTTCTTGAGCAATTGCTTCGATCAATTCAGACTTGTTCACAATTAGTCCCTTCCTATCGTAAAAAATGATGAAATGCCCGAATACTCGGGGCTTAAGCACTTTTAAAGCACATACGCACTTTATAGCAATTCTCAAATTATCATGTCAAGTAAAAGATGTGGAATTGCCCTATTTTTGTGGCATTCAGGGCAAAACCACATTTTTTGCAACATCAGACGGCCAACTTAATGCTTGGTTGCTTTTGTTCTTGACTTCGCCTTAGAAGTTTGCGAGGTATCGGCAACCGTCAATTCAGCTGCCCATTGCTCAGGCTGAGTTTCCAAGCCCAAAGCCAATACTTCATCAATCCATTTGACCGGATGAATGGTCAGACCGGTTTTGACATTTTCAGGGATTTCTTCCAAATCTTTGACGTTGTCTTTTGGAATCAATACATGCTTGATACCGCCGCGCAAAGCAGCCAGCAGTTTTTCTTTCAAACCGCCGATAGGCAAAACTTCGCCACGCAAAGTGATTTCGCCGGTCATCGCCACGTCTGCACGCACCGGAATTTTGGTGAAGGCAGAAACCATCGCCAAAGTCATGGCGATACCTGCGCTCGGACCATCTTTTGGCGTCGCACCTTCAGGTACATGAACGTGAATGTCTTTTTTCTCGTAAAAATCAGGAGCCAAACCCACTGACTCAGCACGGGAACGGACAACCGACCATGCGGCCGATACCGATTCTTTCATGACATCGCCCAGTTGGCCGGTACATTGAATCGTACCTTTACCCGGCAAGGCAACCGCCTCAACAGTCAACAACTCGCCACCGACTTCGGTCCAAGCCAGACCGGTTACCTGACCGATGCGGTTTTCGCTTTCGGCTACACCATAGTCGAAACGGCGCACGCCCAAATAGTCATGCAGATTTTTCTCAGTAACTTTAATCGCTTTAGGCTTGGCCTTGCTTACTGTTTTGGATTTGGACGCTTTTTTCTTGTCCTCATTCAAGGTAACCTGCATGACCACTTTGCGGCAGATTTTGGCAATTTCGCGATCCAACGAGCGGACACCGGCCTCGCGGGTGTAGTAACGGATAATATCGCGCACTGCACTTTCATCAACCACCAACTCGCCCTCTTTTACACCATTGCGCTTCATTTGTTTCGGCACAAGGTATTGCATGGCAATATTGATTTTTTCGTCTTCCGTATAACCGGACAGACGGATGATTTCCATACGGTCAAGCAGCGGAGTCGGGATATTCAAGCTGTTTGAAGTGGCAATAAACATCACATCGCTCAAATCATAATCGACTTCGGCATAGTGGTCGGCAAACTTGTTGTTTTGCTCAGGATCCAGCACCTCAAGCAAAGCACTGGCCGGATCGCCGCGGAAATCGCTGCCCATCTTGTCGATTTCATCCAGCAGAAACAATGGATTTTTCACACCCGCTTTCGCCATGTTTTGCAGGATTTTGCCCGGCATAGAGCCGATATAGGTACGACGGTGGCCGCGGATTTCGCTTTCATCACGCACGCCGCCCAACGCCATACGCACATATTGGCGGCCTGTCGCTTTGGCAATCGACTCACCCAAGGAAGTTTTGCCCACCCCCGGAGGACCAACCAGACACAAAATCGGGCCTTTGAGCTTGTCCATACGTTTTTGAACGGTCAAATATTCCAAAATGCGCTCTTTGACTTTTTCCAAACCATAATGGTCGGCATTCAAAATCAAATCAGCCTTGGCAATATCTTTGCTGACACGGGATTTTTTCTTCCATGGCAGCTCAAGCAAAGTATCGATATAGTTGCGCACGACGGTAGATTCCGCAGACATTGGCGGTATCATTTTCAGTTTTTTCAATTCAGACAGACATTTTTCTTCAGCCTCTTTGCTCATGCCTGCTTCTTTGATTTTTACTTCCAGCGCATCCAGCTCGTCGCGCTCGTCTTCTTCGCCCAATTCTTTCTGAATCGCTTTTACTTGCTCATTCAAATAATACTCACGTTGGGATTTTTCCATTTGACGTTTTACACGGCCACGAATGCGTTTCTCAACCTGCATGATGTCAAGTTCGGCTTCCAACTGCGCCAGCAGAAATTCCAAACGGTCAACAATGCCGGCAGTCTCCAATACATATTGACGCTGCTCCAATTTCAGCTGCAAATGCGCGGCAATGGTATCTGCAAGGCGGCTGTTGTCATCAATGCTGCTGATGGTACTGATGACTTCGGCAGGGATTTTTTTGTTCAACTTCGCATATTGCTCAAATTGAGTCAGCAGAGTACGGCGCAAGGCCTCAATTTCAGGATTGTCCTTGTCGCTATTCTCATCAATCGCCTCAACATGGGACAAAAACAATCCGCCTGTTTCATCAACCGTCAACGCGCGCGCACGACGGATACCTTCTACCAATACTTTAACGGTACCGTCAGGCAGCTTCAAAACCTGCAAAACTTGGGCAACCGTACCAGTTTGGTGCAAGTCTTCAGCTTTAGGGTCTTCTGTATTAGGGTCAAGCTGGGCCAACAGGAAAACCGGATCATCATTGGCCATTGCCGCCTCAAGGGCCGCAATCGATTTAGGACGACCGACGAACAGCGGCAATACCATATGCGGATACACCACGACATCGCGTAAAGGCAAGGTAGCCAGCGCACTGTATTCCTCGAAATATTTGTCTTTTGTCGGCATAGTTAGAAATCTCAATCATTGTTAAATCAGAATGTAGCTCAAAATTGGGCTGAAGCGCTGCATTTCAAGACTTGAAAACAGCTTATCCGCACCTATTTTCGAAAACATCATTTTTAATAGCCCGATATGGACGTTTACGATAAAATATATCGGATTTCGGGCCGTCTGAAAACTTCTCAGACGGCCCAAGCCAACCAAACAAGGCAATAAACCATGACAGACTCAACTGAAAAAAAATCACTGATTGAATTTCCCTGCACTTTCTCCTTGAAAGTTATGGGTGCAGTTCATCCCGAATTTGAATCCGCCATCTTGGAAACCGTGCGCAAACACGCTCCCGATACCGAGCCGCACCACATTACTACGCGCCCAAGCAGCAAAGGCAACTATACCGGCGCAACCGTCAAAGTAAATGTTGACAACCAAGAGCAGCTCGACAATATCTACCGCGACCTGACTTCACACGAATTGGTAAAAGTGGTGCTGTAATGAAAATCGTGCACAAAGGCTTGGTCGATTACCTGCCGACTTTCGAAGCCATGAAGGCATTTAATGCCTCGCGTGACGAAAATACCGAAGACGAATTATGGGTGATCGAACATCCGCCCGTATTTACCCAAGGCTTGGCCGGAAAACCCGAACACCTCCTCATCCGCGACGATATTCCCGTTGTCCAAATTGACAGAGGCGGTCAAATTACCTATCACGGCCCCGGCCAACTGGTCGTCTATACGATGATCAATTTCAAACGCCGTAAAACCAGTGTCCGCCACATCGTTTCCGCACTTGAAAACAGCATCATCGCCACCTTGGCAGAATATGGCATCGAAGCAGCCGCCGATCCCAAACGCCCCGGCGTTTATGTCGGCAAGCGTAAAATCGCTTCCCTTGGCCTGCGTATCAAAGACGGCTCCGTTTACCACGGCTTAGCCCTCAACGTGAACATGGATTTAAGTCCGTTTACCCATATCAATCCCTGCGGTTATGCCGGTATGGAAATGACCCAAATTGCCGACTATGTCTCTCCGGCACCCAGTTTGGCAGAAATTTCAGACAAACTGACCAAGCATTTACAAAAAGAGCTGGCATAAGGCCGTCTGAAAATATTCAGCCCCAACGCCATCCTTTAACAGCCCCTCTGAACTCACAAGCCTTTAGGCCATGGAGGCCGCAATCAGCTTTTCAGACGGCCTTCATAACGACAGAAAGAACACATCACCATGAGTGAAGAAGTAAAAAACGACCCAAAACGCGGCATCAAACTAAAAGGCGCGGACAAAACTGCACGCATTCCGATTAAAGTTGTTCCATTGGAACAAAAATTGAAAAAGCCCGAATGGATCCGCGCCAAATTACCGGGTAAGAAATTCTTTGAAATCAAAAACATTCTTCGCGAACAAAAAATGCATACCGTGTGCGAAGAAGCATCTTGTCCAAATATCAGCGAATGCTTTACCAAAGGTACGGCCACATTCATGATTATGGGCGATATTTGTACCCGCCGCTGCCCGTTCTGCGACGTTGGCCATGGCCGCCCCAATATGTTGGATCCTGACGAGCCTAAACACTTGGCCGAATCCGTCAAATCCATGAACCTGCGCTATGTCGTGATTACTTCTGTCGACCGTGACGACCTGCGTGATGGTGGCGCACAACACTTCGCCGACTGCATTAAAGCCATCCGCGAAACCAGCCCGAATACCAAAATCGAAATCCTTGTTCCCGATTTCCGAGGCCGTCTGGACATCGCACTGGAAATCTTGGCAGAAACACCGCCCGACGTGATGAACCACAACTTGGAAACCCATCCAAGCCTGTATAAAAAAGCCCGTCCGGGTGCCAACTACCAACATTCCCTCGAGCTTCTGCGCCGCTACAAAGAAATGATGCCCCACATCCCGACCAAGTCCGGCATCATGGTCGGCTTGGGCGAAACAGATGAAGACGTGCGCGAAATCATGCGCGATATGCGTGCCAACAATATCGAGATGATTACCATCGGCCAATATCTGCAACCTTCAGACGGCCACCTGCCCGTCTTGCGCTATGTAACACCTGACCAATTCAAAGTTTTTGAAAAAGAAGCATACGAATTGGGCTTTACCAATGCCGCCATCGGCGCAATGGTTCGCTCCAGCTACCACGCAGACGAGCAAGCAGCCGAAGCTTTGCGTGAAACACACGGCGGTTGCAGCCATCACTAAGGTTTAAATCATATAAGGCCGTCTGAAAAATCAGGGAACTGTTTTTCAGACGGCCTTTATTTAGTCAAAATGACTATACAAGATTTTTTAGATTTTAAAAAATTAATTTTAGTCGGTTCCCTATTGAGCCAATCTTAAGTAATACAAAAAAGCGGCTAAACAGGATAAACACTGTTTGCCGCTTTTTGATTTATTTCTTTATTTTACTTCTTCAACAATTTTGCCGCTTCAATCGCATAGTAAGTCAAAATGCCATCGGCACCGGCGCGTTTGAATGCCAACAGGCTTTCCAAAATGGTTTTTTCGCCATCCAGCCAACCGTTTTGAATGGCAGCCTGAAGCATGGCATATTCGCCGGAAACTTGGTAAGCATAAGTCGGTACGCCGAACTCATCTTTAACTCGGCGGACGACATCCAGATACGGCAGACCTGGTTTTACCATTACCATGTCTGCACCCTCTTGAATATCCAATGCGACTTCGTGTAAGGCTTCGTTAGTGTTTGCAGGATCCATTTGGTAGGTTTTCTTGTCTGCCTTGCCCAAATTTCCGGAGCTGCCGACGGCGTCGCGGAACGGGCCGTAGAATGCTGAAGCATATTTTGCCGAATACGCCATGATGCGCGTATGGATATGTCCGGCATCTTCCAAAGCTTCGCGGATGGCAAGAATACGTCCGTCCATCATATCTGATGGGGCAATGACTTGTGCGCCCGCATCTGCATGACACAAAGCCTGTTTTACCAAAACTTCAATGGTTTCATCGTTGAGGACATAGCCATTTTCATCGGTTAAACCGTCTTGGCCGTGAATGGTATAAGGGTCCAAGGCAACGTCGGTCATGATACCCAACTCTGGGAATTTCTCGCGCAGAGTTCGTACTACTGTCGGCACCAAGCCTTCAGGGTTATAAGCTTCCTCCGCAAGCTCGGTTTTGTTTTGTGTTACCACGGGAAACAAAGCCAGCATAGGAATGCCGAGATTCAGCGCTTCTTCAGCGGTAAACAACAATTTGTCCAAACTTTGGCGTTTGACACCCGGCATGGACGGGACTGCTTCTTCCTGATTCTGGCCTTCCAATACAAAAACCGGATAGATTAAATCATCTGCCGTCAAAGTATGCTCGCGCATCAGGCGACGTGAAAAATCGTCTTTACGCATACGGCGCATACGGGTGTTTAAGACATAACGCGGAGGAAAATTCATAATAATTGCCTTTAAATGATGAAGTCTTAAAATCAGTCTTCGACTTGACGCATGGCTTTGACCGAACGTTTGATTTCACTGAGCGTACCGGTTTTATAACTATTACGTTCCTGTTCGGTCATGCCGTTTTGATCCAATTTGGCGATATTTTTTAATGCCTCGGCATACTTGCCGTCTGAAAGTTTTTCCTGTTTGATGTGCCAACGGTTTTTCACTTCGGAAGCCGTCCATAAGCCTACTTTGTTGTAGTAGAACAAAATACTTGCCGCCAGCGTTTTCATATCGCTGTCGGGCTTGGCACTGCCGATACTGCGGCCGATACGGTTGTTGCGCTGATCGACCGCTTGGTCGGCAAGGTAACGGCTGAAGTAGTCGTCTTTACCTTCACGCAATTCCATATCCGTCAGACGCGCATTACCTGCTTTTTCTGCAATAATGCTGTCGAATTTGGAAGCAATCGCCGCCTGCCACAATGCTTGACGTACAGCATTGACTTGCGTCCCCCTGCTGTCGCCGTTTGCTTTATCGTCCAGACCTGAACGCTCGGCAAAACGTGCCGCATTGCTGGTCATATTGATTAAACCTTCATCTTCCATGCCGATAACTTGGGCGGCTACGGGATGGTTCAGCGCGAATTGAGCCATTTTACTGCGGCGGCTTTGATCTTCCTGATAAGATTGACAACCGGACAATACCAGCATGCCGAGAACGGCGCATTGAATGTGTTTTTTAATATATTTCATGATGTAACTATCGATATTATTGTGTGAGTTCAACTTCTTTGTTTAACATAGAAACGCCCGTAAGCGTAAAATAATTTCCATACGGCCAAATCGGCGCATGAATGGCTATTTTATAATAAAAATAAGGCCGTCTGAAAATTTTCAGACGGCATAAGTATTTTTAGCCTACCAAGCTGCGAATCTGCGGCCAGTAAAACAGGCAGGCTATCGAGCAAATAGCAATGCTGATACCGGCTGCATTAATGCTGCTGATTTTTTCCTTAAATATTGCCGCACCAATCAGCGTACCCAAAACAATCACGCCAATATTCATACCAGCAAATACCAAGGTCGGATTATCTTTCATGATTTGGTGTGCAGAAATGTAGGTAACAATATTCAAAAAGTTCAGGCAACCCAAAATCATACCGCCCACTATGCCCTCTTTGGTCCATTTGCTTCCTTTGGCAAACAGGTAGCCAAACATCAAGATACCGGCCAAACAAAACGCCACCAGCAAATTACCGGCAAACGCGGTACCGCTTTTCGCCACTTGTTTGAACAAAATATCAATGACACCATAGCCGCACCAAACGCCTAAAAGCAGCATCACTTGCGTGCTAAAGCCGCCGGATTTCTTGCCGCCATCGCTTTTCCAAAGTAAGAAAAACAGTGCCGTAAATGCCAATACCAAACCAATCAGACGGCCTTCGGTCAGTTGCTCATGAAACAACGTAAACGAAGCAACAATGGGTAAAAACAGCGAGAGGCGTTGCGCCGCATCTGATTTGATGATACCTGCCGCATCTACGGATTTGCCCATAATGACAAATACGGTTGGCAGCAAAATGCCCAAGGCCGCAAAAAGCCACCACGTCGGTAAAAATACCTGCGGATTGCTCAAATCAGGCTTTAACACCAGCATGGTCAAAGTGACGGCAACAATGTAGTTCACCGCCACCGCCTGCTCGATATTGATTTTTTGCTTGCGCGCCACTTTCAGCAATACGGACACCAACACGCTGCAAACGATACTTGCCAATAAATATGCCATGCTTTAAAACCATCCTTGAGTGGAGACGGGCTTATCTTCATTCAGTTTAATCAGTCCGATGACTACACGGTAAATAAACCAAATGGCAGTTACCAACAAAATTAACCAACCAATTAAGATAAGTGTAGTAAAAGTGCCCAAAACCGTACCTACTAAAGACACCCAAAATGTCTTAATCAAATAATCGATATGGCTGGCGTAAATACTGCCTTGAGCCTCATCGCGTTTAACATACGCCATGATCACACCGACAACGGGGGTAAACAAAATCAATAAGCCCACAGCATATGTCACATAAGCGATAAAAACATAGTTTTTCACGTCAGAGCTGGGTGCATTGACCACATTTGTCGCCATATCAGTGAAGTTGTTGGTATTGGTTTCCTGACGCTCGTACTGCATAGCCGCATCATAAGCCAACCGTTTTTCCGGATGAGACAATACTTCAAAAGCCTGTCCGATGGCTTTAAACCGCTCCGCATCTTTCTGAATATCCGGATTGGCCACCAATTTGCCGTAAGCCTCGCGGATAACGTTAATATCAGCATCCTGAGATACTCCCAAGATTTCGTATAAATTTAATTGTTCCATCTGTATTCCTATCCTTTATGAATCGACTGCAACATGAACATCTTTCGGATTAAGCGTCCGCAGGTTTTCAGGCTTCATGCCTACGATAAACCCACGTTTGCCGCCATTGATAAAAATCTCGTCCAAAGCCCAAATACTTTCTTCCACATAAACCGGCAAAGCGGTTTTCATACCGAACGGTGATGTACCGCCGACCAAATATCCAGTCCATTTCGCCGCCTGATCCGCTGTTGCCGGCTCGATGTGTTTCAAGCCTAGCTCGCGCGCCAGATTGCGGGTGGAAATATGTTTGTCGCCGTGCATTAAAACAACCAAACCTTTTTTATGCTCATCCTGCAAGACGATCGTTTTGATGACTTGATGCTCGGGCTTGCCCGTACATTCGGCAAAACGCGCCGTACCGCCATGTTCTTCATACGCGTAAACATAAGGGACAAAATCGATTTTCTTACTGCGTAAAAAGCGTACTGCCTGCGTAACCGGATATTCTGCTTTACTCATGGGTTGTTTCCCGCCATCCTTTTCAGACGGCCCCTCTTAAATGTGGAACGTAAACAGTCGCAATGTTACCATACCTTCTTTTTGAAATCAGGAGACAACATGGACATCCGCTATCTTGGTGCAAGCAAACGCTATTCGGAAGCCGTCGTAGCTAACGGCTTGGTTTTCCTCTCCGGCATGGTTCCCGAAAATCCTGAAGCCGATGCCAAAGCGCAAACTGAAAATGTTTTAGCGCAAATCGATTCATGGCTCGCACAATGCCAATCCGACAAAGCCCATATTTTAGAAGCCACCATCTATCTGCCCGATATGAACGATTACGCCGCTATGAACGAAGCCTGGGATGCATGGACAGCTCCTGAACGCGCTCCGGCCCGCGCCTGCGTGGAGGCGAAACTGGCTTCGCCCGACTGGAAGGTTGAAATCAAAATTACCGCCCTTCAAATCAAATAAAGCACAAATATCAGGCCGTCTGAAAACGCCGCTTCAATCAAGCACTCGCAGTTTTTCAGACGGCCTTTATTCTTTTGCGGTACAATACCGCCCTTAAATTTTTCTATTATTTCAAAGCACAAACAGCCATGTCCAAAAAAACCAAGCAAGAATTAGAAAACAACAAACTCAGCAAACGCCTGCGCCACGCCGTCGGTGATGCCATTAACGATTTCAATATGATCGAGCCGGGCGACAAAATCATGGTCTGCCTCTCAGGCGGCAAAGACAGCTACGCCCTTTTAGACATTCTGCGCCAGCTTCAAGCCAGCGCGCCGATTGATTTTGAACTGGTCGCCGTCAATCTCGACCAAAAACAGCCGGGCTTCCCTGAAGAAGTATTGCCGACCTATCTCGAAAGCATCGGCGTACCGTACAAAATCGTCGAAGAAGACACCTACTCCACCGTCAAACGCGTGTTGGACGAAGGCAAAACGACTTGTTCGCTGTGCAGCCGCCTGCGCCGCGGCATCCTCTACCGTACCGCAAAAGAATTGGGCTGCACAAAAATCGCCTTGGGACACCACCGCGACGACATCCTTGCCACCTTGTTTTTAAACATGTTTTACGGTGGCAAACTCAAAGCCATGCCGCCCAAACTGGTAAGCGACAACGGCGAACACATCGTCATCCGTCCTCTCGCGTATGTCAAAGAGAAGGACTTGATTAAATACGCCGAGCTGAAGCAATTCCCAATTATCCCATGCAACCTCTGCGGCTCTCAGCCCAACCTGCAACGCCAAGTCATCGGCGATATGTTGCGCGACTGGGACAAACGCTTCCCTGGCCGTATCGAGTCTATGTTCTCCGCTCTACAAAACGTCGTTCCATCGCATTTGGCCGATACCGAACTTTTCGACTTTGTCGGCTTGGAACGCGGTCAAAGCCTGAAACACGGCGGCGACTTGGCATTTGACAGCGAAAAAATGCCGGAACGTTTCTCCGACGGCAGCGAAGAAGACGAAAGCGAAATTAAAATCGAACCGCAAAAAACCGAACGCAAAGTCATCAATATTTTGGCAAACAAACCCAAAACCTGCGGTATGTAACCGCGTTTAGACATTCAGACGGCCTTTCGGTAGCTATTGACTGAAAGGCCGTCTGAATATTTAGGCATATTTTCATTTTCTTGCATAAACCTTTATCGCAATCCGGCAAAACGCCCTCATAATACCGCCGTTATCCACCCCTCCATCAAAAGGAAAACCATGACCACCATTCTGATTATCCTCGGTTTAATCGCCATTGTTGTCGGCATTTTAGGCACTATTTACCCTGCCTTGCCCGGACTGGGTTTGATGTTTGGCGGCGCATGGCTGTTGGGTTATGCCGGCGATTATCAAGTGTTTGGCTCGGGTACGCTGACCTTTTTGGCCATTGTTGCCGTATTCGGTACTGCAATGGATTATGTGGCGGGTGCATTGGGTGCAAAATATACCGGCGCAAGTAAAACCGCGGTTTGGGGTGCATTTATCGGCGGCATCGTCGGCGCATTCTTCTCTATTCCCGGCTTGTTGCTCGGCCCGTTGACCGGCGCGGCCATCGGCGAATTTATTGCACGCAAAGACACTTGGCAGGCAGGCAAAGTCGGTATCGGTACGTTTATCGGCTTCATCATCGGTACCGTAGCCAAAATCGGCTGCGCATTGACCATCGCACTGACCATCCTGTTTGTTTGGTTAGCCTCATTCTTCTAAATAAAAAATATTAAAGGCCGTCTGAATTTCAAGTATTCAGACGGCCTTTTTATTTCATTGGTTATTTGCCGCAGCAAGCTTTGTACTTTTTACCGCTGCCACACGGGCAAGGATCGTTACGCCCCACTTTTTCGCCTTCACGGCGTACGGTTTGCGGCTTATTGATGATGGCCTGCCAGTACCAGTAAATATCCAGCAGGACATGTGGCAAATCAGATTCCAGCTGGGTCAGCTCTTTTTCATTCAGATGCAAGATGACTTCGCCGTTTTCCTCATCATCATAGATACCACCCAAAGCCATAATCGGATAGAACAAATCTTCAAATTCTTCCTGTTCGACTGCTTCAAACCAATCGGTAGGCACAATATCCAGTGCGTAAAGGTAGGCATTACACCAAGTGTAGAAATCCGGATTACCGGCTTCATCTTCATAAAACCACAGATCAGGCAGGATTTTTTCGTTGAGCTTCATGCGCATATCGGCGGCCATTGCCATGACCAAACGTTCGATTTCGGTGCGCTCTTTGGCATCAAACAAAGATTCCTCACCCAAAATCTCAGGCAGCCAGTTGGTCGGGTTCAAAGCATCCGGACCGCTCAATAAAGCCATCATAAAACCTTGAACCTCATCACAACGCATGGTGTTGTGGGCTTCAGATTTGGCATCCAGCAATTCCATCAATCGGCTGCGTGCTGCTTCATCAAAAGTCAGTATTTGCATTTTTGTTCCTTAAAATAAAATCGTATTATTGTTTTCAGACGGCCTGGGCATGAATACGCTGCCGCATTTGTTCAAACAGACAAACCGTTGCCGCCATCGCGACATTCAAGGATTCGGTTTGCCCCAACATGGGGATTTTGACACAGGCATCGGCCTTCTCTTTTACCGTTTCACTCACGCCGCTGCCTTCGTTGCCAAATACCCAAGCACAGGGTTGACTGAGGTCCATTTCATACAAACCGATATTGCGACCGCCCAAGGCAGTTGCCCAAATTTGATGCTGATACGTTTCCATCCAAGCGGATAATTCCACTCGGCTAAAAATAGACAGCAGAAAATGCGCACCCATCCCCGCTCGCAACACTTTGGGCGACCAGATATCCACGGAATCATTGCTGCACACAATTTGCTTGACTCCTGCCGCCGCCGCGCTGCGCAAAATTGTGCCTGCATTGCCGGGGTCTTGTACCCGCTCCAATACCACACAATCGCCGTCTGAAGGTAAACCTGCCTGCTGCGGAATATCAATCCAAGTCATCACATCATTGGCATCGGTCAGGCTGGTGATTTTAGACAGTGCTTCGTTACCAACCCAAGTAATCAATCCCTCGTCCAACTGCGCCGTAATTTCTTGAATTTCAAGATGTTGCTGTTTCTTTTCAGGCAAGTAAACCTGTTTGGGCGTACCGCCGCTTTGCAAATAAGTTTGCAGCAGATGTACGCCTTCCAATACGGTTTCACCGCTTTCACGCCTTGCTTTGGCCTGCGTCAGCAGGCGGAATAAATGTTTGAGCTGTTCGTTTTGAGCAGAGGTAATCAGTTTCATGGAGCGCATTATAACTGTTTTAACTTCCTTGAAGCTATGCTTTCAGACGGCCTGATGGTTTTACTTAGAAAATAAAAAACCCTTACAATGAAGCAAGGGTTTTACATGATTTCATTTTTTACTGCACAACTGTCTGCTGCTCATTTTGCTGCTCGGTACGGACAGTCGGACGGTTTTCAATTTTGCCGTCTTTTGCCGCATTTGGCACAACAGTTTCGCCAGGCTCGGAAGCTGCTTTATCACTAGGCGTACCGCTTACCGGAATAATATTTTGGGCTGGCTGAACATTAGACTTCTCTGCAACCGGCATAGCGTCATGAGAAGTTTGCGGTGTAAATTGCCATACTGCAACAGCAATCGCACACACGCTGGCAGCGGCCGCAAAGAATTTGAAGAAGCCGCTATTGGCCGCTTCACGCTGAGCATATTTTTCCTGTTTGCCTTCAGCCTCGGTTTGAGGCACTGTAAATGCTTTGCTTTGCATGGTTTCACCGGCCATACTCGCTGCCGCACTCTGACGGATACAGTCGCCGATAATGTGGTATTCATGCCAAGCGCGCAGGGCCTCCTCGTCTGCCAATACGGCATCCAGCATCTCATCAGTCAATGCTTCACCGTCCATCAATGCAGACACATACTCCAATGCTTTATTTGTTTTGTCGTTCATTTTTATTACCACCTTTGATCTTCAGAAGTATCCAACAGCGGCCGCAAATCTTTTGCAATCAGTTCACGCGCTCTGAAAATACGCGAACGTACAGTACCTATCGGACAATCCACTACCCGAGCTATTTCTTCGTAAGACAAGCCATCCATTTCCCTAAGTGTAATGGCTTGACGCATATCGTCTGGCAGTTGCGCAATGCTTGCTTCGACGGTCTGCAAGATTTCCCGATTCATCATTTCAGCTTCCGGCGTATGGTAATCTGCAATCTGATCGGTTAAATCGAGAACATCTCCCTCCTCATTGGCTGCTTCCGAACTGACAAAAAACTGGCGACCCGAAGTGGTCAGAAAATTCTTTGCCGTATTGATACCGATACGGTACAGCCATGTATAAAATGCACTCTCACCTCGAAAATTAACCAGCGCACGATAAGCCCTAATCATTGCCTCTTGGGTTACATCGTGTACTTCGTGCTCATCCTGAATAAAACGGGAAATCAGTCTGTTTAGCCGACGCTGATACTTGGACATCAGCATCTCGAATGCCTTATGGTCACCTTTCTGCGCGCGCTCCACCAAAACTTGATCTATTTGGCGATCGTTCATACCCAACCTTTAATCGTTTTACTGCTTTAAACCAAAAAATAGTAAAGCGTGCTGTGCACAATAAAGACAGCATCGCTTTGAAATAGTTCCACAAGATTACATTTAATCGCAAAAGTTTATTCGTATAGATACTCTAATATAAGCTATATTGCTTATTATATCTACACTTAGCACAAGTAGTTAAATTACTAATACTTATTAAATTTAAAGTTAGTCTCTTTACTTTTCTACTATATATTTAGCTAACTTTTCATGAACAGGCAGATAGCCTTCCCCTATTTGAACATCGCTTCCCACCCGAAGATTAATAACAGCAAGGCACTTGTTGCCCATACTTAGGATAATCGGCCAATATTTACGGACGAATGGCACAATATGACACTCTTGCAATAGTTTTTCGACTGATTTTTCCCTCTGCCCCGACTGAATCACATCACCTTTGGCCACATTTCGAAATACCGCCTGCTTCTCCAACTCCTCTTCTGACAAACCTCCCTTAAAGGGTAATAAAACGAAACCGTTTTCCAGCAAAATATCTTTCAGACGGCCTCGAACTTCCCTGCCATTACACCAAGGCAGTTTTTGAAACTCACTTTCCTGACAAACAAACAGCTTATCTCGATATACGACTAGTTTCCCGTCTGGCAAATTCAACTGCGCTTGATCAGCGGTTTCTAATACTCGGGCAAAATCGGCAATGCTGTGATAAGAAGGCAATGATTCCGTTTGCTTTCGCAAAAAATACCAAAGCAGCCGACGACGCAAAAGCGGGGTACACTGCCGCCATAGACTGATGCTGAATATTCCGTTTGGACTGATGCGCTGGTATTCAGACTCAATCAATTCATCTAAAAGCTGCAAATCTTCCTGCAATAATCGAACATTGGTACAAATTTGCTGCTCAAAATTCGGGATACGCTGCTGCCATTTCGGCAAAGCCTGATTTCTCATCCAATTGCGTAAATAGCCGGAGTCTTCATTACTTTCGTCTTCAACAAAAGATAATCCCCATTGTTGCGCATACTCAGCCAGTTCCTGACGGGAAAATGCCAAAAGCGGCCGCCAAATTTGAATCTCTTCATTTAAATCACGCCATACCGGCATGGCCGCCATACCGCGTAATCCACCCCCTCGCACAGCCGACAACATAAATGTTTCGATTTGATCATTGCGGTGATGGGCCAAAACAATAATTTTCTTCAGGCCGTCTGAAAATGCCTGATATCGGGCAGCCCTGGCCGCAGCCTCCAAACCTTTTCCTTGTTTTTCCACATTGACACGGCACACGCGCAAGGTCACATTCAAACCCCGACAATAATCCTGACAAAATTTTGCCCAACTGTCGGCATTAGTGCTTAAACCATGATGAACATGGACGGCACGCAAATCAAAATGGTGAAATTCACGCGTCCGGTGCAAAAGATGCAGCAGGACGACAGAATCCAATCCGCCACTCAAACCAACTTCAACAACAGTATGGCTCGGCAAATCAGGAAAAGCTGCGTGAAAACTTTTAAATAGGGAATCAGGGGATAGTTGCGACATTTCAGACGGCCTAAAATTGTGAATTACTCAAAAATAGAACACAAAAAAAGCAAGCAGCGACATCTGCTTGCTTTTTCAGCAGTCAAACTTATTTATCGGTAAATTTACCGTAAGCCATGATGCGGTCGAAACGGCGAGAAAGCAAGTCAGGCATGGTCATGCTTTGCGCTTCGCTTAATTGCTGTTCCAAAACGGTTTTGACGTTTTTCATCGTGGTTTCAAAATCACGGTGTGCGCCGCCCAAAGGCTCATCAATTACTTTATCAATGAGATCCAACTCTTGCAGGCGTTTGGCGGTAATACCCAATGCTTGCGCGGCATCTGCTGCTTTTTCAGCAGTTTTCCAAAGAATAGAAGCGCAACCTTCGGGAGAAATCACCGAATAAGTCGAATATTGCAGCATATTGACGTAGTCGCCGACAGCCACTGCCAACGCACCACCCGAACCGCCTTCGCCAATGATGGTGCACAATACCGGCACATGCAGGCGGGTCAGTTCGTACAAATTACGGCCGATGGCTTCAGACTGGCCGCGTTCTTCCGCACCGATGCCCGGATACGCGCCCGGGGTATCGACAAAGGTCATGACCGGAATATTGAATTTTTCGGCAGTCTTCATCAAGCGCAGTGCTTTACGGTAACCCTCAGGACGCGGCATACCGAAATTGCGGCGGATTTTTTCTTTGGTATCGCGACCTTTCTGATGGCCGATAACCATCACGCTTTGGCCGTTGAAACGCGCCAAACCGCCGACAATGGCATGATCGTCAGAATAATGGCGGTCGCCGTGCAACTCTTCAAAATCGGTAAAAATACCGTTGATATAGTCCAAAGTATAAGGGCGTTGCGGATGGCGGGACACTTGTGAAATTTGAGCCGGAGTCAGCTTGCTGAAAATTGACTTGGTCAACTCGTTGCTTTTCTTTTGCAGTCTGGCAATCTCGTCGGAAATATCGACGGCAGATTCGTCTTGTACGAATCGCAACTCGTCGATTTTATTGGTTAATTCGGCGATGGGTTGTTCGAAGTCCAAAAAAACGGGTTTCATAAAACAAAGCTCTCGGTAACGGTTGCTGACATGATACGCTAATCAGACGTATTTGACAGCATTTCTCAAAGGGAAACTGCCATCTTTTGCAATAAAAAATCTTTCAGACGGCCTTTAACAAAGAAATAGTATGGCTGCACTAAACGCATGAAGTGCCGTATCTTATGATAAACTTCAATTCAGTTCAATCATTTCAAACAGGCTATGAAAAACGATCATGACAATTCGTCCATGCGCTTGGACAAATGGCTGTGGGCCGCGCGCTTTTTCAAGACCCGCGCGCTGGCACAAAAACATATTGAGCTGGGCAGGGTTTTGGTAAACGGCTCAAAAGTGAAAAACAGCAAAAATATTTCTGCCGGCGACACCATCGACATGACTTTGAACTCCCTACCCTACAAATTCAAAGTTGCCGCACTCAATCATCAACGCCGCCCGGCACCGGAAGCGCGTCTACTCTACGAAGAAGACATGAAAACGGCTGCCGAACGCGAAGCTCAAAAACAGCTCGACCAAGCCAGCCGCATCAGTGCCGCTTATCCGGACGGGCGCCCAACCAAACGCGACCGCCGCCAGCTTGACCGTATGAAGCGCGATAGCTGGTAAAGCGTTTCATCCATTTCATCCATTGTTTCAGACGGCCCTATATCCATGCCGTCTGAAAACCAAAAACAGGCAGGACACCCTGCCTGTTTTTATTTGTGATGATTAAAACTTATATTCTAACTGACCACGAATAACGTTTACGTCCTGCTTATCCGTGCCGACGGTAGGCGTAACCTGTTTGCCGGCTAAATAGAAGCCTTTGAGTTTCCAGTTTTTCCAAGGAATATAAGTCGCACCGATTTGTACGCCTTGGACGTTTTTGCTGTAATCCTCAACAGAAGAGACACCGGACAACGATCCGACACGGCGGTAGTTCAAGAATACATCGTAAGAATTGCGGACATTCCAGTCGGCCAATTTATAGCGTACTTCAGTGAACACACCGTCATTTTTGATTTTTTGTCCGGCATCATTATAGGCTTTGATATTGGACTTGCTGACTGCGGCCATCCAATGCCAATCGTCATTAAACTTGATGTCCGTACCGATTTCTCCGAAGACCGCATTTTTCTTCGCACCGCGTACATCGATGTCTTTCATGTAGCTGACGGTTGCGCCGACGTTGATATTCTCATTCACAGACAACATGCTTTGAACCGCGGCAAAATGTCTGCGGCGGCCGCCAATGCCCCATACGTTGTCGTTCAGACTGCCGGTACGGCGGCCTGCATAAATTTTGGTAGGCAGGGTTTTATTGTCGAAGAAGATTTCGCCGCCGGTTACTTCGGTATCCCAGACGCGGCCGTAGGAAGAGAACGCACCAAATTTACCGACACGCGCTTTAATGTTGTTGTACAAAGTACCTTCGGCATACAGTTTATTGACCGGCACATCATGATCGCCGTTGAATTTACCAGTTTCCAAATCGATATTCGGCTCAATTTGCGCCACCAATTTCCAATCTTTATACAGTTTTGCGCGTAACCAAAACTCCGCATTGAAGTTGGCATTGGTATCTTCAGGCGTAGGATTGATGCTGCTGTTGTTGGCATTGATGTCTTTGGTATCCGCACGTACGCGCAAGCCACCATTCACAGTCAACAAATCATTGAAAATACTGATTTTATCGTCATCTTTACGAATGATACTGCCGGAATTGACGTAATCGTTGGTGGTGGCCAAAGCTGCCGCATCACGTCCGCCATCAGCATTCTCTGCCAAAGAATAAGATGATGAAGCCAATAAAATACAGGTTGCAATCAGTTTGGTTTGAAATTTCATGCCGACTCTCCAAAAGAAGGTATTGAAAGTGAAGTATTCGATAAAGCGTACAAAATTATGAATTTCGTATAAATTATTCATTTTATTTACTAATTATTTTTATCGTATGTAAATTAGTGTAATCAATCAAGCAGATTTAAACGCTTTATCCTCTTTCAGACGGCCTCTTGATTCAGGTCAAACGGAAGCCTGCTCATCAGGCTGTTCAAACTGCCATTTCAAGGCATCGGCCAATGCTGTCCTGCGTTTTTGATGGCATTCCACAGCTTTACATAATTCCTCCGCATTTCCCCAAAATACAAAACGTTCACGCGCACGGGTAATGGCCGTGTAAAGCAAAGCCTTATCCAAACCTCGGGCCTCTTCTTCACTCTCCGTCGTTGCAGGTACTGACGGCGGCAACAGCCATACTTCCCGATATTCCGAACCTTGGCTCTTATGCACCGTCATGGCAAAAGCCGATTCAAAATCGGGCAAACGGCTGATAGCAATTTTTTTGAATCCATCTTTCTCAGGAAAATATGCAGACAAGCCATTCAACGATTCTTTATTCGGCATAATCAGCCCGATGTCGCCGTTAAACACTTCCAACATATAATCATTGTGCGTAATCATGATGATTTGTCCGGCAAACCAAGGCGTTTCGCCCGAAACCTTGCCTTGCCGTTGCAGGTATTCTTGATAAGCCTGATTCAAATCATCAGCATCCTGCCGCCAAGCCGCCAATACCACCACATCGGCCGCATGACCATAGGCGAGTGCAACATTATTCTCCGCCACGGCCTGCCAATAATCCTGTTGCTTTTGATACAGCAAGGCAACCTGCTCTTTCAGACGGCCTGATTTCATTTCCAATTCTTTGGGGAACTTGTCAAACTGTTCAACCGCAGTTTGCTTTTCCCCGGACACCACCGCCCTTGCCAAACAACCAATACCGCTGTCTGCACCAAAACGGTGGCTAAACGTCAATTTAGCATTGTTTTGCGATAAAGCCTGTGGCTGCCCTTTAATATCAAAACCATGATCGGGCAGGTACACTTCCAACTTTTCAGCAGTTTCTTTATCCAAAGCCGTCGGACGCGACAATGCCGCCAATACGGCTCCCAAGCCAACCGACGGCAACTGGTTTTCATCGCCAAGCAACACCAGACGACAGCCAGTCGGCACGGCACGCAATAAATCCAACACCAGCGGCAAATCCAACATCGAAGCCTCATCCACCACCAAAACATCCAAAGCGAGCGGATATTCACGATTGAATGCAGGGCGCATTTGCGGCGGCCGCAGTTTCAACAATCGATGGACAGTCTGCCCTTCCAAGTTTTCCAAATGCGCTTTAATGCTCGGAGACAAATCAAAACCGTCCAAAGCACGTTGCAAAGCCCGTGCCATATGCGCAGCCGCTTTGCCCGTCGGCGCAGCCAATGCGATACGGGGCAGCTTCGCACTGTTATTGCAAATCAGACCCAAAAGCTTTGCTACGGTCGTCGTCTTACCCGTACCCGGCCCACCAGTAATCAACATAAAATTTTGCAGCAAGGCCAAAGCCGCAGCATCCCGTTGCTCTTTACTGTCTTTAGGGTCAAACCAATCGCTCAGGCTTTTTGAAGCCGCCATGAAATTCACTTCTTCCGCCTCGGCACTTGCCAGCCGTTTGATTTCAACAGCCAAATCATGCTCCAACTGCCACATCCGCCCTAAAAATAATTTCCGTCCGTACAGGATAAGCGGTTTATCCGCATTGCCGACCAAATTCGGCAAGTTGCTTAAGGCATCGGCATCCGCTTTATCCAAGTAAATGAACGAATGCCCGTTTTGCAAGGCTGCAAACAGTCGAACCACATAAGGCTCAATAACGGATGCCCCCTGCACTTCGTGGCGGCGGAAAAACGCTATAGCCGCATCTGCGGCAGAGGAAAGGATAGAGTCGGTCGGATTCATGGTTTAGGCTTGCTTGATACGGAAAAAAGAAAGGCCGTCTGAAAAACCGTGTTTCCATAAATGAAAACCTGTTTTTCAGACGGCCTCTATTATACCGTTCAAAGCATAAAATATTTGCCTGAAATAATAACCTTATTGCAGCACTTGCAGGCTGCCGTCTTTCATAGTCATTACCCGATCGAAACGCTCAGCCAACTCGTCATCATGGGTCACCACAATCAGGCTGGTGTTCAATTCGCGTTTCAAATCCAGCATCATGTCCAGCACATTTTGCGCATTTTTACGGTCAAGGTTCCCCGTCGGCTCATCTGCCAATAAGCATTTCGGCTCATTAACCAAAGCACGGGCAATCGCCGCACGCTGACGCTCGCCGCCGGAAAGTTCGCTCGGACGGTGCAGCATACGCTTGTCCAAGCCAACCTTTTTCAGCATCTTGACAGCCTTCTCCTCAGCCATTGCCTTGGGCATTTTGCCGATTAAAAGCGGCATCATGACATTTTCCAAAGCAGAAAATTCAGGCAATAGATGGTGGAACTGATACACAAAGCCCAAATAACGGTTGCGCAATTCGCCTAACTGTTTTTGGCTTAAACCGCCCAAATCCTGATCCATCAGTATTACCTTGCCTTCAGACGGCATATCCAAACCACCAAGAAGGTGCAGCAATGTGGATTTACCGCTGCCTGACGAACCGATGATACTCACGCTTTCCGCTTCGGCAACTTCAAAATCTAAATGATTCAACACTTGTACATTCAATGCGCCGTCATTATAGCTTTTGCCAACGCCGGTACATTTCAAAATTGTCTTACTCATAACGCAAAGCCTCCGCGGGTTGGGTTTTTGCAGCACGCCAGCTTGGATACAGTGTGGCGATAAATGCCAAGCCAAGCGAAATGCAGGCAATAACGGCAACATCCTTCAAATTCACATCACTAGGCAGGTAATCGATGAAATAAACCTGTGAGTTAATCAAATGCACGCCAAACAGGTCTTCAAAAAACGTGACAATCTTGCCGACATTCCAACCCAGCAATACACCGCATACCACGCCCACAAGCGTACCGAAGAACCCCGCAAATGCGCCTTGTACCAAGAAAATCTTCATGACGCCGTCCGGGGACAAACCCAACGTGCGCAAAATCGCAATATCGGCTTGCTTTTCCGTTACCGCCATTACCAAAGACGAGACGAGGTTAAACGCAGCAACCGCGATAATCAGTGTCAAAATGATGAACATCATGCGTTTTTCCAACTCTACGGCTTCAAAATAACTGCGGTTGTTAAACGTCCAGTCACGCACCCAAACTTCATCTTTTTTAGCATCTGGAATCAACTTGGCAATGAAAGACGGCGCATTCTGAGGATCAGCCAGTCGCAAACGCAGCCCACCGACATTTTCTCCCAGTCGATACAAGACTTGCGCATCCTTGATATGCGTCATGGCCAAGGTGTTATCGACTTCATAAACACCTGTTTTTACCACACCGACCACATTAAACTGCTTCAAGCGCGGTACCACGCCGGCAGGGGTAACGTTACCCTCTGGCGTAATCACTGTAACCTTGCCGCCAATCTCCGTGCCCAATGCCTCAGCAAGCCCTTGGCCCAAAATAATATCAAATTCGCCTGGCTTCAAATCGTCGAAACTACCGGCCGGCATATCCTTGCCGTAATCAACGACATTTTTTTCTTCAGACGGCAAAATACCGCGTATCTGAACACCGCGCACTTCACCGGCATTGGCAAGTAAAGCCTGATCGGAAACATAAGGCGCGCTGGCCAATACTTCCTTTTTGCCTTTTACAAATTCGCGCAAATTCTGCCAACCCGGCGCGCTACCGACATCGTAATAGCCAATTTCCGCATGAGGTGCAACGTTCAACAATTGACCGCGTATCTCTTTCTGAAATCCGTTCATCACGGATAAAACCACAATCAGAGCCGTTACACCCAAGGCGATACCGGCGATTGAAATCATGGTAATAAATGACATAAAGCCATTGCGTTTTTTCGCACGCAGATAGCGCAGGCCTATCCAAGTTTCTAAAGAAGCCATTCAAAAATGCCTCATTCGTTTGTCAAAAAAGGCTTATTGTACCGTAAAACCGACAGGTCGTCCGATTGCCCGACTGATGTAGCATTCAGGGATAAAGCGTATGTAAAACCATGTATCTTCCCGTAAATTCCGCCGAAAAACTTGCACAATCGGCCAATCGCCCTTATTCTGAAGCTGTGACACACTTTGTCACCATCAAAAAGGAAATACACTAATGAACAGCAAAAAATTCTTGGCCCTCGTATCTGTAGCTGTAGGTTTGTCATTCAGCTTCAATGCATATGCTGCCAAAGAAATCAAAATCAGTTCAAACAATACCGCTTACTCCGACGCCGATGTTCAAAAACTGGCAGCCACTGCTGTCGGCATGGGCGTAAAAGAACCTGTCAGCCTCAACAGTGGAAACGGTGTTGTTACCGTATCCGGCAGCAGCGCAACCAAATGCGCATTCAAAGTCGGCAACGGCGATACGCCTCAAATTCAAGGCGTCAGCTGCAAATAATCTGATTTAATCAATGAAAAGGCCGTCTGAAAGACTTTCAGACGGCCTTTTTATATTGCCATTTAAGATTGGATATTCCTTCTATCGTAAACAGCTTGAGCCAAAGTACCGGCATCCACATATTCCATCTCGCCGCCTAAAGGGATTCCCCTTGCCAATCGGCTGACTTTATAAGGAAGGTTTTTAAACAATTCTGCCAATACATATGCTGTCGCATCGCCTTCGGCTGTGAAGTTGGTTGCAATGATAATTTCCTCAATATCGCTCACCTGCAAACGGGCAACCAGCTTATCTAACGCTACTGCCGAAATATCCATGCCCTGCGCCGGACTGACTTGCCCCATCAGAACGAAATACAGGCCATCATGACAATTAGCCGCCTCCATACTGGAAACATCCGCCGGCATATGCACAATCATCAAGCGGCTTTTCTCACGTTTTTCGTCCGCACAAATTTCACACAAATCGCCCTCGCAAAATGTGTTACACATCCGACAATGCTGCACCTGTCTCAAGGCAAATTGCAAAGCATCCACCAACTCCTGCGCTTCTTCGCGTTTGTACTGTAAAAGCTGATAAGCCATGCGTTGTGCGGATTTCGGGCCGACATTGGGCAGGATTTTTAATGCATTAATCAAGCGGACAAAGGCATCAGGTTTTTTACTCATGATTTCAGACGGCCTTTTAAAAGATAGCTAAAAATAAGAAAACAGCCGGAATTTATCCGGCTGCCCTACTCAAATACTCTGCTTATTCGGCAGCATTATTAACTTGCTGTGCGCCTTGCTTACGATCGATTTTCTTACCCAAATACTGGAGTAAATTATCGAACACATTCGCAGAAAGCTGCTGAACCAAAGCCTGTTTGGCAGCCGGAATCTGTGAATCGGCATTTTCAGGAGCAGAAACGCTCTGAACTTCCATAATCACCGGTGCAGGCATACCTTCCAATAATGCGTACGCAGGTTTACCGCCGACAGGACGCGCTTTCAGCAAAGCCGCATAAGCTTCAGGAGACATGGTTTTGCGTGCATCTTGCGCACTCAATTGCGAAACAGGCGACCATTGAACATCGGCAGCTTTACCGGCTTTCAATGCAGCCAAAGTTTCTTGGGCTTTCTTCTCTGCCAGTTTGGCGGCTTCAGAGCGCAGATATGCTGCGCGGACAGTGTCTTTAACTTCTGTAAATGGTGCAATTTTCTCTTCGCGCACTTCTTTCGCACGAATAACCCAAACGGTTTCGTTGTTGATGGCAATGACTTCAGAATTGTGTTTTTTCTTCAGTACATCGTCGCTAAACGCAGCATTAATCAACGTTTCAGGCAAACCGGCTTCTTTGGCGCCCGCTTTGGTCACCCACTCATCCAAGTTTTCCACTTTCAAGCCTGAATTGGCAGCTGCTTTTGCCAAAGAAGATGGATCGTTGAAGGTATCTTCACCTAATTTTTCTTTGGCAGCGTTAAAGGCAGAAGCTGCTTTTTTCAGTTTCAAGGCTGCTTCGATACGCGCTTTGGCTTGTTCCAAAGTCGGCTCAGCTTCGACATTCAAAACTTTGATGATGTGATAACCCAAAGACGATTTAACGGTATCGCTGACTTCGCCTTTGCCCAATGCAAATGCCGCTTTATCGAATTCAGGTCCAAAGCCACTACCGCCGCTTTTGCTCAGGTAGCCCAAATTGCCGCCTTTGTTGCTGCTGGACAAATCTTTGGAGTACTTGGCCGCCAACTCGGCAAAAGCATCTGGGTGCGCTTTGAGCTCTGCAGCCATTTTGTCCACTTCGGCTTTAATTTCCGCATTACTTGCTTCATCTCCGTTAGGCATAACCGGAATGAAAATATGCGCAATTTCGGCTCTTGGCGACAAATCTACGCTTTTACTGTCGTAAGCTTTTTGTACTTCTTCCGCACTGACGGTTTGCTTGTCAGCCAAATCTTTGATGTTCAAAGCCACATATTCCAGCTTAACGGCTTGAGGAATCAAATAATCTTTCTTATGCGCTTCATAATACTTTTGCAAAGCCGCATCATCTACTTTTACTTGTGCCGCAAATGCTTCAGGGCTGAATGTAAATGAACGGATGGTACGGGTGGCCTGGGTCAGGTTAATCAACTGACGCGCTTGCGCATCGCTGACCAACGCACCGTTTTGCACCAAATTCAACAGATTTTGCAATTGGAACTGTTCGCGGATATCTTCGACAAACTGATCCTCCGTCATTTTGCGCTGATCCAAATACTTCTTGAGCAAATCCTGACTGAATTTGCCGGAAGCATCATGGAAATTCGGATCATCCACGATAACTTGCTTGATTTGTTCCTGAGACACAGCAATGCCCATCAGCTTGGCACCCTGCTTCAGGTAAGCTCTTTGCAATAAAGATTGGAATATAGCATCACGCGAAGGCGCATTATTGCCGGCAGCCTGCTCATTTTGTATCGCAATCTGTAAAGCATGCTCGCTGACCTTCTCATCCCCGACTTTGACAATGTAATCAGAACCCGGCGAAGACAAATTATTGGCACCGAATCCGATAAAGGTCAGACCAATGATACCTAAAACAATCTGGGCGGGTGTTTTATATTTTTCAACAATATGGAACATATTTATCCGAAAGAAAAGTTTGGCGTGGCAGCCGGAAAATGCTGCCGCAAAAATCTTAAAATCCTGAAAACAGGCTCAAAGCGCGTATTGTAACGTATTTTTTCGAGGCTTGCTTTTTCAGACGGCCTAAAAACCTAAAAATGCCTTATCCGAAAATTTCCTGATACGCGTCTACTGAAAATCCGACATGAACCTGTCCTTCTTTGACCAATACAGGCCGCTTGATGATGCTGGGATTTTCCATCATCAAAGCAATCGCACCTTCTTTTGTTGCGGCAAATTCTTGCGCATCTTTATCCAACTTGCGCCAAGTCGTGCCTCTTTTATTGAGCAAAATTTCCAAAGCTGCCTGCTCCAGCCAGCCATCAATCAATTCGGCAGTCGGGGCGTTTTTCTTAAAATCTACAAACTCAAACTCGATGCCATTTTCCGCCAACCAACTGCGCGCTTTTTTAACCGTATCGCAATTGGGAATACCGTATAGTTTTATCATCTTATTTATCCTTGGTTTTATTCATAAAATCACAAATTCAGGCCGTCTGAAACTTTTCAGACGGCCTGAATTGAATGCCGCCTATTTCTTAGCAGCTTTCTTCACTTTAATCTTCACGCTTTTGTGTTGAGCATTACTTTTACCCCCGGCTTTGACGGAAGCTGTTTTCGCCTGCGCTTTTTTCTTGCTCGCGGCTTTAGGTTTACTTGGCTTAGCAGGCTTGGAGGCAGGTTTACTTTTCACCTTGCTCTTCTTTGCCTTCACGGGAGCAGCCAACGCTTCATCAATTTCTTTAGCTGAAAGTTTACGCTTACGTTTCTCAACAGGTTTGTCAGCAGCTATTGGCTTACTCACAGGTTTCGCTTTTCTACTACCACGTTTCTTACCGACTGAACCGCCGCTGACTAAGGTCAAATCAATCTTGCTGGTATCCAAATCGGCTCGCGCGACTTTTACAGTGACCGTATCGCCCATGTTGAAACGGACACCGCTGCGTTCGCCCTCAATCGCCATAATTTCAGGACGGAAGTTGAAATAATCCTCTCCCAAATCACTGATATGTACCAAGCCGTCAATATGAATATCGTCCAAGGTTACAAAAATACCGAAGCTGGTCATGCCCGAAATCTTGCCACTGAAGACTTCGCCGACTTTGTCGCGCATATAATAAGTTTTCAGCCAGTTTTCCACATCGCGACTGGCATCATCGGCACGACGCTCGCAGAAAGAGGTATGCACGCCCAAAGCCTGCCAGGTTTTATTGGGTTGGTAAGTTTGTCCGTTCAATACAGCCTTAATGGCACGATGTACCGTCAAATCCGGATAACGGCGGATAGGCGATGTAAAGTGTGCATATGCACTATAAGCCAAACCAAAGTGACCGTCGCAATGCGGCTCATAAACCGCCTGCTGCATAGAACGCAACATCATTACTTGCAACAGCTCCGCATCCGGACGGTTTTTAAATTGCTCGGCAAGCGCAGCATAGTCTTTCGGCGTCGGATTATCGCCGCCACCCAAACTCAGCCCCAGCAAACCAAGTTGCTCGCGTAAAGTGGCCAGTTTTTCGGGAGTCGGACCCAAGTGATTGCGGAACAAAGCCGTATGTTTGTTCTTCAGCAAAAATTCTGCCGCGCAAACATTCGCCGCCAACATACATTCTTCAATCAGCTTGTGCGCATCGCTGCGGACAACAGGAACAATCTTATCGATTTTACCGTTGTCGTCGAAAATCATCTGAGTCTCAACGCTCTCAAACTCAACCGCGCCACGCTCAAAACGCTTTTTCTGCAAGATTTTAAATAACTGATACAGAGTATCGATTTGTTGCTTAAACGGATGATCCTGACCGTCTGAAATCCAATCCCAAACTTGATTGTAAGTCAGTCGCGCATGAGAACGCATTACTGCCGGATAGAAACGGTATTCCTTGATATTGCCGGCATAGGTAATCACCATATCGCACACCATACACAGGCGTTCAACATCAGGATTGAGCGAGCAGATACCGTTGGACAACTTCTCCGGCAACATCGGAATAACACGGCGTGGGAAATACACGCTGGTACTGCGTTCTTGAGCATCCACATCGATTCCGTCATCAGGACGGACATAATGGCTGACATCGGCAATCGCCACCACCAAACGGTAATTGCGGCCGACTTTTTCAGCAAAAACCGCATCGTCAAAGTCCCGTGCAGTTTCGCCATCAATGGTTACCAGAGGCAAATCGCGTAAGTCCACGCGCCCTTTCAAGTCGGTTTTACGCACATGATCGGGAATTTTCTTCGCGGCTTTGACACATGCTTCACTGAATTGATGAGGCAAATGGTGCTTGCGTACAGCGATTTCGATTTCCATACCGCTGTCGGCATAATCGCCCAACACTTCAATCAGCTTAGCTACTGCAGGACGATGCGCTTCAGGATACGTCTCAATTTCAGCCACAATCACTTGGCCGGATTGCGGTTTAAATTGCGCCACGCTTTCAGGTTCCAGCACGATACTTTGGCTCAAACGCTTGTCTTCCGCTTCCAAAATGGCCACGCCGCGATCCATATAAAAACGGCCGACCACTTTAGACTGCGCACGCTCCACCACATCCAAAACCGTACCTTCACGACGGCCTCTGCGGTCAATACCGGCAGGACGAACGGTAACAATATCCCCATGCATCACACCGCGCATCTGACGCTCATACAAAACAAAATCGCCCTCGCCTGTCGGCGTTAGCGGCACGGCAAAACCAAAGCCGTCTTTATGCGCTTCGACACGGCATTTAACCAATGCCAATTTCTCTGCCGCACACACCGCGCCACGTCGGTTGATCAACACCTGACCATCACGCGCCATCGCTTTCAGACGGCGTTCGAAGAATTCATATTCATCTTCTGTAATCGACAATTCATGTGCCAAAGCTTCGATTTTGGTCGGCACACCTTTTTGTTCCAATAATTCAATAACCCATTCACGGCTGGGCAGCGGATGAGCGTAACGTTGTTTCTCCCGCTCCAAATACGGGTCTTTTTCTCGTAAATTTAAAGATTTAGTATTTTTGTTCATTTTGATAGTTGACATTCTTTTTTTAAAATATATAATAGCTGCTTCTTCGCAGTTCAGGTAGTCAACTCTACCTTAAATTGAAGAATAAAGCAAAGCCCAGGTGGCGGAATTGGTAGACGCGCTAGCTTCAGGTGCTAGTGTCCTCACAGGCGTGGAAGTTCGAGTCTTCTCCTGGGCACCAAATATTTTGGTGCTTCTTTGCTTAAAGAAAATTTAAATTGCCCAGGTGGCGGAATTGGTAGACGCGCTAGCTTCAGGTGCTAGTATCCTCACGGGTGTGGAAGTTCGAGTCTTCTCCTGGGCACCACTAATAAATCAATCAGTCAAGTTTTCACATTATTCTGAAATAACAACTCAGGATAATAGTCCACAGAGAGGTGGATGAGTGGTTTAAGTCGCACGCCTGGAAAGCGTGTATACGTGAATAGCGTATCGAGGGTTCGAATCCCTTCCTCTCTGCCAGATACTAAAGACACCAACTAACGGTGTCTTTTTTCATATCTGCCCTTCTTAAAAATATTACATTACACTTTTATTTCTCTTACCCTCTAATCAGAAACCTGCCACACATTCTTATCTTATACTAAACCTTGATGATTAAAGGCCGTCTGAAAGTTTTTAGACGGCCTCTTTCTTAAAACTTACCAAATCCCAAACCATTGTTTATCAGACTGCTTTTTATTGCCGTTCTGCTGCTCATGGTTTTGACGGCGAAATTGCCAAGGCGCTTGCGGATTGTCTTTTTTCCATAAGCCTTTACGCTTTTCCTTGGCTTGTTTTTGTGCGGCCGAATAGTCGGTGTAAGCAGTTTTACTTTGTTGTTTTTGGGCATAACTTTCATAATGCCATGCGGCGCCATCCCGTATCTGCATCAAATTCAAGTCAATCGTGCCGACTGATACTTGGGCAACTTCGCGCTGGTAGCGGTCGGCTTCAAACACGCGGACTTTGGCTTTTTTATTTAGTGCAGCATCAATCAAATTGTCTCGTGATTGCGTACCATAGGCTTGATTGATTTCCGGCGCATCGATATAGGCCATGCGGATTTTGTGTTTCCTGCCGTCGCTATCGATAATGTGCATGGTATCGCCATCATGGATTTTGATGATTTTCCCGTTGTATGTGTAGAATTGTCGCGATGACTTTTGTTTTTGTTCCGGTTTGGGTTTAGCTTCGGCTTTGGTGTCAGATGTGGCTTTGACGACATTTTCACCCAGCCATTCATTGACCTTTTCTAAACCGATATTGTCGCCTTGTGCCAATGTGGCAGCAACGCTTACCCCTGTACGAATCAACTCGGTATCGCGTGAGCTGTAACCAAGCGCACCCAAAACAGATAAAACAACGGGCAACCATTTTATAATTTTACTGATTTGCATATTTTGCCAAATTGAAGGCCGTCTGAAAGACCTGATGCACTTTCAGACGGCCTTTAAGATTAATTAATCTTTATTAATCCTGACAAGGCAGGATGACTTTTGCACCTTCTGCCGTACCCAAAACCAATACATCGGCGGCATCACGGGCAAAAATACCGTTTTCGAGTACGCCGGTGATTTTATTGATTTCGTCTTCCATTTTCAGGGCTTGGTCGATATTGAGGCCGTGAACATCAACGATTTGATTGCCATAGAAAGTAGTATAGCCGACACGCAACTCAGGCTGTCCGCCCATGGCAAGCAGTTTGCGCGACACCAGCGAACGGGCATTTTCAACCACTTCTACCGGCAATGGAAATTTGCCCAAACGGGAAACATATTTGCTTTCATCGGCGATACAGACAAATTTATCGGATGCGCTGGCCACGATTTTTTCGTTCAAATGCGCACCGCCGCCGCCTTTAATCATTTGCAGCGCGTGGTTGACTTCGTCTGCGCCGTCAATATAAACTGCCAAACCCATCACTTCATTCAGTGAAACTTCTGGAATCTCGTATTTTGCCAAAAGCTCGCTGGATTTTTTAGAAGTAGACACGGCACCCTTGATTTTCTTACCGCTTTTACCCAAAGCTTCGATAAAAAAGTTGATGGTAGAGCCGGTACCGATACCGATGTATTCGTTTTCAGGAACAAATTCCACCGCTTTTTCGGCGGCAATACGTTTGAGTTCGTCTTGAGTTGCCATGTTGTCAGTCTTTCAGTTTGAATAATAAAGTAATTTTAAGCTCTTAGGCCTTAATCAGCAATACTGCCGCTTGCGCTTCAATGGCTTCCATACGTCCCAGATAGCCAAGTTTTTCGTTGGTTTTACCCTTGATGTTCACGCAGCTTTCAGGCAAACACAAATCTGCGGCAATATTGGCGCGCATTGCCGGAATGTGCGGCGCAAGTTTTGGCTTTTGCGCAATCACGGTCGTATCGACATTGACCACCTTCCAACCCAATTCCTGCACGCTTTGATAAGCCTCGCGCAACAGCACACGGCTGTCGGCATCTTTGAATTCGGCGGCAGTATCAGGAAAATGACTGCCGATATCGCCCAAACCGGCCGCACCCAACAGGGCATCGGTAATCGCATGCAAAAGCGCATCGGCATCTGAATGACCCAGCAAGCCTTTTTCAAACGGAATGTTGATGCCGCCGAGTATCAAATCTCGACCTTCAACCAACTGATGGACATCGTAGCCCTGTCCGACACGGATATTCATGTTTGTTTCCTTAAATAATGGGTTTTGATTGTTCAGACGGCCTTGAGCAACAATCTGACAATGTATTCGTCTTGAGGCAGCGTCAATTTCAAATTGCGCGTATCGCCCTGCACCAAGCACGGCCGGATACCCAGTTTTTCAATCGCTGACGCTTCATCCGTAATTTCACTTAAATCATCAACCGATAAAGCACGGTGTAACAAGGCCGTCTGAAAAAGTTGCGGCGTTTGCGCCTGCCATAATCCTGCGCGCGCAACGGTTTCCTCAATATGATGACTGCCGTCTGAGCGCTTGAGCGTATCGGCCACCGGTATAGCCAAAATACCGCCTTCATCCTTCTCACCCGCCTCATCAAGCAAACGTGTTAACGCTTCAGCAGTCAGGCAACAGCGCGCGGCATCATGAACCAAAATATTGTCTTGCGCCTCGGCCAAACCTTGCTCCAATAAAACGGACACACCATTGCGTACCGTTTCGGCACGACTTGCGCCGCCTACTCGAAAGACGCGTACTTTCTCAGACAGGGCCGTCTGAAAAACTGAATCTTCCGGTGAAAGAATAACGGCAATTAAATCTATACGGGAGTGTTGCTCAAAGATTTCTATGGTATGTTGCAATACGGCTTTACCATTGATTTCAACATATTGTTTGGGTTTTCCTGCGCCAAATCGCGCTCCCACACCGGCAGCAGGAATCAAAGCAATATTGCGGCGCCTCATGCTGACGCTCCGGCATTGGCCTCATCAGGCATTTCGGCCTTTCGCCATACACACGCTTCGCCTAAATCGTCCAAATATTTTTCATGTGCGGCCAGCTCGTCTGCATTGGCTTTGATAACTTTCAACTGCGATGTACGTTTGGTTTCGGCAATAACGGTTTGTTTGACTTCGCCCTCTTCTTCCGCCTCGCCGCCCATCAGGTCGAACTGCTGACGCGTCATGGCAAGATAGACTTCACCCAAAAGCTCGCAGTCGATTAACGCGCCGTGCAAGACACGTTTGCTGCGGTCAACGGAAAAGCGGTTACACAACGCATCCAAGCTTGCCTTTTGCCCCGGAAACATTTCACGCGCCATGGCCAGCGTGTCTGTAACTTTGCAACCGAGTTCCTCAATAGAAGGCAAACCCATGCGGCGGAATTCCATATTCAGGAAGCCGACGTCAAACTTGGCATTATGGATAATCAGCTCTGCGCCACGGATAAAGTCGGCAATCTGTTTACCCACTTGAGCAAACGGCGGCGCATTCTTCGCTTCCAATACTTCAATCGTCAAACCATGCACCTTCGCCGCTTCCTCCGGCATATCGCGCTCAGGGTGGACATATAAATGAAGGGTGGAGTCGGTCATTTGGCGGTTTATCATTTCCAAGCCGGCAAATTCGACCAGACGGTCGCCGTTTTCAGGATAAAGACCCGTGGTTTCCGTATCGAGGATAATCTGACGTTGGCTCATGGTTGGTAGTTTCTGCAATTATCAAAACGTCCTGAATCATACTGAAGGCCGTCTGAAATGTATAGTCAGCAAAACTTTAGCTACTTTTGAAATACCCTTTTTAGCTGGATTTTTTCAGACGGCCTTTATTCTTTTCTCATTTAATGGCCATCTATTACAACATTTTTGAGTAGAAAACCCAATTTCTAGAAAATTTTTTAAATTTAATTTCTTTAATAATTAATACCTTACTTACAGATTAAATAATAGGAACAATTATCATTTGCAAATTTAAAAAATCGCCGTATAATACAACCCATCGAGACAAAACAACCGTACAACAGAATGAAAGGAGAAGAAAATGCCCGAAAGTATTTTTAAGCAAGTCTCCCTTGACATTCTGAGACTGCACCAACAAGCCATCCGCTCTTTAATCGCTACCAAGTGTTGCGACGAATGTGAAGTACATGACGCAGTATTCATTACTTTAGATGGCCGATATTATGTTTGGCTCCCTTGCATGGGTAAATCGCCCCAATCAGAAACCGGCATCCTGCTGATTGAAGATGAAGATGGCAATACACGCTTGAGCTGGGTTGCCGGTACACGCGAAGTCAAACAAAAAGACAGTCTGTACAACCGCGTTGTTTCCGCCCTGCAAAGAAAAATGCAGCGCACGAAAAACAAGTTTATCCAGTCGGCAAACGCCCGATTGCTTGAGCTGACGCCGCAGCAAGGCCGTCTGACGACAAATAGCAAAGATTTCTCGCTTTCACCACATGACTTGATGAAAGCACTTTATCCGGCAACACATCAAATAGGAGAATTTGCCCTGTAACAGTTTTTGGTAGTGGTTTGTGTTCCTTTTGCGCCCCTTAAAATTTTAAAGGGGCGATTTTTTTTGCCCCTACTTTTCAGACGGCCTAAACACCGGTTTTCCAGTACAATAAAGGCCGTCTGAACATTTCTTACTTTTCAACCAACCATGCAACTGCTCAAATACATCCAATCACAAGGCCTCGGCAGCCGCAAGCAATGCCAATGGCTGATAGACAACGACTGCATTACCATCAACGGCGAAATCCATAATCGTGCCAAAGACAATATCGATCCGTCTCAAGTGCACACCCTGTCTGTTGACGGCGAAGAAATTGCCGCCGTCCCCATGCCCCATTTCTACATTCTGCTTCATAAGCCTGCGGATTACGAGACTTCGCATAAACCTCAGCAATATCCAAGCATCTTCAGCCTGTTTCCCGAGCACATGCGCAATATCGATATGCAGGCAGTCGGTCGCTTGGATGCAGACACAACCGGCATTATTCTGATTACCAACGACGGGCAATTTAACCACCGCGTTACCTCGCCCAAACACAAAGTTCCGAAGCTCTACCGCGTCACTTTGAAACATCCTGCCGACGATACCCTTTGCACCACACTCAAAAACGGCGTCCTTCTGCATGACGATAATGAAACCGTTGCCGCAGCCGAAGCAGTATTGGCCGACCCAATCACATTGATGATGACTATTACCGAGGGTAAATACCATCAGGTCAAACGCATGGTTGCGGCCGCAGGCAACCGTGTCGAGCAGCTCCACCGTGAGGAATTCGGCGACTGGAATGTCGATGATTTAGCCGCCGGAGAATGGAAATTTATCCAAATCTAAAAAAATTCCAAATTTTTTCGATAAATTTTTAAACAATATGGATTTTTTATTTATTTAAAATCAAAAATCTAAACCTTATTATTTTTATTTAACAGAATTTAACACTGTGAAGACTGAACTATTGTATAATTCGCCTGTCTGAGTAACGCTTGCTTCGAAAGAAGTGAGTAAGTGAGTAAGACGTTTTCCCCGTAATGTGTTTGGCCATCTATACTTTCCCCTTAGTATAGATGGTTTTTTTTTATCTAAAATTTGGCAACCAAGCGGGCGTACTTTCAGACGGCCCATCTCATCTAAAGAAGCCATCATTGCTAAACCCCGTCTCCACTCATTAACTTGCCATTACTCCTTTTCTCTTTCTCGTCTCTTCCGCATCAATCTGTGCCGTTCCCATTTCAGACAAATCGTTTTATAGAAAGAAAAACTATCAGCGACTATCCAAGCTAAGGTTACAGGATGTTATTAGACAGCCTTAGATAAATACCATCTTTGTTGCCGACATACTTGAAAGCACACCTTGGTGCTATCCAATATCCTCACAACAACCTTTTCCCATATCCTACTTTTCAGACGGCCTTTATCGTTACGGCTCTTTCAATCATTCATATCGCTTCAGCCAAATTCTCTGTTTGCAGGTTTTAATACCAATCAAACCAGATAAATCCACTAAAAATTCTTTACTACATGGTTTTTTTAACTAATTTTCTTTTTAGACTTTAGTCAAGATTCGTTAAATCTTTGCGGTAAAATGTTGTCTTTGTTTTTATACATCTGAGTATTTATGTCTTCCAATCAACCCCGTCAAACCTGGTCCAACCGTTTGACTTACATCCTTACCGTTGCCGGCGCGACTGTCGGCTTTGGCGCAACATGGCGTTTCCCGTATTTGGTCGGTGAAAACGGCGGCGGCGCGTATGTGTTTCTGTTCTGTATCGCCATGCTGGTCATCGGTATTCCGATGATTTTGGTGGAAAACGTCATCGGCCGCCGTAAAGGCGTGAACGCGCTGGATGCGTTTGGCGGCACAATGAATGGCAAACCCGTTGCCAAAGTTTGGAAATTGGTCGGTTGGATGGGCCTGCTCGGCGCATTCGGCATCATGGCCTATTACATGGTGCTCGGCGGCTGGGTGATCAGCTACATCATCAATATCATCGGCGGTAATTTGGACATTTCCAGTCCGGTTTCCGGCGAAGTCACCAAAAGCTTCTTTACCGAACACATCGAAAACAGCCCTTGGGAAATTGCTTTCTACACCTTCCTTTTTGTGGTTGTAAACCAATGGATCTTGGTCAAAGGCGTAATCGGTGGTATTGAAAAAGCGGCAAAATACCTGATGCCTTTGCTGTTTTTATTCCTGATTGCCATGGTCGTGCGCAACGTTACCCTGCCGGGCGCAATGGAAGGTATTACCTTCTATCTGAAACCTGACTTCAGCAAAATTACCGCTGAACTGTTCGTCTTCGTTTTAGGACAAGTATTCTTCGCCTTGAGCTTGGGTTTCGGCGTGATGATTACGTTATCCAGCTATCTGGATAAAAATGAAGATCTGGTTCAGACGGCCGTGATTACCGCGATTACCAACACTTTGATTGCCGTGTTGGCGGGCTTCATGATTTTCCCTTCCCTCTTCAGCTTCGGCGTTGCCCCTAACTCCGGCCCGACTCTGGTGTTCCAAAGCCTGCCGATCGTGTTTTCCAATATGTGGGCAGGCCCTGTGTTTGCAGTAATTTTCTTCTCCCTGCTTCTGATTGCCGCGCTGACCACTTCTCTGACTATTTATGAAGTGTTGATTACGACCATTCAGGAGAAAACCAAAATCCGCCGCGCAGCCGCGATTACCATCGTACTGGCAGGTATTTTTATCTTCGGCAATATTCCTTCCATCTTGAGCTACGGTCCATGGAAAGACATTTCCGTGTTTGGTAAAAACATTTTTGATGCCTTTGACTATATCAGCGGCAACATCCTGTTTATGCTGACCGCGCTCGGCTCTGCCTTGTTTGTCGGCTTCGTGATGAAAGATGAAGCGAAGGACGAATTGCTCTACAAAGGCAACCAGACCACTGTCAATATCTGGTTTGCCTATGTGAAATACCTCGTACCGTTGGTGATTCTGCTGATTTTTGTCAGCAACTTGTTCTGATAAGCAAGCATATAAAAAGGCCGTCTGAAAAGTTCAGACGGCCTTTATTTTGACTATGCTTTATTCTGCCCAGTTTTTCTTCTTACTGGTTTTACCGATACCGGGGTTGAAGCTGTTGGTCGGGTCAAGTTTTTTATAGAACTGTTTCAGCTCGGGCTTGGCTTCATACAGATGACCGACATTATGCTCGGCAGGATATTGCGCACCGCGTTGGTCAAGCAGATGGAGCATTTCATGTTCCAAAGCCATACAGTCGTTGCCTTTTTTAATGATGTAGTCCTGATGGAACACATGACACATAAAATGTCCGTAATACAATTTATGGATGATTTTATTGTCAATTTCAGGCGGCAGTGTTTCAAACCAATCACGATCATCACGGCGCAAGGCGATATCGAGTGCAACCAAATCCTCTACTTCATCATCATGTACAGAACGGTAACGGATCGCGGCAGAAGCCACAGCAAAGCGATGCAGCATGGCCGCCTGCGTTTCTTCGGCATTACATTCGAAGAATGCGCCGCCATGGGTTGCAAAATATTCTTTCAAGAAAGCACGCGCTTCTTCTACGCCCTCGCCACCCATTTTTAAAATCAGGTGATGTTCATATTTATCCCGATAGTTGCGCATAGACTTCGGCAAGTGATCGGGCAAAATTTTACTGATCAGTTGCATGAATTTATCAGAGAAGTGTTTTGGTAAGAAACTTATCTTTTTGCTGAATCTATCCACACGGGCTTTCAGATCAAACAGTTTCGGAAGTTGGTGGGTACCGAACGTCTTAATGATATAAAAAGTATCTTTACCATAAACGGCAGCAATATCAAAAGCATGACGATGGATATACTCACCGGAAATAGGCAGGTTTTTAAACTCACTCAAAGCAGCACGACGAATATCGGTCAGCTCATTAATATCATTGGTGCCGATATAGAAAACGGCAGTCTGTTTTTCTTGTGGGAACGTATCCAAGCGTACGGCAAACACCATCAGCTTGCCCGCGCAACCTGATGCTTCGTAGTGACGCGCAGGGTCGGCATTAAAACGGGCGGCAGTCGGTTCATTCACTTGGCGGACATGATCGCAATAAGCATGGTCATGCCCTTTGCCTGCATTTTGAACAATGTCTTTTTTCTGATAATGGAAACCTTGCAGATTGGTCAGAATTTCTTCAGGGGTTTCGCCCAAATCAATGCCCAAATGGTTGACCAGCTCCAGTTTGCCCTCTTCGTTGATTTGTGCAAACAGAGCCATTTCCGTATAAGCCGGGCCACGCTGTACCAAAGCGCCGCCGGAGTTATTACATACGCCACCCAATACAGATGCGCCGATACAGGACGAGCCGATCACGGAGTGTGGCTCACGGCCTAAAGGTTTCAGCAGCAGCTCCAATTGATTCAGGGTAGAACCGGGTAGGCAGACAACCTGTTCGTTATTGTTAATCGGCTGAATGATGTTCAGACGCATGGTATTCACAATCACGATATCGCGGTCGTAATCATTACCGTCAGGAGTCGATCCGCCGGTCAGGCCAGTATTGGCGGCCTGCGTAATCACGATAACACCAGCCTCAACACACGCCTGCAAGATTTGCCACATTTCCAACACCGTACCCGGACGGACAACCGCCAACGCCTTGCCTTCGCCAAAACGATAGCCTTGACGGTATTGTTCAGTTTTTGCCGGGTCTGTGATGATGTATTTTTCACCGACGGTTTGCGTCAGCCGGCTGATTAATTGCGTAGCATTCATTGCATACTCCTTGAGAGATAAATATATTTATTAAATTGCAATCATTGTAGTAATCCCTTTTATCAAAGTAAAGGCGAAACCTGTTTTTTATACTCATCTTTTAAATAAACAAAAGGCCGTCTGAAATTTTCAGACGGCCTTTTGTTTCAAGCTTGAATAATCAGATTATTCGGCTGCTTTCTCTTCGCGTGCAGGTGCTTCCAGCAAAGCTTTGATAGACAGGCGCACGCGGCCGCGATCGTCTACTTCCAATGCTTTTACATTTACGACCTGACCTACTTGCAGGTAGTCGCTGACATTGCGTACGCGCTCGTGAGCGATTTGGCTGATGTGTACCAAACCGTCTTTACCCGGCATCACGCTGACAATCGCGCCAACGTTGTTGTCGAGGATTTTAACCACAGTACCTTCGTACACTTTGCCCACTTCCACTTCGGCAGTGATTTCTTCGATGCGTTTTTTCGCCGCATCGCCTGCTTCTTGAGTAGTCGCAGCGATAGTAATGGTACCGTCTTCAGCGATATTGATTTCAGTACCGGTTTCAGCGGTAATCGAACGAATGGTTTCACCACCTTTACCAATCACATCACGGATTTTGTCTTGGTTGATTTTCATGGTGAACAAGCGTGGTGCGTGTGCAGACAGCTCTTGCGGGCCTGCAACGGCGGCTTTCATCTGATCCAAGATGTGCAAACGTGCTTCTTTGGCTTGAGCCAAAGCGATTTGCATGATTTCTTTGGTAATGCCTTGGATTTTGATGTCCATTTGCAGCGCTGTTACGCCTTCGGTCGTACCGGCAACTTTGAAGTCCATGTCGCCCAAGTGGTCTTCGTCGCCCAAGATGTCGGTCAATACGGCAAATTTGTTGTTGTCCAAAATCAGACCCATCGCAATACCGGCAACGTGTGCTTTCAAAGGCACACCGGCAGACAGCAGGCTCAAGCAGCCGCCGCAGACGGAAGCCATAGAAGACGAACCGTTGGACTCGGTAATTTCGGAAACGACACGCATGGTGTAGCTGAATTCTTCAGGAGACGGCAATACGGCAACCAGTGCGCGTTTTGCCAAGCGGCCATGTCCGATTTCACGACGTTTCGGTGCGCCGACGCGACCGACTTCGCCGGTAGAATATGGCGGGAAGTTGTAATGCAGCATGAAGCGGTCGGTGTATTCACCGGAAAGCGCGTCAATAATTTGCTCGTCGCGAGAAGTACCCAAAGTCGCTACGGCAAGGGCTTGGGTTTCGCCACGGGTAAACAATGCAGAACCGTGAGTGCGCGGCAATACTCCGGTTTGAATGTTCAGCGGACGAACGGTACGGGTGTCGCGACCATCAATACGCGGTTGTCCGTCCAAAATTTGGCTGCGGACAACGTCGGCTTCCAAATGTTTGAAAATACCTTTGATTTCATTGGCAGCCAGAGTATCGGTTTCTTCGGTAATCAGCGCATCTTTCACTGCATTCCAAGCTTCGTCCAATTTGGCAGAACGCGCTTGTTTTTGACGGATTTTGAACGCTTCTTTAATGGTTTCGCCCGCAATTTCGCGTACTTTTGCAACCAATTCTTCATTGGTTTCAGGCGCTTTCCAATCCCATACTTCAGGGTTTACTTCATCGGCGAACTCGTTGATGGCGTTAATGGCCACTTGCATTTGATCGTGACCGTAAACAACCGCACCCAGCATCACTTCTTCAGACAAGATGTCGGCTTCGGATTCCACCATCAACACGGCTTTAGAAGTACCGGCAACAACCAAGTCTAATTGTGATTTAGCCAATTCGGCTTTAGTCGGGTTCAAAACGTACACGCCGTTTACATAACCCACGCGTGCCGCACCAATCGGACCGGCAAACGGTACGCCGCTCAACACCAGCGCGGCAGACGCGCCCAACATTGCAGGAATGTCAGAATCAATTTCAGGGTCAACAGACACGACCATCGCTACGATTTGGATGTCGTGGTAGAAACCTTCAGGGAACAGAGGACGAATCGGACGGTCGATCAGGCGGCTGGTCAGGATTTCTTTTTCGCTTTGTTTGCCTTCACGTTTGAAGAAACCGCCGGGGATTTTACCTGCTGCGTAAGTACGCTCGAGGTAATCGACAGTCAGAGGGAAGAAGTCTTGGCCTTCTTTCACTTCTTTGTTGGTAGTAACGGCAACCAAAACAACGGTGTCGCCCATAGATACTTTAACGGCAGCAGCGGCTTGGCGAGCAATTTCGCCAGTTTCCAAAGTAACGGTTTGATTACTGTATTGGAAGGTCTTAACGTGTTTATTGAACATTATTGTTCCTTTCAAAATACCGCACTGCTAAAACACTAATAATGCACACTAAAATCCGAATGTGCATAGTTAGGGTTTCAGACCGTGCGGCAGGTTATAAACAAGCTTTCAGACGGCCTTTAAAGGCACTGAAAACAACTCTCGATTATAAAGGCAACCATCCTTAAAATCCAGTATTGATACAATAAAAAGGCCGTCTGAAACATATCTCTTTCAGACGGCCTTCAAACTTAAAAATTAATCCTGAGTCAGCAAAGTCAATGCTTCCTGATATTTTTCGACTGTTTTCTGAATTACATCGGCAGGCACTTTAGGCGCAGGCGCTTTTTTGTTCCAACCGCTTTGCTCCAGCCAGTCGCGGACAAATTGTTTGTCAAAAGACGGTGGATTGGTACCGACTTTGTATTGGTCGGCAGGCCAAAAACGGCTGGAGTCAGGCGTCAACACTTCATCCATCAAAGTCAGCGTACCTTCTTCATCCAAACCAAATTCAAACTTGGTATCGCAAATAATAATACCGCGAGATTTGGCATATTCAGCCGCTTCTGTATAAAGCTGAATCGCTTTGGCGCGCACTTCCGCCGCCAATTCTTTTCCGATAATACGTTCGCATTCTTCAAAGCTGATGTTTTCATCATGATCGCCAACCTCAGCTTTGGTCGATGGCGTAAAAATCACTTCGGGCAACTGCTGCGCTTCCTGCATACCTTCAGGCAGTTGAATACCGCAAACAGAGCCTGTCTTTTGATAATCTTTCCAACCGCTACCCGCCAGATAACCGCGCACAATAGCCTCCACTTTCACCGGAGTGAGTTTTTTAGCCACGACGGCGCGTTTTTCTAAAACTTTGGCTTCGTTTTCAGGCAAAACATCGTAAACGGTATGGCCGGTAAAGTGGTTAGGCATAATATGAGCCAGTTTTTTAAACCAAAAATTGGAAATCTGCGTCAGAATCTCCCCTTTACCCGGAATCGGGTCATCCAAAATCACATCGAATGCAGACAGTCGGTCGGAAGCAACCATCAACATACGTTTATCGTCAATTTCGTACAAATCGCGTACTTTGCCGGAGTAGATTTTTTTCAAGCTGATTTCAGACATTTCGGGTATCTCTTAGATAGACAGAAGAATGCGATATTTTAGCCCAATTTGGAATTTTTCGTCAGATTGTTTACAAAATAAAGGCCGTCTGAAACCTTATATTTTGGTTTCAGACGGCCTTAACCGTTGATTTCAGAGAAGAACCCTGAAAATTACCATCCAGAAACTTGAGTCTGTTCTTGGATGTGGTTCACAGCAGACAGAGAGTAGTAGTCACCGTGGCCGGTTACTTGGTAAGTGCTACCGTCAGCAAATTTGAAGTTTTCAACTTTGTGATTGTTACCGGTGAACCAGTCGTCGATGGTGATGCTGTCAGAACCGACAGAAACAGTCAGGTTGGCACCTGATTTGCTCAGCAATACGTCGGAAGCTGCAATGCCTTTACCGAACAACAGGGTGTCATTACCGCTTTCCTCACGGATAGTGTCGTGACCGTAACCTTTGTCGAAGAAGTAAGTGTCGTTACCGGTACCGCCGATCAGGATGTCGTTGCCGACACCGCCGTCGAGGTAGTCGTTACCGTCTTTACCAACCAGGCAGTCATCGCCGGCCAAACCGTACAGATGGTTGTTGCCGCCGTTACCTTCGATGTTGTTGTTCAAAGAGTTACCGGTACCGTTCAGGTTTTGCATACCTTGCAAAAACAGGTTTTCAACGTTATCGGTCAAGGTGTAGTCGATAACGGTACGAACAGTATCGATACCGCCGTTCAGATTACCGTACTCGATAACTTGGTCGTCGGCATCGTCAACGAAATAAACGTCGTTACCGTCGCCACCGCGCATGATGTCAGCACCGGAACCACCGTTCAGGTAGTCGTTACCGTCACCACCTTGCAGGTAGTCTTTACCTTCTTCACCGTACAGAGAGTCACCGTCGGCATCACCGTAAATGGTGTCATTACCTGCACCGGCGTAGATTACGTCTGCGCCGTTGCCACCGAAGATGATGTCTTCGCCAGCAGTACCATAAATGGTATCTTTAGCATCAGTACCGCGGATAACGTTGGGTCGGATGATATTACCTGGGTTTTTGTCTTCGTGACCGTATGAGTTGTCTTGGTTATGGTCGTCAACACAGTCTTTGCAGTCTGGTTTTAGCTCTGGCTTAGGCTTAGGCTCAGGTTTTGGTTGTGGTTTTGGTTGTGGTTTTGGTTGTGGTTGTGGTTGTGGTTGTGGTTGTGGTTGTGGCTCAGGTTTTGGTTGAGGTGGTTTACGCTGAGGTTTTTGTGGTTGTGGTTGCGGTTGTGGGTGTGGCTCAGGGTTTAGTGGACGTGGTATACGCCGAAGTTTTGGTTGTGGTTTGGTGTGCCAAGGGTGGTAAGGTGAACCAGGTACCACATTAACTATTGGCGGCACGCTGCCAATTCTAGAGGTGCTACCGGTAGAACCAGAAGATTTTGATGAACCGCAGAAGTGAGCTGGGTCGGACTGCCCTGGAATAGAAGAGCAGTAAGGCTTACCTGGGGTCCAGATAGGCTTACTAGCCTGGGGTCCACGAGACCCGCTGTAAGATCTTGCCATAATAATTACTCCCAAAATGGTTAATAAAGATATCGAGCTAGAGGAACGAGCAAATCCGCCCTTGCTCAAATATTATTTTAGTTATATTTTTCAAGATATTTACTGAAAAATATCAAACGGTAGAATTTTCCGACAAAAGGACGGAGTTTTGCCTGTTTTTAAATTCCATTATCCTAGCAACAATAAAAACATCAACATTGATTCACACTCTCTCAAACAGCATAGATCCTTTATCTATCTTGTTGAAAGCTGAACTTTAACTATAGTTATAGTAAGCAAACATAATACCAATAAGTGGTTATTATTGTGGATAGATGATATCGATAATTTGCCCAAATACAGCCGCATCCGCATTTTGTTCTACGTCAATAATGTGAATTTGTCGTATTTACACTATAATGACACGAATACCTATTTAACAGCTATCAGAGGAGATACTCAACCATGCGTACTTTATTGACCGGAGCCAAAGGCCAGCTTGCCCGTTGTCTGCGCGACCGCCTACCCGAAGATTGGGAACTGATTGCTACCGATTCTACTTCGCTGGACATTACCGATACCGAAGCCGTGCATCACATGATCAAAAACTTCCAACCAGATGCCATCGTTAATGCCGCGGCTTACACTGCCGTCGATAAAGCAGAAGAAAACGCAGAGGCTGCTTTTGCCGTCAACGCAACCGCTGTTCACAACCTGGCCGCAGCCGCCCGCGCCGCACACGCGCGCTTTATTCATATTTCCACTGATTATGTATTCGACGGCGAAGGCAAACGCCCTTACCGCGAAACCGACTACACCAATCCGCGCAGCACTTACGGTCAATCCAAAGTTGCAGGCGAGCTTTTGGCTTTAGCCGCGCATCCGGAAAGTACAATCGTCCGTACTTCATGGCTGTTTAGCGAATACGGCAGCAATTTCGTCAAAACCATGTTGCGCCTTGCTAAAGAGCGTGACTCCCTCTCCATCGTTCATGACCAAACCGGCTGCCCGACTTATGCAGGCGACTTGGCTCATGCCATCATCAGTTTATTGCAACAGCCTACTTCCCCACGCGGCATCTTCCATTACTGTGGCAATAAATCGGCAACATGGTACGAATTTACCAAAGCTATCTTTCAGACGGCCCACCAATTAGACGACAGCTTCCGCATTCCGGAACTGAACGCAATCACCACCGATCAATACCCCCTGCCCGCTCCGCGTCCGGCATACAGCATTATGGATTGCTCACGCCTAGAGACCAAGTTTGGTATCAAACCGTCCGACTGGCAAAAAGCCCTGCGCGAAATTCTCCGCACAATCGACTGATAAGCTGATCCATCTATATCAAGGCCGTCTGAAAACATATTTTCAGACGGCCTCTTTGTTTCTTTTATATCAAATGCTTTATCTATCCAGTCTGTCATTTGAAAAGTGCTACAATAGCCGTTTATTTTATTTTTTCAGACGGCCTGACACCATGTGCAACCATCATCCCAAACATTCACACGACAACGACACCATCCGCATCCGCGGCGCGCGCACGCATAATTTGAAAAACGTCGATTTGGACATTCCGCGCCACAAACTGGTGGTGGTAACCGGGCTGTCGGGCAGCGGCAAGTCGTCGCTGGCGTTTGACACGCTGTATGCCGAAGGGCAGCGGCGTTATGTCGAGAGCCTTTCCGCCTATGCGCGGCAGTTTTTGCAGATGATGGACAAACCCGATGTCGATTTGATCGAAGGCCTGTCGCCCGCGATTTCCATCGAGCAGAAATCCACCAGCCACAACCCGCGTTCCACCGTCGGCACGGTTACGGAAATCCATGATTACCTGCGCCTTTTGTACGCCCGCGTCGGCACGCCGTATTGCCCCGAACACAATTTGCCGCTGTCGAGCCAAACCGTATCGCAGATGGTTGATGCCGTGTTGAAGCTGCCGGAAGACACGCGCGTGATGATTCTGGCGCCGGCGGTGCGCGAGCGTAAGGGCGAGTTTGTCGATTTCTTTGCCGATCTACAGGCTCAGGGCTTTGCACGGGTACGCGTGGACGGCGAAGTCTATCAGTTGGACGAAGTACCGAAGCTGGAAAAAAACATCAAGCACAATATCGACGTGGTTATCGACCGCGTGAAAGTGAAGGCGGACATCAAGCAGCGGCTGGCGGAAAGTTTTGAAACCGCGCTGCGCCACGGCAACGAGCGCGCGCTGGCAATGGAGATGGACAGCGGCGAAGAACATTGGTTTTCCGCGCGGTTTGCCTGCCCCGTGTGTTCGTACAGCCTGCCCGAATTAGAGCCGCGCCTCTTTTCGTTCAACAACCCGATGGGTTCCTGCCCGACTTGCGACGGCTTGGGCAACACCAATTTCTTCGACCCCGAAAAAGTGGTCGCTCATCCGGAATTGTCGCTGGCAACGGGCGCGATTGACGGCTGGGACAAGCGCAACCAGTTCTATTTCCAAATGATTCAGTCGCTGGCGCGGCATTATGGTTTCGATGTGCAGGCTGCTTGGGAAACGCTACCTGAAAAAGTCAAAAAAGTCGTGCTGCACGGCTCAGGCAAAGAAGTCATTGATTTCACGTACCTGTCCGAACGCGGCACCACCTTCAACCGCAGCCACGCCTTCGAGGGCATCATCCCCAATCTCGAACGCCGCTACCGCGAAACCGACAGCGAAACCGTGCGCGAAAAACTGCGCGAATACCAAAACCACCGCGCCTGCCCAAGCTGCGGCGGCGCACGTTTGCGCAAAGAAGCCCGCTACGTTTACGTCAGCGGCGAACCGTTGCACGAAGTTTCCGCCTGGCCGCTGACCAAAACCCACCAATTCTTTGAAACGCTGGATTTAGACGGCAACAAAAAACAAATCGCCGAAAAAATCCTCAAAGAAATCACCGAGCGGCTCGGTTTTCTGATTAACGTCGGGCTGGATTACCTCAATCTCTCCCGCTCCGCCGAAACCCTTTCCGGCGGCGAAGCCCAGCGCATCCGCCTCGCCAGCCAAATCGGCAGCGGCCTGACCGGCGTGATGTACGTTCTGGACGAACCCTCCATCGGCCTGCACCAGCGCGACAATGACCGCCTGCTCGCCACCCTCAAACGCCTGCGCGACTTGGGCAACAGCGTGATTGTGGTCGAACACGACGAAGATGCCATCCGCGAAGCCGATTTCGTGGTCGATATGGGCCCCGGCGCGGGCGAACACGGTGGCAACGTACTGATTGCCGACACGCCCGAAAACGTCGCCAAATGCGAAAATTCCGTTACCGGACAATACCTCAGCGGCAAAAAATCCATTGCCGTGCCGTCTGAACGCACGCCCGTCAATCCCGACCGAATGCTCGTCCTCAAAGGCGCGCGCGGCAACAACCTCAAAAACGTTACCCTCGAACTGCCGCTCGGTTTGATTACCTGCATCACCGGCGTATCCGGCAGCGGCAAGTCCACCCTGATTAACGACACCCTCGCCAAAATCACCGCCCGCGAACTCAACCGCGCCCAAGAAGAACCCGCCCCATACGACGACATCCGCGGCCTCGAACACCTCGACAAAGTCATCAACGTCGACCAATCCCCCATCGGCCGCACCCCGCGCTCCAACCCCGCCACCTATACCGGTCTGTTCACCCCCATCCGCGAACTCTTCGCCGGCGTACCCCTCTCGCGCGAACGCGGCTACAACGTCGGCAGATTCTCCTTCAACGTCAAAGGCGGCCGCTGCGAAGCCTGCCAAGGCGACGGCGTGATCAAAGTCGAAATGCACTTCCTGCCCGACGTATACGTCCCCTGCGAAGTCTGCCACGGCAAACGCTACAACCGCGAAACGCTCGAAATCCAATACAAAGGCAAAAACATCAGCCAAGTCCTCGACATGACCGTCGAAGAAGCCCGCGAATTTTTCGACGCCGTCCCCACCGTATCGCGCAAACTGCAAACCCTCATGGACGTAGGCCTAGGCTACATCCGCCTCGGCCAGTCCGCCACCACCCTTTCCGGCGGCGAAGCCCAGCGCGTCAAACTTGCCTTGGAACTCTCCAAACGCGACACTGGCAGAACACTCTATATCCTCGACGAACCCACCACCGGCCTGCACTTCGCCGACATCGCCCTGCTGCTGGAAGTGATAGGCCGTCTGAAAGGCAAAGGCAACTCGATTGTGATTATCGAGCATAATCTGGACGTGATTAAAACTGCGGATTGGATTGTGGACTTAGGACCGGAAGGCGGCGATGGCGGGGGGAGAATTATTGCTTCAGGTAGCCCTGAGCAGGTGGCGAAGGTTAAGGGGAGTTATACTGGGAAGTATTTGAAGATGGTATTAGAACAATGGGATTAACCTCAATTTAAAGATTAGATAAATCAAAATTAAAGGATACTAAAAATGTCTGCTTCTAAAAGCACTAAAACAAATAATGAAGAATATTGTTTTGCAATTATGCCAATTTCTGACGTAGATACTCATCCTAAAGGCCATTTCCATCATGTGTATCAAGATATTATTAGCCCTGCTTGTGAAAAATCAGGTTTCCGTGCATGTCGTGCTGATGATGTAAAAGCTACAAATTTAATACAGTTAGATATCCTAAAAAAATTAATTGAAGCCCCTATTGCCATATGTGATTTAAGCACAAGAAATCCAAACGTTTTATTTGAATTGGGAATTCGGCAAGCATTTGATAAACCTGTTGTCTTAATTCAAGAGATTGGCACCCCACCAATATTTGATATTACTGGACTAAGGTATCTACAATATTCTAAAGATATGAAATATCATGAGGTTTTAAAAACACAAAATGAACTTTCTAATGCTATTGATGAAACAATTGGAGTTGACAAACAAGATAAAAATATTAATTCAATAGTAAAACTTTTAGCATTAAAATCACCTGCACAAATCCCAGATCTAAAAGGAACTCAAGATAGTTTAGCTTTTGATGTAATTCAAACAGAGATGCGTTCATTAAGGCGACAAATGGAAAATTTAATGAAAATTATAAGTTCTCAAGAAATAAGTTCACAAGAACTTTTGAGTCCATTTAAAATTAATATAAAAACTGATGAAGGGTTAATAAAAAGGAAGCTAATAAAATTAGAGAATGAATTCTTAGAATTATCCCTTCTAACAGATGAAAAAATGAAATCTTCTAAGCTTACCAGTTTACTAAATCGAGTTAATATCCTAAAAGATGACATGGGCCTTATCTTCCCTCCTTGGGAAGAGCTTCCTCAACAAGTAGAATTACTTAGAAAAACTATACTTCAACAACTTGAGAAGCAGTAGCCTGCATATCCAACCGACCGCGTGCGTGGCTGCGCCACACACCCTACCTGTGAATTACACGAAACTTCAAAACCAACGTGTAGGGTGTGTGCGGTACGCACGCACGCGGTCGGTTGATTGACGGTTTGCCGTTTCAACTTTTAACTTCGTTGAAGCTAGCGCTTTCAGTCGGCCTCCAATGTCGTCTGAAAGCGTCAGCTCCAACGAAGTTAAAACCTTAAACAACAAACTATTCCTTCTCCAACACCCAAACCACAAGCAAAAATCCTATGGCGCGTTATCGCAGAAACTTCATTGCCGGCGGCACATTCTTTTTTACCGTCAAACTCGCCAACCAAAAATCGCGCCTGCTTGTCGAACATATCAGCTTATTGCGTGTAGCCTATATGGATGTACAAAAACAATATCCCTTTGAAACCGTCGCCGTATGCGTACTGCCGAACCATATTCACGCCATTTGGACGCTGCCGCCCGACGATGCGGATTATTCCCTGCGCTGGCGGCTGATTAAAACCAAATTCTCCGCACATTTCCCTCATGCCGAAAACCTGTCTGCCAGCAAACAGCGGCGGCACGAACGCGGTATTTGGCAACGGCGTTTTTACGAACACACCGTGCGCGACGAAACGGATTTGCAACGTTGCGCAGACTATATCCATTTCAATCCCGTCAAACATGGATTGTGCGGCAATGTCCGCGATTGGCCGTTTTCGTCGTTTCACCGTTATGTACGGGATGGATGGCTGCCGTTAGATTGGGGTGGCACAAAAGAAACAGCGGTAATGAGTTTTGGGGAGTAAATGCTATAAAAAACTACCGACCGCGTGCGTGGCTGCGCCACACACCCTACCTGTAAATTACACGGAACTTTAAAATCAACGCGTAGGGTGTGTGCGGTACGCACGCACTCGGTTGCTTGATTGACGGCTTGCTGTTGTAAATTTCAACTTAGTTAAAACTAACGCTTTCAGATGGCATGAGAAATGGCCGTCTGAAAACTGAAAAAGCTTTATCTAAAATAACTACCCTAACTCACACAACAAAAAACGGATTCCAAATTATTGGAATCCGTTTTTCAATAAAGCTATTTATATTATTTAGCTTCTTCTTTAGCATCTTCAGCAGCTTCTTTGGCTTCTTCGGCTTTGTCTTCAGGAGTTTCGGCAGCAGGAACGCCTTTCAAAGCGTCCAAAGAAGTTTTACAAGTTGCATCGCGTTGGTCTGCAGGCAGGTTTTTCAGGGCTTCTTTGGTTTGTTCGAAAGATTTTTGCATCATGTCTTTGGTTGCGGCATCTACGTCTTTAGTTGCTTCGGCAAATGCTTTTTCGTACTCGTCACAAACGGCAGAAGAAGATGAGTCTGAACCGCCACCGCATGCTGACAGGGACAGGGCTGCCAATAAAGCTGCTAATAAAGCTGATGTTTTCATATGTCTCTCGCTTTTTTTTCGAGTTTGAGTTAAAGGAGATTATATGTTAATTCATTATATTAAAGTGTCAAGTATTGTTGTTTAATTTAATTAAAATCATATCATTGAAAGAATCAGTCTATCCAAACATCCTAAAGGCCGTCTGAAATTTCAGACGGCCTTCGCTTTTGTAAGTAATCCTTTTTTAACGATTACGCCGCTTTACGGTGATAATGTCTGAGCGCGTGTTCTTTGCGCCGTCCGCTACTGAATGCAGATACGCGTTTCAGATAGCCGATGACGCGGGTGCCGTAGTCGATGTCGTGCGAACCGCATGCAGAACAAGCGTGCAGGGTACGTTTATCGATATGGCCGCATTCGTTGCAAATGGTGATGCGCACGTTCACGCAGAAGTAGTTGCAGCCGGTTTGCGCGGCGATGTCCAAGAGCGAGCGGTAGCCGGATTCGGGCAGGGCTTCGTCGAGGTTCAGGTGCAGCGCGGAGCCGCCGTCGAGCCAGTCCACCAATTCTTTGCCGTGCAGCAGGAATTTGTCGAGCGCGTTGATTTCTTCGTCTTCGACGACGTAGAAATAGGAGTTGTAGCATTCGCGGCTGACTTGGTAGCCGTCGGCTTTGTCCCATTTGGCGTTTTTCACGCCGAGGTTTTCGGCGGGGACAAACTCGGTGTTGAACTTCACGCCGTAGTGTTTGCTGGCAGCTTGATTGGCTTCAAATATGGTTTTCAGACGGCCTTGGACAAAGTTGATGTAATCGTCGTTGTAGCCGACTTTGATGCCTTGCGATTCGGCGGCTTCCGCCATACCGTTGATACCGATGGTGAGGAATTGTTTGTCCAGCGTGATGAAGCCTGCATCGTAAACGGGCAGCATTCCGGCGGCTTGGTATTCTTCCATCAGTTTGCGGTAGGCGTATTGGTATTTGTGGATTTTGGCCACTTCGGCGGCAAGGTCTCGCCCATCTTGTTCCAACCGGTTCATATTGATGGTGATGACGTTGATGGAACCGGTCGCCACGCCGCCCGCGCCGAGGGTGTAACTGAAGGTTCGATCTTCGATGGCATTGCGCAAACGGCAGCAGGAAGCCAATGAGTCGGGATTGTCGGAAAGATAGACGAAGAAGGAATTGCCTTCCGCCAACTCTTTCGCCATTTCGTCGGCAAACACGGTGTCTTTGCATTTGCCGCCGTCAGTCAGCATCGCGGCGGTCACGACGGGGAAGGTCAAAACGGCTTTGGTGCGTTCCTGATTGAACCATTTGAGGAAGAAGTTTTGCAGCTTCGCCACGCTCGCCCACGCCGGTTTGCTGAAATCGGGGAAGACGAAATCACCGAACATCGCATCGAAATAGTATTGGTCGTACACGGAAATATTCCAGAATACGCTCTGATAGCCGCGCGCGGCGGCGGGCTGGTTGATGCTGTACACCACCTGCTGCATGTGGTTGGCGATTTCTTTGCCGTGGGTTCCCAAATAATCATCACCGTAGTCTTTGCGGGCGAAGTAGTCGAAATAGGTCAGAAATTCCACCGTCGCCACCGCACCGGCAAACTGCGCGCTGATGGCAAACACCAGGTTGATAAACGAACCGCAAAACGAAGCCAGATGCTGCGGCGCCTTGGATTCGCCGCCGAGTTTGCTTAAGCCGTCAAGCAGGAAGGGATACAGCGTAACCGACACACAATAAGGCTTGAGACTGGTTTCGTCGTGCACATAAATCTCATGTGCCTCAATCTGGCGGATGTATTCGTCGGCCACGGATTGGTCGAAAATTTCGGCAATTTTGCGCGACACTTGGGCGCGGTTAATCTGCACGAAAAAGTCTTTCATGATTTCCGCTTCCATCGTGGCGATATTTTTCTGGGTAACGTTGGCATTGGCGTCCATTTTTGAGCCGTCCGCCGCGTTTTGCGCACTGATGTAGTCGTGCATGAATTGCAGTTTGCCGTTTAACTGTTCGGGATGCAGCCGAATCATGTTAATTCTCCTGTAAGGTTTGAATGATTTATCAAGCAATGACGGTCAGGCCGTCTGAAACATCGCTGTCAGCGAATACAATAAATTCAATTTAAATCAGTGCAATACAGCACCAGGCTAAATTGAAGCCACTGGAAAAACTTTAGGTGCAGGTTTGTCTTTGATAAACAATCGGTTCAACACTTCGCCCGTGCGCAAATCGATAAACTTCTGATTGGTGGTCGGGCTGTCCAAGCCGCCCAGCTCCATCTGCCAGCGGCCGGTTTTCAGATACGTCAAATAAGGCAGAATGCCGTCTGAAACCGCCTCCAGCTCCTCACGCTCCAGACCGGTGTACAAGCAGGCTTTCAAACCTTCCCGAGTAACAATAGCCAGCATTTCCTGCAAGGCTTTCGGTTGCCACTCCCCACCCATAAACAACACGCAGCTAATTAGCCCGCGATAGCGGTTCAGACGGCCTTTTAAATAATCCTCGGTCAATTCTGTGCCGATGCTCTCTTTCCATGTATCGGCACTGTGGCAACCTTTGCAACGCAGCGGACAGCCTGAAAACAGAAATGCCAGCGACACTTCGCCTGGCACTTCCTGCCAAACAATTTGCTCGATTGTAAATTTCAAGCTGCTCATTGCAATACCATAAACACAAGATATGGTGCGAATTAAAACACAATACTACTAGATATGGTATTTTTATTTAACAATGAATTTTATCCATATAATAGATTTTTGTTATTTAACCAATTGTAAATTACTATATTAAGTTCAACTTTATACCAATAAAAAGGCCGTCTAAACACGATTCAGACGGCCTGAAATTAAAATACGAGAAGCAAACTCCGTTATGGCAAAGTCTATATAAATAAAACAAAAAAGGCCGTCTGAAATCATCTTTCAGACGGCCTCTATTTCAGGTTTTAGCCCCGATTCGAGCCTTTAACCATATCCATCAAAAACAATCGGCAATCCAAGTTGCCATTGAACAGTGGAATCTTACGCTTCGGAGAAAGGCGCATAAATTTCGGCATATCGCGATCGCCGGTCAACATTCCGGCAAGCCAGCCTGCGTAATGCTGTTTCAACCATGTGCCCAGTTGAGGATAAAGCGCCTGTAAAGCCTGAATTTCGGCAAGACGCACGCCATAAGGCGGATTGGAAATCATAATGCCGTGTTCGCCGTTTGGTCGCGCAGCCTGCGCATCTTGCACGTCAAAGCGGATGAAATTATCCACTTCGGCGGCTTGGGCATTGGCCAATGCGGCACGGATCATATAACGGTCGTTGTCGCTGCCGGAAATTGGCGCGGCGGCCGGTTTGATTTGTTTTTCAGCCTCACGGCGCAGGGCTTGCCATTTTTCTTTGTCGAAGTTTTGCAGTTTTTCAAAACCGAAACGGCGCATCAAGCCCGGCGCACGGTGTGTCGCAATCCATGCAGCCTCAATGACAATCGTGCCGCTGCCGCAAAACGGGTCTTGGAAAGGCTGCGTACCGTCATAGCCTGCCAAAAGCAGCAAACCTGCCGCCAAATTCTCTCTCAATGGCGCTTCGCCGGTATCCTGACGATAGCCGCGCTTGAAGAGAGCTTCGCCGGAAGTATCGATAAAGATTTCCACATTGCGCTCATCGATAAAGGCATGAATGCGGATATCGGGGTTGATTTTGCCCACGCTCGGACGCGCATCATAAATATCCCGGAAGGCATCACAGACGGCATCTTTGATCTTCAAACCGACAAAATCCAGGCTTTTCACATTGGCACGCTTGCCTTCAACTTTGACTTTAAAGGTCTGCTCCAGCTTAAACCAACCTGTCCAATGCAGATTTCGTGCCAGTTTGTAGATATCGTGTTCGTTGCGATAACCGCCTTTGGTCAAGCGCAGCAAAACACGGCTGGCAACGCGCGAATGCAGGTTGATGCGATACACCTGCTCCATCGTGCCTTTACATGCCACACCGCCGTCAACAGCGCGGATATCCTGACATGCCATGTTTTCAAGTTCCTGCGTCAAAGGTGCTTCCAAACCGCGAGGACAAGTGATAAAAAGTGAATAAACCGTCATATAAAACCTTTCCGGGTAGAGCTATCCGAACCACTAGGATAACAAATAAAAACAATATTATAGCTGAAAAACCAAAGGCCGTCTGAAACTTCAGACGGCCTTTGAATAAAGCTTGCTTAGTGATCCAAACTGTCGGTTTCCACCTTAACCGCTTTATCGGTTTTATCTTCCGGCAAAACCAAGTTCAACAATACCGCCATAATACCGCCGGCTGAAATTGAGTTTTGGAACAATACCGGCAGGTTTTTGAACACTTCCGGCTCAAATGCTACGCCCAAACCCAAACCGACAGAAGTAGCCGCGATAACCGCTTCACGACGGCGAATACCGTGGCTGACCAAAATCCGCACGCCGGCAATCGCAATCAGGCCAAACATCAATACCATCGCGCCACCCAAAACCGGACTCGGAATCGTAGTAAACGCACGGCCGATGACAGGGAACAAGCCCAACAATACCAAAATCGCCGCAATATATTTGCCCACATGACGCGAAGCCACGCCGGTCATTTGAATCACACCGTTATTTTGCGCAAAAGTGGTCAAAGGCAAAGAGCCCAACGCAGTCGCAATCACAGACACTAAACCATCTGCCAATACACCGCCGCGCAGACGTTTGGTGTATTCCTCACCCTCAATCGGCTGCTCGGAAACCATCGCAGTCGCCGTCAAATCGCCAACTGCCTCAAATACGCTCAATAAGAAAATCGCACCGGCAACTATAAATGCGTGCCAATCAAATGCGAAACCATATTTAAACGGAACAGGCAGGGTAATCAACGGCAAGTTTTGCAGGGCGGAAAAATCCACTTTGCCCAAAAACAGCGCAACAATATAACCGACAATCAAACCTACCGCGATACCACTCATACGCAGCAATGGATTTTTCAAGCAGTTGAAAACCAATACAATCAGCAACACCAGCGATGCCAAACCCAAGTTTTCCATCGAGCCGAACGTACCGTCTGCTTTCGCACCGAAGCCGCCGCCGAAATCGGTAATGCCGACATGTACCAAGCTCAAGCCGATCAGCATAACGACCACGCCGCTTACAGTCGGCGTAATCACTTTTTTCAAATAAGGCAAAAGCCAAGCGGAGAAGCACACCAAAAACGCGCCGACAAAGGACACGCCCAAAAGCGTTGAAATCATCACATCTTCAGTCAAGCCGCCCTCTTTCATACCGGTACCGAGCGCAATCATCACGGTAACAAAAGAGAAGTTGACCGACTGAATCGACAACATACCCGAACCGACCGGCCCGAAACGGTTGACCTGCAAATAAGTACCGACACCGGAAGCCACCATTGCCATTGACACCAAATAAGCCGTCATTTCAACCGGCAGCTCCAACGCCCCGCCGACAATCAGTGCCGGAGTAATCATCGGAACAAAAATCGCCAGAAGGTGCGTAACCGCACTCAACAACGCATTCCCAAACGGCGGCTTGTCTTCCAAACCATAAACCAAATCAAGCGATTTCGCCTGTTTTTCAGTCATTCCGGCCATGTTGAACCTTCTCTCAAGAATCGTTAAAAAATATTAAGATGCGTATTTTAACCAATTTGAAATGTATCAGCAAATTCAAAACCGTCAGGCCGTCTGAAAGTTCCGCCCAGCCGTTTTCAGACGGCCTCAAACCGCCTTAACACATTTTAATTCTTGACATCATTTTTCCATCTCAAAACAAACAAACCAATGATTTAAAAATGTATTATTCATTAAGATAATGACAAGTCACCATTAAACGGCAAAGCCGCTTAGCGGATATGTTTCACACAAACAACAAAGTAAGCTACAATCCACTGCATAATCCACCCACACCATAAAATTAAAGGTTTCCGTATGTTAAAAGGCAGTCTGGTTGCCCTGATTACTCCGATGAATCAAGACGGCAGCATCAACTACGAACAACTTCACGACTTAATCGACTGGCACATTGAAAACGGCACCGACGGCATCGTCGCAGTCGGCACTACCGGCGAGTCAGCCACCCTGCCTGTCGAAGAACATTTGGCCGTTATTGAAGCCACTGTCAAACACGTCAACAAGCGCGTTCCCGTTATCGCCGGCACAGGCGCCAACAACACTGTCGAAGCCATCGCCCTTTCCAAAGCCGCCGAGCAAGCCGGTGCGGACTATACCTTATCTGTTGTTCCCTACTACAACAAACCTTCGCAAGAAGGCATTTACCAACATTTCAAAGCCATCGCCGAAGCCACTTCGATTCCGATGGTTATCTATAATGTTCCCGGCCGTACCGTCGTCAGCATGAGCAACGACACTATTTTGCGTTTGGCCGAGATTCCGAATATCGTCGGCGTAAAAGAAGCCAGCGGCAATATCGGCAAGAACATCGAATTGATCAACAGCGTTCCTGAAGGTTTTGTCGTTTTATCCGGCGATGACCCTACCGGCCTGCCTTTCATGCTATGTGGCGGTCATGGCGTGGTAACCGTCGCAGCCAACGTCGCACCGAAACTCTTTGCTGACATGTGCCGAGCCGCCCTTGAGGGCGATATTGCGACCGCCCGTCGTCTAAACGAGCAACTTATCCCGATTTATAACACCATGTTCTGCGAGCCCAGCCCAGCCGCGCCCAAATGGGGCCTGAGCTTATTGGGCAAATGCGAACCCCATGTTCGTCTGCCTTTGGTAGCACTGACCGAAGCCGGTCAAGCCAAAGTCCGAGCCGCTCTGGAAAAATCAGGACAAATCTGATCCGGAAATAAGGCCGTCTGAATCCCAAACACCCTTTTCAGACGGCCTCCCTGTTAAGAACTTCATCCACAGGAAAACAAGATGACCTATATCAAACCCATCGTAGTAGCCCTCGCCCTGATTAGCATGACTGCCTGTTCCGGCAACAAAAAAGAACAACCCAAACTCGACTATCAAAGTCAATCACACCGCTTGGTCAAACTGGAAGTACCACCTGATTTGAACAACCCAGACCAAGGCAACCTCTATCAATTACCGGCAGGCAGCGGCGCCGTCCGTGCCAGCGATTTCAACAAACGCCGCACTCAAGCCGTACAACAGCCTGCCAATGCAGAAGTCTTGAAATCCGTTAAAGGCGTACGCCTTGAGCGTGACGGCAACCAACGCTGGTTGGTTGTCGAAGGCAAATCGCCTCGCGAAATTTGGCCTTTGCTGAAAGTGTTCTGGCAAGAAAACGGTTTCGACATCAAATCTGAAGAACCTGCCATCGGTCAAATGGAAACCGAGTGGGCTGAAAACCGAGCCAAAATCCCTCAAGACAGCCTGCGCCGCCTGTTGGATAAAGTTGGCTTGGGCGGCATCTACTCTACCAGCGAACGCGACAAGTTCATCATCCGCATCGAACAAGGCAAAAATGGTTCGACCGATATCTTCTTCGCCCACAAAGGCATGAAAGAAGTTTATGCCGACCGTAAAAAAGACACTACAATGTGGCAGCCGGGTGAAAACGACCCTAACCTCGAAGCCGCATTCCTCGCCCGCTTTATGCAATACTTGGGCGTTGACGGTCAGCAAGCCGAACAGGCTCTGACCCAAAGCGTTGCCGCTCGCAGCAATGCGTCTGAATTGGCGCGTGTGGACAACGGCACTTTGTTGCTGGCAGGCGATTACGGCCGCAACTGGCGCCGTACCGCCCTTGCGCTTGACCGCATCGGTCTGACAGTTATCGGTCAAAATGCCGAACGCCGCGCTTTCTTGGTTCAACAAGCGCCAACCGAAGGCGAAGCAGTTGCCAATAAAAAACCAGGCCTGTTCAAACGCGTATTTGGTAAAGGCAAAGCAGAAGCGCCAAAAACTTATCCTGAAATCATCGTTTATGTTGAGCCTATCAACAATGGCGCACGCCTCCACTTGTTGAACAAAGACGGCAGCCCATACAAAGGCAGCGATGCCTCCACATTGTTGAGCCGCCTGCACACAGAATTGCGTTAATCCGTTATTCGACTTAAGGCCGTCTGAAATATTCAGACGGCCTTTTTAACGAATACGGCATGGTTTCAAATTCCCAATCTGACGTTATAATCAGAACATTTTTCCCACTTATCCAAGCTGCCATGACCCGACAAAAAGCCTATCTGCTCCTGACTGCCCTGTTTACCCTGATGTTTATCGTACTGATTCTGTTGGGCGCTTATCTTCTAAGCATTCACAGCAAACAATTTGCCGTTGCCGCCTTTCTGTTTGCCTTTGCCGCCGTTTTTGCCCAAATCGGCAGCCTTGCCCTTTACATCCGCCACAAAGCACGCGCACAAATGGCTCGTATGCAGCAAACCGAAAACCATTAAGGAAAAACCATGTTTGAAAAAATCGTCCTTGCCAGTGGCAATGCAGGCAAACTCAAAGAATTTTCCCGCCTCTTTGCCGACTTAAACATCGAAGTCCTGCCGCAATCGCAGTTCAATATGCCCGAATGCCCAGAACCGTACTATACCTTTGTTGAAAATGCCCTGGCTAAAGCACGCCATGCCGCCAAATACAGCGGCTTACCGGCACTTGCCGACGACTCCGGCATCTGCACCAACGCCTTAAACGGCGCACCCGGCATTTTCTCCGCACGTTATGCAGGCGAAAACCCCAAATCCGATGCCGCAAACAACGCCAAACTATCTGCCGATCTTGCCGATAAAGACGACAAAAGCTGCTACTACGTCTGCGTACTCGTCCTCGTCCGCCACGAAAACGACCCGCAGCCCATCATTGCCGAAGGCATCTGGCGCGGACAATGGCAGGCAGAAGCCGCAGGTACAAACGGCTTCGGCTACGACCCGCATTTCTATTTGGCCGAACATGATTGCACCGCCGCCGAGCTTGACCCTGAAATCAAAAATGCCGAAAGCCACCGCGCCCAAGCATTGCGTGAATTGTTAAGAAAAATTGAATCCTTATAAATCGATAATAGGCCGTCTGAAAACCTGAAACGTTTTTTTAGATGTTCCAAATCCAATAAATAATAAAAGAAAGCCATGTCCCCTAAGCAAATCTTGATTGTCGCCATCCGCTTGGTTGTTTTAATCGGTATCGTACAAACGCTTGGTAGCATCGCGACCATATTCGTACAGACAGAAAGCATGTATGACAGTAAACAAATCTCATCCGTACTGATGCTCTACGGCTTGTATTTAATTGCATGGCTGCTGCTATGGTGTTTCCCTGCCGCCATTGCCAACCGCCTGTTGCCCGAACATCTGCAAACCGTACAGGAAGCCCCAAAACACCCTGCACCATGGCTGACGACCGGTATTGTATTAATAGGCATATATACTGTTTTCCAAGCTATCCCCGACCTAATTTACCAGTTCTCTCTCTATCTTTTTGTACAGTCTATTGCTATCGACACACATACATCCGTTTGGGCGGACCTCGGCGCACAAAACCAAGCCGGTATACTTGCCAACATCGCGCAGCTTTTTATCGGCATTTTCGTGCTATTCGGCGCACCAAAACTCTCGTCTTGGATACGCAAAAGACTTTAACAACAGGCCGTCTGAAACCTTCAGACGGCCTACCTCACATTCATTCCCATGCCCAAGCCCACACCTGAAGAATTGGCAGCCTTTGCAAAACACGTCGCTGCCTTCATCCCAACCACACCTGACGAACTTCTGCAACTCATTGACAGTCAAGAAACTGCTATCGCCTTTTTAGGCAAACCAAGCTGTTCATACTGTCGCCGTTTTGTTGCAAAACTGTCTACCGTTTCCTTAAACAAGCAGCTTACCATCCGCTTTACAGACAGCAGCAACAAAGCAGCTTTAAAAACTTTTCGTGAACAACACGGCATCAAAACTGTTCCCGCTCTACTCAAAATCTCACAAGGCAAAATAAAATCCGTCTGCAATTCCAAATTATCAGAAGAAGAAATTGAAGCTTTTTTGAGCGCTTAGACTTTGCAAATTTCCTACTGATTACTTTCCCAACCAACATTTCAGTTAAAATAACGGCCTAAAAATTTCAGACGGCCTTGAGCCTCAACATATACCATGACCCAAATCACCTTCCAACGCCCCGGCCAGCTAACCGCCCTGCCTCCTTTATCACTCTATATCCACATTCCTTGGTGCATCAAAAAATGCCCGTATTGCGACTTTAATTCCCACAGCCTGAAAAACGGCCTGCCGGAAGAAGCCTATATCGATGCCCTATTAACCGACCTGCAGCTTGAATTGCCCAATATTTGGGGCAGACCGGTAGAAACCATATTTTTCGGCGGCGGTACACCCAGCCTGTTTCAGGCGGAATCGATTGACCGCTTGTTAAGCGGCGTGCGTTCGCTGTTGCGCTTGCAACCCGAAGCGGAAATTACTTTGGAAGCCAATCCGGGCACATTTGAAATTGAGAAGTTTCAAGGATTTAAAGACGCAGGCATTACGCGCCTGTCTATCGGCGTACAAAGTTTTAACGACGATATGCTGACTAGATTGGGACGCGTTCACAATGGTAAAGAAGCTCTGACAGCCATTGATACTGCATTGAAATTATTTGACAAAGTCAATATCGATTTGATGTATGCCCTGCCAAACCAAACCGTTCAGACGGCCTTAAACGATGTCCAAACCGCTATCGCAACAGGCGTATCTCATATCAGCGCATATCATCTGACAATGGAACCGAACACGCCTTTCGGTCATACGCCGCCCAAAGGATTGCCGCAAGATGAAGCAGCTTTGGATATTGAAGATGCCGTACACGGCGAATTGGAAGGCGCAGGCTTTATTCACTACGAAACATCGGCTTTTGCAAAACCTGGTATGCAGTGCCGCCATAATTTGAACTATTGGCAGTTCGGCGATTACTTGGGCATAGGCGCGGGCGCACACGGCAAAATTTCCTATCCCGACCGTATCGAACGAACTGTCCGCCGTCGCCACCCCAACGACTATCTTGCCGCTATGCAAAGCAATCCGCATGAAGCCGTTGAACGCAAAACCGTTGCTGCTGAAGACCTTCCATTCGAGTTCATGATGAATGCCCTGCGCCTGACCGACGGTGTACCTGCTTCAATGCTACAGGAACGTACCGGCGTACCCACTGCAAAAATCATGGCACAAATCGAAACCGCCAGACAAAAAGGCCTGCTTGAATCAGACCCGACCGTGTTCCGCCCGACCGAGCAAGGCCGTTTGTTCTTAAACGACTTGTTACAGTGTTTTTTATAAGTGCTTTTTTACAACAGTTGAAACATTTTTAGATTTGCTTAATTTACGACAAGAAAATACAAAACGTTGCCTTGGATGCAGGCTATCGCTATAACCACTGGAGCAAGATCAATAACGTTAAGCTCCATTCCCACGAAGTATATGCCGGTGTACGCGTAACGTTCTAATATTTGAATGCTTGTCATGAAGCAATCATTGCTTCAAATATCAAGTAACAAAAGGCCGTCTGAAACCTGTTTCTCAGGATTTCAGACGGCCTTTAATTTTTTTAAATATGTCTAACTTTTTGCTGCTTTTACTTTTTCTGCAAACCACAGCGCCGCCGCAGCACCTGCCATATCGGCAATACCGTCCGCGATCGAACCTTGGCGCGTAGCAGTCAGAAATGCCTGGGCCAACTCACTTCCTACTGCAAACAATAAAGCGGCAAGCAGAATGCCTTTATAGGGTATTTCCCTATTCTCTTGAATAAATATTTTTGCGCACAGCCATGCCTGACCGAAGAAAAGTCCGAAATGGCCGACTTTATCAAAATGGGGAAATGGTGGAGCGCTATTGCCGCCCTCTTTGAAAAGTAAGGCATAAATGGCGGCGGCAAACCAGATCAAGGCAGCGGCAGTAAATTTGTTTAATGGTAAGGCTTTCATTTGTCTGCCTCTTCATCCAGCCATGTTTGACAGATGTCTGCCAAGCGGACAAATTTTCCACCACGCGCCTTCAAAATATCACGCCATTGTGCCACTTCTTCTGCATCCGGTGCATCTTCAATACTGCATTCGTAAAGGCAGAAGTCTAATGTTTCGCCAACAATGCCTGGGGCTTCGGTCTGCATAAGGCTGGTCAGTTCGCTCATATTTACTGTTTCTTCGATTGGTTTATCGCTAGCCAGACTGCGCCGTCCGTTTTCAGGCCGTCTGAACATGATGCGCAAGGTTGCCTGTTTGATTCGGGTACGCTTACTTACTGTGTAAAAAACGTGTTGCTTCTTCCCATTCGCCATTCAACACGGCTGGCAATCCTTGCAGGGATTTGGCGATGGAGTCATCAATTTGCTGTCTATGTTCCGCCGACGGTTTATTCAACACATAACCGACAACCAGATTACGGTCGCCCGGATGATCAATACCTAAGCGCAGGCGGTAGAAATTAGGCGTACCCAAACGAGTCTGAATGTCTTTGAGGCCGTTGTGTCCGCCGTTGCCGCCGCCAAGTTTGAATTTGATACGGCCGCATGGAATATCCAGCTCGTCATGAACCACCAAGATCTCCTCCGGCTTGATTTTGTAAAATTGAGCCAAAGCGGCTACTGCCTGACCGGAGCGGTTCATAAAGGTCATGGGTTTGAGCAGCCAAACATCGCCATCCGGCGTAGTGGCGCGCGCTACTTCGCCGTAAAATTTCTTTTCGTCTTTAAAATTGACTTTCCATTTCCACGCCAGTTCGTCCAACAGCCAAAAGCCGACATTGTGGCGCGTTTGTTCGTATTCTTGGCCTGGATTGCCCAAACCGACGATTAATTTAATTTTCAAGCTCATTACTGTTCTTTCAGTTTGACAGGCCGTCTGAAAAAGTTTCAGACGGCCTTTGATTTATTCTTGCCCTGCGCGTTTACGTCGCGCTTCTTTCGGATCAATCAACAATGGACGATAGACCTCAATCCGATCACCATCGCGCAACACAGTCTCGCCTTTCACAGCCTTGCCGAAAATACCCAAAGGCGCTTGCTGTAAATCCAACTCTGGGAACTCCACCTCCAATCCGCTTTGCAGGGCAGCTTCGCGTACGGTTGTACCTTCGACAACGGTCATGCTCTTCAACACTTGCCTATCGGCCAGTCCGTAAACAATTTCAATCTCAAGCATAGCGGCGGTCGGCCTCTTTGATAAAAGCATCCACCAGCGTACCGGCGAGATGGCCGAACACTGGGGAAATCATGGCAGAGAGTACTGCATTGGAAAAATCGTATTCTAATCTGAATTCGACTTTACACATATCATCGCCCAAGTCGATAAATTTCCAAGTGCCGCGCAGGGTTTTAAACGGCCCTTCGAGCAAATCCATGCGGATTTCCTGCCCCGGGATATTGTGGTTGTGCGTCGCAAATGACTGTTTGACGCGCATATAGTCCATAAACAGGCGCGCTTTTAGTTCGTTGCCTTTGCGTTCGATGACTTCGGTCTTGCTGTACCACGGCAAAAATTTTGGATAGTCCTCAACTTTGTCCACCAGCTCAAACATTTCCTTAGCACTATGCAGCACCAATACGTTTTTCTCGACTTTTTTCATGTTGGTTGTAGGCCTTGTTTTTGAATATTTGGGGTTCAGACGGCATGATTTAGAAAAATATCTGCCCTACTTTGGGACAAAATTCCCAATTTAAACCGCTTCGCCATTTTGTTTCGCTTCCAGCCATTCCCAGCGTTCCAGTTTTTCCAAAAGCGACATCTCAATTTCTTCAGCCCTGCTTTGTAACGCACCTGCTTTTTCGTAATCTTTGAAAATTTCAGAATCGGAAAGCTGCGCGTTGATTTCTGCCTGTTCGGTTTCCAAGGCGGCGATTTCGTCGGGCAGGGCGTCGAGTTCGCGCTGTTCTTTGTAGGAAAGTTTGACCGTGCGGTTGGCTTTGGGTTTGACTTTTTCAGGCTCGGCAACCGCTTTAGGCGCAGAGGCCGTTTGAATTTTATCTTCCCGCGATTTTGCGTTGATATAATCCTGATAGCCGCCGATGTATTCTTTCAGACGGCCTTGTCCTTCGAAAACAATGCTTTGGGTAATCACGTTATCCAAGAACATACGGTCATGCGAGACAAGGAATACCGTGCCTTGATAATCACGCAGCAAATCTTCGAGCAGCTCTTGAGTGTCGATGTCCAAGTCGTTGGTCGGTTCGTCCAAGACCAAAATATTGGCGGGACGGGTAAAGAGTTTTGCCAGCAAAAGGCGGTTGCGTTCGCCGCCTGAGAGCGATGAAACAGGACTTTGTGCGCGAGCCGGATGAAACAGGAAATCTTCCAAATAACTCATCACATGCTTTTTCTTACCGCCGACTTCAACGTAATCATTGCCCTGTCCGAGCGTGTAAAACACAGTATCATTTTCGTTCAACGCGCTGCGGAACTGGTCGAAATAGGCAACCTCTTGCTTACTGCCGATGCGGATTCTGCCGTAGGTCGGCTGCAATTCGCCCAAAATCAGCTTGAGGAAGGTGGTTTTGCCAATACCGTTTGGACCGATTAAACCGATTTTGTCGCCGCGTTGCAAAATGGCGGAGAATTTGTCCATGATAACTTTGTCGCCATAGGCAAACGAAGCGTGTTCCAATTCGGCGATGATTTTGCCACTTTTCTCGCCGCTGTCGAGCTTGAAGTTGACCTGCCCTTGTACATTGCGGCGTTCGGCGCGCTGGCGGCGCAGCTCTTCCAAACGGCGCACGCGGCCTTCATTACGGGTACGGCGCGCTTCAATGCCTTTGCGTATCCACGCTTCTTCCTGCGCGTGGAATTTGTCAAACAGGCGGTTATGTTCCGCTTCAACCGCTAATTCCTGCGCTTTTTTCTCGCTATATTTAGAGAACGATCCGGGATAGGAGCGCAGAATGCCGCGGTCTAGTTCGACGATGCGCGTAGCGATATTATCCAAAAAACGGCGGTCGTGGGTAATCACAACCAAGCTGCCTTCAAACGCTTTAAGCAGATTTTCCAGCCAAATAATCGCGTCAATGTCCAAATGGTTGGTCGGCTCGTCCAGCAGCAATACGTCGGGCTTTTGCACCCAAGCCTGCGCCAAGGCGACGCGCTTTTTCTGACCGCCGGAAAGATTGCCGATTTTTTCGTTTTCCGGCAAACCGAGTTCCCCCAAAGTCTGCTTGACTGCCGCATCCAGTTTCCAGCCGTCCTTCGCTTCGATTTCAAGCTGTAATTCGTTGAGTTCTTTCAATAAGGTTTCACTTGAACCATTTTCCAACTCATGGCTGACGCGGTGGTAACGGCGCAGCAGGTCGCGGATTTCGCCCAAGCCTTTGGCGACGGTGTCGAATACGGTGGCTTCTTTGTCGAAAAACGATTCCTGCGGCACATAAACGATTTTGAGGTTGTTTTGAATGATAATCTGCCCGTCGTCGAGCTTCTGCACGCCGGCGAGGATTTTTAGAAACGAAGATTTACCCGCGCCGTTGCGGCCGATTAAGCCGATTTTTTCGCCGCTGTCGAGTTGGAAGGAAGTTTTGTCGAGCAGGGCGACATGGCCGACGGCAAAGGAAGCGTTTTCTACGGATAAGATATTCATGGGGAAACTTCAAAAAAGAAAAGGGGGACATTTTAACCGATTATCGGCAGATATCTGCCGATAATCATATGAAATTGAAAGTATCAGGCCGTCTGAAAGCAGTTTTCAGACGGCCTTCATCATTATTCTTGAACCTTCAAGCCGAAATGCAGATAGGCTCGTTCGGTTGCTACGCGTCCGCGCGGTGTACGCTGCAAAAAGCCCTGCTGAATCAGATATGGTTCAATCACATCTTCGATGGTATCGGTCGATTCGCCAATCGCAGCAGCCACGTTTTCCAAACCGACAGGACCACCGCTGAACTTGTGCAGAATCGCCTCAAGGAATTTCCTGTCCATTACATCCAAACCTTGCCCGTCCACATCCAACATACTCAAAGCCGCATCAGCAATTTCCGCATCAATGACGCCGTTGTTTTTCACATCGGCATAATCGCGCACTCGTCGCAAAAGGCGGTTGGCAATACGCGGCGTACCGCGGCTGCGCTTGGCCACTTCCATCGCGCCCTCGTCGCCCATATCCAACTGCAACAACTGGGCAGAACGGGCAACAATAGTCGCCAAATCTTTATTCTGATAAAACTCTAATCGGGATACGATACCGAAACGGTCGCGCAAAGGATTGGTCAGCATACCGGCACGGGTCGTCGCGCCTACCAATGTAAACGGCGGCAAATCGATTTTGACCGAACGCGCGGCCGGTCCTTCGCCTATCATGATGTCCAACTGATAATCTTCAAGCGCAGGATAAAGGATTTCTTCAACCACAGGACTTAAACGGTGGATTTCATCGATAAACAGCACATCATGCGGCTCGAGATTGGTCAACAAGGCTGCAAGGTCGCCGGCACGTTCCAAAACTGGGCCGCTGGTTTGGCGCAAATTAACGCCTAACTCTTTGGCGATAATGTGCGCCAAAGTAGTTTTGCCCAAACCCGGAGGGCCAAACAACAAAGTGTGGTCAAGCGCTTCGCTACGTTTTTTCGCCGCCTGAATAAAAATGGCCAACTGCTCTTTTGCCTTATCCTGCCCGATATAGTCGTCTAAAGTTTTCGGACGTAAAGCGCGTTCAAGCAATTCTTCCTGAGCGGAAATATTTTGAGCAGTGATAATGCGCTGAGGTTGTGCAGAAGTAAGATTATCAGTTTGTAACATAATGTTTCTAAATTCTAAGACCGTTCCCGACCCGTTATTTCAGACGGCCCGAACAATCAGATAAAGCGGTTAAATTATGATTTTGGCCATTATACCCGATAAGGCCGAACCACTTTTCCCTCAAATCTAAATCACACAAAAATTTTCGTTTTCAGACGGCCAAAGCAACGTATAATAAATGGTTAATTCAAATACCTATCGCATTCAGGAGAATACATGAGCCTCAAGCAAAAAGTTATCGCCATCGACGGCCCCAGCGCATCCGGTAAAGGGACGGTTGCCTCACGCGTAGCCGAAGCCTTGGGTTTTCTTTACCTCGACTCCGGTGCGCTTTACCGCCTGACCGCGCTTTACGCACAAAAACAAAATGTTGCCTGGTCAGATGAAGACGCCGTCAGCACACTGGCAGAAACTTTACCCGCACAATTTGAAGGCAGCGTCGTATTATTGAATGGCGAAAATGTATCCGAGCAAATCCGTACCGAAGCGATCGGCATGGGCGCATCTGCCGTCGCGCAGTTGCCTAAAGTGCGCACAGCCCTTTTGCAGCGCCAACGCGACTTCCTAACCGAAAAAGGTTTGGTCGCCGACGGCCGAGATATCGGCTCGGTTATTTTCCCTGATGCCGCATTAAAAATTTTCCTAACCGCGAGTGCCAATGTCCGCGCCCAACGTCGTGCAAAGCAACTCGGTATCCCATGCGAAGGGGTTGCATTCGAGCGTATTTTGTCGGACATTGAAGCGCGCGACGAAGCAGACCGCCGCCGCCCTGTTGCTCCGTTGAAACAGCTGCCCGATGCCCTGCTTTTAGACACTGATAACCTTTCTATCGAAGAAGCTGTAAAAAAAGTGCTTGATTGGTATCATAAAGTTTAAAATTTGGAGTATAATCGCGAAGTTTTCATTTCAGACGGCCTGTTAACCCTATAACAAGGCCGTCTGAAAACATTTCCCAACCTGCTGCGCCAAGGACGGCAGGTCATTTCAAACCTAACCCGCACCCCTTGGCGGTGTACCGAAAAGAGTATATATGACTATGGAAAATTTTGCCCAGCTGCTGGAAGAAAGCTTTACCCTGCAAGAGATGAACCCAGGTGAAGTGATTACTGCCGAAGTAGTCGGCATCGATCAAAACTTCGTTACCGTTAACGCAGGTCTGAAATCAGAATCTCTGATTGATGTTGCTGAATTCAAAAACGCTCAGGGCGAGATTGAAGTTAAAGTTGGCGATTTCGTTACCGTTACCATCGAATCTGTTGAAAACGGCTTCGGCGAAACCAAACTGTCCCGCGAAAAAGCCAAACGCGCTGCCGACTGGATCGCTTTGGAAGAAGCTATGGAAAACGGCGACATCTTGTCCGGCGTTATCAATGGCAAAGTCAAGGGTGGTCTGACTGTTATGATCAACAGCATCCGCGCATTCCTGCCGGGTTCTTTGGTTGACGTACGTCCTGTAAAAGACACTTCTCACTTCGAAGGCAAAGAAATTGAATTCAAAGTGATCAAACTGGACAAAAAACGCAACAACGTTGTTGTGTCCCGCCGCGCTGTTCTGGAAGCTACTTTGGGTGAAGAACGCAAAGCCTTGCTGGAAAACCTGCAAGAAGGTTCAGTTATCAAAGGTATCGTTAAAAACATCACCGATTACGGTGCATTCGTTGACTTGGGTGGCATCGACGGTCTGTTGCACATCACCGACTTGGCATGGCGCCGTGTGAAACACCCAAGCGAAGTTTTGGAAGTTGGTCAAGAAGTAGAAGCCAAAGTCCTGAAATTCGACCAAGACAAACAACGCGTTTCTCTGGGTATGAAACAACTGGGCGAAGATCCTTGGAGCGGCCTGACCCGTCGTTACCCACAAGGTACCCGCCTATTCGGTAAAGTATCCAACCTGACTGACTACGGTGCGTTCGTTGAAATCGAACAAGGCATCGAAGGTTTGGTACACGTTTCCGAAATGGATTGGACCAACAAAAACGTACACCCAAGCAAAGTTGTTCAACTGGGTGACGAAGTTGAAGTCATGATCCTGGAAATCGACGAAGACCGCCGCCGTATCTCTTTGGGTATGAAACAATGCCAAGCCAATCCTTGGGAAGAATTTGCCGCCAACCACAATAAAGGCGACAAAATCTCCGGTGCGGTTAAATCTATCACTGACTTCGGCGTATTCGTAGGCCTGCCCGGCGGTATCGACGGTCTGGTTCACCTGTCTGACCTGTCTTGGACTGAAGCTGGCGAAGAAGCTGTACGCAAATACAAAAAAGGCGAAGAAGTGGAAGCCGTTGTATTGGCAATCGACGTTGACAAAGAGCGTATCTCTTTGGGCATCAAACAACTGGAAGGCGATCCTTTCGGTAACTTCATCAGCGTAAACGACAAAGGTTCTTTGGTTAAAGGTTCTGTGAAATCTGTTGACGCCAAAGGTGCCGTTGTTGCCCTGTCTGACGAAGTAGAAGGCTACCTGCCTGCTTCCGAATTCGCAGCTGACCGCGTTGAAGATCTGACCACCAAACTGAAAGAAGGTGATGAGGTTGAAGCCGTTATCGTAACCGTCGACCGCAAAAACCGCAGCATCCGCCTGTCTGTTAAAGCTAAAGACGCTAAAGAAAACCGCGAAGCGCTGAATTCAGTTAACGCCGCTGCAACTGCCAATGCCGGTACTACCAGCCTGGGCGACTTGCTGAAAGCCAAACTGTCCGGCGACCAAGAATAAGGTTGCAGACATGACGAAGTCTGAATTGATGGTTCGCCTCGCAGAAGTGTTTGCCGAGAAAAATGGCAACCAACTGCTGGCTAAAGATGTCGAATACAGTGTAAAAGTCTTGGTTGATACCATGACCCGCTCACTGGCTCGTGGACAACGTATCGAAATCCGCGGCTTCGGCAGCTTCGATTTGAACCACCGCCCTGCCCGTATCGGGCGCAACCCAAAAACCGGCGAACGCGTGGAAGTGCCAGAAAAGCATGTTCCTCACTTCAAACCGGGTAAAGAGTTGCGTGAGCGTGTAGACTTGGCATTGCAAGAAAGTGCTCATTAATACTTAGTAGCAAAACGCCGCAGAAATGCGGCGTTTTTTTATTTTCTCAAGAAATACCAAAGCCGGCTCTTTTCACGCATACCTTAATCGCACACTCTTTCAACTATATTTACTACAATGCTTTTGCAAAAAACGCAGGCCGTCTGAAATCATTTATAATAGACCGACTATTCTGTAATGAAAACATCATTCCAACTGCTGTCCAAACTATTGCGGATGATGTTTCAACTATCGCCAGCAAAACATAATAAAGGTTACACATGAGCAATAGAGACCAACTATTCACACCACCTCCATTTGAAAACCACAGCCCATTGACTTGGTATCAAGCTGCAGCCGAACAGCCTAACTTTATCCGCGACGAAGCCCAAGCGCGAGCCATTGAATATTTGGATCGTTTGTGGACCGAGCTGATGATGTTCAAACGCAAACGCAACCGTTTTCTCGGCCGTAGCTTGCGTTCCCCCCAAGTACCTAAAGGACTCTATTTTTATGGCGGCGTAGGACGTGGTAAAAGTTTCTTGATGGATGCTTTTTTCGGCTGTCTCCCTTATCGTCGCAAGCGTCGCGTGCATTTCCATGCCTTCATGGCCGAAATCCATCAGCGCCTTAAAGTCTTGAAAAGCGAAGCCAATCCCTTAAAAGCCGTTGCAACAGAAATTTCCAAAGAAACACGAGTTTTGTGTTTTGACGAGTTTCACGTCAGCGATATTGCCGATGCCATGATTTTGGGTCGCTTGCTGGAAAACCTGTTGAGTGAAGGTGTCGTCTTGGTAGCCACTTCCAACTACGCCCCATCCGAACTCTATCCTCAAGGCCAAAACCGCAGTAGCTTTCTGCCAACCATCGCTCTTATCGAGTCCAACCTGACTGTTTTAAATGTGGATGGCGGCGAAGATTACCGCTTGCGTACGTTGCGTCCTGCCGAAATTTTCTTTGTCCCCAATAATGAAGAAAACGAGCAAAAACTGGCTGCTTTATTTAAAGAAATGAGCGGAATCTCTGAATTAAACCCAGGCATCAGCATTATTCATGGACGGGAAATTCCTCATAAAGCCCAGTCAGAACGCGCCATCTGGTTTGATTTCCGCGCATTATGTTTTGGCCCGCGCTCACAAGCTGACTATTTGTATTTAGCCGAACATTACGAGATGGTTTTCCTTTCAGGATTAGAACGCCTAACCCCTCAAGAAAAAGCAGAAGCACGCCGTCTGACATGGTTAATTGACGTTTTATACGATTTCCGTGTGAAGCTGTGCGCTACCAGCGCAGTTGGCGTAAACGATATTTACGTCGAAGGCGATTTTGCAGAAGAATTTACCCGTACGGCCAGCCGTATGATCGAAATGCAATCTGAAGTCTACTTGGAACAACTGCACCTGACTTTAAGCAAATAATGCCTTTCCCAAAAAGGGGCGAAATTTGGTAGAATACACTTCCCTGCCTCTTGGCTACGACAACTTACCTTTCAATAAAAACAAGGACATAACATGGCCATAGAACGTACGATTTCCATCATCAAACCCGATGCAGTAGAAAAAAACGTCATCGGCAAGATTTACAGCCGCTTTGAAGAAAACGGTTTGCGCATTATTGCGGCAAAAATGAAACATCTCTCTGAGCGTGAAGCAAAAGAGTTTTATGCCGTACACAAAGGCCGCCCTTTTTATGAAGACTTGGTTAAATTCATGACACGCAATCCTGTCATGATTCAAGTATTGGAAGGTGAAAACGCCGTTGCCAAAAATCGTGAACTGATGGGTGCAACCAATCCAGCCGATGCAGCTCCTGGCACAATCCGTGCCGACTTTGCAGAGTCTGTCAGTGTTAATGCCGTACATGGTTCTGACAGCGTTGAAAATGCTGCGATTGAAATTGCTTACTTCTTCAGCCAAAGCGAAATCTGCCCTCGCTAAGAATAAAAGCCTGTAGCCGCTTTACGGCCGTCCGATTCATATCGGACGGCAAAACTGCTTTGTATGCACTACAAATTAAAGGCCGTCTGAAAACCCAAAGGCTTTTAAAGCAAAGCTGCCCAATAAGCCCCTTTGCTTTAAAAGCTTTACTGAGAAACATAAAAATACATGAAAACCAATCTACTGAATTACGATTTAAACGGACTGACGCAACACTTTGCCGAAATGGGCGAAAAGCCTTTTCGTGCCAAGCAGGTAATGCGTTGGATGCATCAAGCCGGTGCACAAAACTTTGAAGAAATGACTGACTTGGCCAAATCATTGCGTGCCAAGTTAAATGAACAAGCCACAATCGAAGTGCCTAAATTAATGATGGCACAAGAATCTACGGATGGCACGCGCAAATGGTTGCTGGATGTCGGCACGGGCAACGGTGTAGAAACCGTTTTCATTCCCGAGGCTGAACGCGGTACTTTGTGCATCTCTTCCCAAGTCGGTTGCGCATTGGAATGCACCTTCTGCTCTACCGGACGACAAGGTTTCAACCGCAACCTGACTGCCGCTGAAATTATCGGTCAACTTTGGTGGGCCAATAAAGCCATGGGCGTTACCCCTAAAAACGAACGCGTTATCTCCAACGTGGTGATGATGGGTATGGGCGAACCCATGGCAAACTTTGACAATGTTGTTACCGCTTTGAGCATTATGCTGGATGATCACGGCTACGGCTTGAGCCGCCGTCGTGTGACCGTTTCCACTTCGGGTATGGTTCCACAAATGGACAGACTGCGTGACGCAATGCCTGTTGCTTTGGCTGTGTCTTTACACGCATCCAACGATGAAGTGCGCGATCAGATTGTTCCCCTCAACAAAAAATACCCGCTTAAAGAATTGATGGCGGCCTGTCAACGTTATTTGGTCAAAGCACCCCGTGACTTTATTACCTTTGAATACGTTATGCTCAACGGCATCAACGATAAAGCGCAACATGCGCGCGAATTGATTGAGTTGGTTAAAGACGTACCATGCAAATTCAATCTGATTCCGTTCAATCCTTTCCCAAATTCCGGCTACGAACGTTCTACCAATGAAAATATCCGTGTCTTCCGCGATATTCTGCAACAAGCCGGCTTTGTCGTTACTGTCCGCAAAACCCGCGGCGACGATATCGATGCAGCTTGCGGACAATTGGCCGGACAAGTACAAGATAAAACACGTCGCCAACAAAAATGGCAACAGATTTTGGTCGAACAATAAGGTTAATTATGAAAATTAAGTTCGGATTCGCTTTACTTACCGCACTGACTCTTTCTGCCTGCGCTTCCTCTTCCGGCCCAAGCCCTAAAGAACGTGCCATTCAAGTTTCTAATATCAAAACCCAACTGGCTGTGGAATATATGCGCGGCCAAAACTACCGCCAAGCTACTGAAAGTATCGAAGAGGCGCTTAAGTCCAATTCAAAAAATGACCTTGCTTGGTTGGTACGCGCCGAGATTTATCAGTATTTGAAGGTCAAAGATAAAGCTCAGGAAAGCTTTCTTAAAGCATTGTCTTTAAAACCTGATAGCGCGGAAGTCAACAACAACTACGGTTGGTTCTTGTGCAATCAAATGAATGCACCGGCCGAATCTTTGGCTTACTTTGACAAAGCACTGGCCGACCCAACCTACCCAAGCCCCTTTATTGCCAATATGAATAAAGGCATTTGCAGTGCAAGGTTAGGCCAATACTCCTTAGCCCAAGCCTATTTGGAAAGGTCTTTAGCAGCGAATCCACAATTCTTCCCTGCTTTCAAAGAACTTGCCCGAACCAAAATGATGGCAGGCAATCTGAACGATGCCGACTATTATTTCCGCCAATACCAAAGCAAAGTTGATGTCCTTCAGGCTGACGATTTGCTTTTAGGCTGGCGTTTGGCTACTGCCTTGGGCAATAAACACGCCGCATACGAATACGAAGCCCAACTTAGGGCAAACTTCCCTTATTCAGACGAACTACAAACCGTCACAACAGGCCACTAAATGGAAAATAACGATAAAATCAACTACAACACACAAGCCGCCAAAACATTGGGGGATGAATTACGCAAACACAGAACTGATGCCAAAATTGATATTCAAGATGTTGCTTCACGTTTGAAACTGTCTGCCGAACAAATTGATGCTTTGGAAAAAGGGGAATATTCAGGCTTTCCCGGTTTAGTCTTTGTTTCAGGCTATCTGCGTTCATATGCACGATTTTTGAAAATCGACGAACAAACCATCGCCAAACATTTGCTCTCCATTACTCCGCAACTTGAAGACCATGTATACGCGGTAACACGCAGTGCCAACACCGGCTTAAGCTACCAAGACACTGAAAAGCAAGGTTTCCCAAAATGGATATTGGGGATAGCCGCACTGGCTTTGGCTGTAGGCGGTGTTTACTTTTGGCAAAGCAAATCCAGTTTTGAAAACGAACAGGCAAATATTCAAAACAGCAAAGATGTTGCTGATACGATGAAAACGCCTGCCTTAAAAACGGATAATGTTGCCGTTAGCGAAATGACGGAAGACGGCAAAAAAGAAATAACCAATAAGCCTGAAGTGACTAATGATCAAGCTGCCTCAGCAGCTTCCGCCGTCGTACAAGAAGAGAAGCCTGCCGTCAAAGTTGAGAAAGACGAACTTTGGATTAAAGTTCAATACCGAAGCAATCTGATCATTACAGACAAAGATGGAAAAGTAGTATTCAGCCGTATCGTTCCGGCCGGAAGCGAACAACGTCTGAGAGGCGGCGCGCCTTACAATGTTTGGCTCGGTATTGCAGCCGGCTCTGAAGCCAATTACGGCGGCACACCTATCGAACCTTTGAAATACCGTGTTGCCGGTGAAAAATCCGCCTCTTTTGTTGCAGGAAAAAACTAAAATGACCACACCTAAACGCCGTCAGACACATCAAGTCAAAATTGACCACCTCATCATCGGCTCCGAGGCGCCCGTTCTTGTCCAATCCATGACCAATACGGATACGGCAGATGCCGCAGCAACTGCCCGACAAGTCAAAGAATTGAGCGATGCCGGCTCGGAAATGGTTCGTATCACAGTCAATACTCCTGAAGCGGCTTCCAAAGTAGCCGAAATCCGCAGCCGCTTAGACGATATGGGCTACACCACCCCCCTGATTGGTGATTTCCATTTTAATGGCGAACGCTTATTGGCTGAATTTCCTGAGTGCGGCAAGGCCTTGGCCAAATATCGGATTAACCCGGGCAATGTCGGTAAAGGTGCAAAAGGCGATGAAAAATTTGCCTTTATGATCCGTACTGCCGCAGAAAACAATAAAGCCGTACGCATCGGTGTGAACTGGGGTTCGCTTGATCAAAGCCTTGCCAAGCGCATGATGGATGCCAACTTAGCTTCTGCCACACCGAAACCGCCTGAAGAAATCATGAAAGAGGCTTTGATTGTTTCTGCGCTGGAGTCGGCAGAAAAAGCCGTGGCTTTGGGCTTGCCTGAAGACAAAATTATTTTGTCGTGCAAGGTCAGCGCCGTACAAGACTTGATTCAGGTTTACCGCGAATTAGGCAGCCGTTGCCGTTACCCGCTCCATCTCGGTCTGACTGAGGCAGGCATGGGCAGCAAGGGTATTGTGGCCTCCACTGCAGCTTTGTCCGTATTGTTGCAAGAAGGTATCGGCGACACCATTCGAATCTCCCTTACGCCCGAACCCGGCTCCCCGCGTACACAAGAAGTCATTGTCGGTCAGGAAATCCTGCAAACCATGGGCTTGCGCTCCTTTACGCCAATGGTTACAGCCTGCCCGGGTTGCGGCCGTACCACCAGTACCGTATTCCAAGAATTGGCTCAAGACGTACAAAACTATTTACGCCAGAAAATGGCTGTTTGGCGCACTGAATATCCAGGTGTTGAATCATTGAACGTCGCCGTAATGGGGTGCGTGGTAAATGGTCCGGGCGAAAGCAAGCTTGCCGATATCGGTATCAGCCTGCCCGGTACAGGCGAAACACCGGTTGCGCCGGTTTATGTAGACGGCGAGCGGAAAGTCACCCTCAAAGGCGACAATATCGCTGCAGAGTTTTTACAAATCGTTGAAGATTATGTCAAAACCAACTACTGTGAGGGCGGCGCAAAACGTAAGCAAAACCGCGTCATTCCGATTCAATCTGCCTAAAACATTTTCAAGATAAAGAGGCCGTCTGAAAATATGTTGGGCAAACTGGATACTTGGCTGACTGAGCACCCCAAACGCAAGGATTTGCATAGTTGGCGACGCTTTATCGTTGAATTTTGGTTTTTCGGTTTGAAAGAAGCACGAGCCTGCTTATTTGCAGGCTTGTTTTTCATTGCCATGTTTCTTGTTCCGAAAACAGGCTGGTTGGGAATTTCGCGCTACGACCTGCTACTGATTTTTGCCATCTCCGTACAAGCAGCCATGCTGTATTTCAAGCTGGAAACTTGGGATGAAGTGAAATCGATTACGCTGTTTCACTTGGTGGGCTTTGCTTTGGAATGGTTCAAGACATCAGGCGATATCCAGTCTTGGAGCTATCCTGATGAGGCTTATACCAAAATTGGCGGCGTACCGCTGTTTGCAGGCTTTATGTATGCCGCAGTCGGCAGCTATATCATTCAAGCATGGCGGCTGTTTGACCTCAAAATCAAAAACCATCCGCCGTATTGGTTGGGCACTTTGTGCGCACTGGCGATTTATATCAATTTCTTCACCCATCACTATATCGGCGACTATCGCTGGTATCTTGCAGCTTTTGCTCTCGGCCTATACGCCCGGACAACGGTCTTATACACACCCTATGACACCACTCGCAAAATGCCCCTCCTGCTCGCTTTCGTCCTGATCGGATTTTTTATTTGGCTGGCGGAAAATTTGGGAACCCTATTCGGCGTTTGGCGCTATCCCAACCAAATCGGCGCATGGGCATCAGTACACATCAGCAAATGGAGTTCATGGGCTTTACTGGTGATGATGACTTTTACCATCGTTGCAAATTTAAAACACATCAAACATACCATCAGCGTATCGAAAGATTAGTTATTTAACATTTGAAAAGGCCGTCTGAAACTTTCAGACGGCCTTTAATTTTCAACAATCAATTAAACAAACTTAAGGCTTTAACAAACACCATAATGACACCATAGCATAAAGGGATGCAAACCAAAGCCCAGCGCCACCATATACCGATACCGCCCGCTGATACTTTCTTGCTGATCAAATAGGCATCGGATACAGCGGTTTCATCATCGGGGTTGCCGCTATGTGCCGCGACCTTAATGTCCTTCTCGTGATGCTTTTCGTGAACCGAACGGACACTCAAATTACACAGCAAACCGACAATCAACAAACCTGCCATGATGTACATGGTAATGCTATAAGCCTCGGCAGCCGGAACGCCGCTTTCAATTTGACTTTGGCGGATATAGTTGACCAACACCGGGCCGATAACGGCCGCAGTTGACCATGCCAGCAAAATCCTGCCGTGGATTGCACCGACTTGATAAGTGCCGAACAAATCCTTCAGATACGCCGGAATCGCTGCGAAACCGCCGCCATACATGGAAATGATGACGCAAAACCCAATAACAAACAAAGCCTTATTACCGCTCTCTCCAATAGACGGAATGGCAAAATACAACAGCGAGCCGAGCACAAAGAAAATGGTATAAGTATTTTTACGCCCGATTTTGTCTGACACGCTGGACCACAAAAAGCGGCCGCCCATATTAAACAGGCTCAACAGACTCACAAAACCTGCCGCCGCACCCGCGCCAATGGCAGCCTGTTTACCGACAGAAGTTTCAGAAAACAGCTCCTGAATCATGACCGAAGCCTGACCCAAAACGCCGATACCCGCCGTCACGTTCAAGCACAACACCCAAAACAAGAGCCAAAATTGCGGCGTCTTCATGGCTTCGGAAACATTGACGTGATTACTGCTGACCAATTTGCTTTTGATTTTCGGCGCAACATAACCTTTAGGTTTCCAGCCATCGGCAGGTATGCGGATGGTAAACGCACCGAACATCATCAACACCAGATAGAACAACCCTAAGACGACAAAAGCCTGCGCTACGCCAACCGAAGTTTCACTGGAGAAAAAATTCATCAGCGACACGGATAAAGGCGAAGCCAACATCGCGCCGCCACCAAAGCCCATAATCGCCAAACCTGTCGCCATACCCGGTTTATCGGGAAACCATTTCATCAGTGTCGATACAGGCCCAATATAGCCCAAGCCCAAACCGACCCCGCCAATCACACCGTTGCCCAAATAAAGCAAAAACAGATTGTGCGTATGGACGCCAATCGCCGAGACAAAAAAGCCCAAGCTAAAGCAGCAGGCAGCAACAAACATCGCCTTACGCGGCCCAACGCGTTCCATCCAAGTACCGAACATAGCCGCAGACGCGCCCAACATCGCCAAGGCAATACTGAAAATCCAACCTACCGTGGTCAGCTTCCAATCTCCTATAGCCGACTCAGTAATACCGATAAGCTTGGTCAGCGGCGCATTGAACACGGAATAAGCGTATATCTGCCCGATGGCAAGATGCACGGCCAAAGCGGCAGGCGGTACCAGCCAACGATTAAAGCCGGGTTTGGCAATGGTCGCCTCACGGTCTAGAAATTTCATAAAATCCTCTTGTCTATGTGTGTCAAACGCTGATTCCATATCATGCGGAATCAAAAAAATTGTTGACAATATTTTAGCATAATCTCCCCTTTATCCTTTTTTTTGCTCCATGATAATTTTGCGCATCAGACAGAAAAAACATTCATCTAAACCATCTCTTCACGCCAATATTGACAAAAAGGCCGTCTGAAAATTTTTCAGACGGCCTTTTCATCCATATCGTTTTATGCGGCGAAGCGTTTGGCAACTTCATCCCAGTTAACGATTTCCCAAAAACCTTTCAGGTAGTTAGGACGGCTGTTGCGGTAGTCGATGTAGTAGGCGTGTTCCCATACGTCGCAAGTCAACAGCGGAGTGTTTTCAGTAGTCAGCGGAGTACCTGCATTGGAAGTAGAAACCAGATCCAATTCACCGGCAGGCGTTTTCACCAACCATGCCCAACCTGAGCCGAAAGTACCGGCCGCGCAGGCATTGAACGCTTCTTGGAATTTCTCGAAGCTACCCCATTTAGCGTCGATGGCCGCAGCCAATTCGCCGGCAGGTTTGCCTTGACCTTTAGGGGTAAAGCCCAGCCAGTAGAAAGTGTGGTTCCAAGTTTGGGCAGCGTTGTTGAACATACCGCCGGAAGATTTTTTCACGATTTCTTCCAAAGGCATTTCTTCAAACTCAGTGCCTTTGATTTGATTGTTCAAATTGGTGATGTAAGTTTGATGGTGTTTGCCGTAGTGAAACTCCAAAGTTTCTTTGGTTAGATGAGGGGACAAGGCATCCAGTTCATAAGGCAATTGTGGCAGCTTGTGTTCCATTTTTATGCTCCTAATTATTGATATTTATATTTTGGTAGTGTGTGTTGTCAAATCGACAACATGGCTATTTTACCTGCTTTAGCCTAAACAAACCAATTGAACTTACACTGCGCTATAATAGTGGATTGCAATTTTCCAGCCAGAGATGCCCGTCATGAGCAATTATTCCGATATGCCGTCTGAAGACCGTGAAATCAGCGCATTGTCACTGCCGCCACATTCCACAGAAGCGGAGCAATCCGTCTTGGGCGGCCTGATGCTGGAAAATTCTGCTTGGGACCGTATTGCCGATGTCGTTTCCGGCGAAGATTTCTACCGCCACGAACACCGCCTGATTTTTCGTGCGATTGCCAACCTGATTAATGAAAGCCGTCCTGCCGACGTCATTACCGTTCAGGAAAGTTTGGAACGCAATGAAGAATTGGAAGCGGCAGGCGGATTCAACTATCTGATTACACTGGCGCAAAACACGCCATCCGCTGCCAATATCCGCCGCTACGCCGAAATCGTGCGCGAGCGTTCCATCATGCGCCAGCTTGCCGAAGTCGGTACAGAAATTGCACGCAGCGCATACAATCCGCAAGGGCGTGATGCAGGCCAGCTTTTGGACGAGGCAGAAAACAAAGTATTCCAAATCGCCGAAAGTACCGCCAAATCCAAACAAGGCTTCCTTGAGATGCCCGACCTTTTGAAAGAAGTGGTCGAGCGCATCGATATGCTTTATTCGCGCGACAATCCTGATGAGGTAACCGGCATATCGACAGGTTTTATCGACCTCGACAAAAAAACATCAGGCCTTCAACCGGGCGATTTGATTATCGTGGCGGGCCGTCCGTCTATGGGTAAAACCGCCTTTTCGATCAACATCGCAGAACACGTTGCCGTAGAGGGCAAACTGCCTGTCGCCGTATTTTCGATGGAGATGGGCGGTGCGCAGCTGGTTATGCGTATGCTGAGTTCAGTCGGACGTTTAGACCAAAGCGTTTTAAAAACCGGCAGATTGCAAGACGAACATTGGGGCCGTCTGAACGAAGCTGTCGTTAAACTCTCCGATGCACCCATGTATATCGATGAAACTCCGGGTTTGACCGCGCTTGAACTGCGCGCCCGCGCCCGCCGTCTTGCGCGCCAGTTCAACGGTAAATTGGGCTTGATCGTTATCGACTACCTGCAATTGATGTCTGGCTCCGGCCGTTCTGACAACCGTGCTTCCGAGCTTGGTGAAATCTCGCGCTCCCTCAAAGCATTGGCTAAAGAGTTGCAAGTTCCCATCATTGCCCTGTCGCAGTTGAGCCGTACAGTTGAGCAGCGTACCGACAAACGCCCGATGATGTCCGATTTGCGTGAATCCGGCGCAATCGAACAAGATGCCGACTTGATTATGTTCATGTATCGTGATGAATACTACAACTCAGAATCACCCGCAAAAGGCTTGGCGGAATGTATTATCGGCAAACACCGTAACGGTCCAGTCGGGAAAGTATTCCTCACTTGGATGGGTCAATTTACCAAATTTGATAATGCTGCCTATATTCCAGAATCCATGTTGATGGAAGATTGAGACAGATTGTCTGAAAAACTAACCGAATTTCATATTTTATTAGTCACGTATTACAAAATCGTTTAAAATAAATCTAATAAAAGCAAAAGCATTGCCACAGGCAAGTGCAAAAGAGAAAACGTCAGTTACCCAACACATTACTACCAAAAAATCACTCATGTATCAGACACAAAAAGGCTTCACCCTAATTGAGTTGCTGATCGTCATTACTATTGCAGCAGTAATGGCCGTCATCGCACTTCCCAATATGAATCAATGGATTGCCTCCAGACGTGCGGCATCGCAAGCAGAGCAAATTGCCAATCTGCTGCGCTTCGCGCGAAATGAGGCCGTCCGTCTCAATCTTCCCGTTTACATCTGCCCGGTCAAAATTAAATCCGATGGCTCGCCCAATAATGGTTGCGATTCCAAATATGCCGGTAATGGTATGTTGGCCTACGCTGATAAAAACGAAGATTCAAACTATAAAAATGATGGTGTCGATTTATCCATCCGCTCCATTATTCTTAATGGGGATACCGACAAAGTGGAATACAGCTTCAACTATATCCCTATCGGCAACGACCGTTCTGCTCTTTCTGCTTCAGCTTCAAAAGAAGTCTGGTGGAGATTTCTGCCCAATGGTACATTTGGCCATTCGACTGATGGCAAGAATTATCAATTTTCAGACGGCCACATCAAAATCAGCCTGACGGATAAATCTGCCGCCGATGCTGAAACCAAGAAAGCCCGTGCTACCGTACTTTTAATCAATGGTAATGGGCATGTCGAAATCTGTGCTAAAAACGATGAGCGCAAAATGTGCGAATACTCTTCCAAATAATAACAACGGTATCTTATGAACATTACTAATCCTACTCATCTCAGATTATTTAAAGGCCGTCTGAAAACGAGCTCAACAAGCTTTACCCCAAAACTTCAATCAGGTATGACCCTGATTGAAGTTTTGATTGCCATGTTTGTCCTTGCCATCGGTGTGCTTGCCCTTCTGGCTGTTCAATTGCGTACCGTATCCAACGTGCGCGAGTCTGAAAATCAAACCACAGTCGCCCAAATTACACAAAATCTAATTGAAGGCATGCTCATTAATCCGACGCTCTCTGAAGAAACCGATACTGCAGGGGAAAAAACCTCCCGTTATAAAAAATCCTATGATGCCTACCTAAAATCCGACTCTAAACAAACTGCAAAATTTGAAGCCAAAATGAGCAAAGCCCAACTTGCACAGGCTCAAATTGCACAGTTTAAAGCTGATTTAGCCAAAGCCCTTCCCGAAGCCCAAGTCTTCTCGACCATCTGCAAAGATTCTTCCGGTGCAGAGCCGACTTACGAAAATGGGTTTAACGCAAAATGCGATGGCAAAGGCGATACAACCATCGTGAAAGTTTTATGGTTGCAAGATGTTGAAGAAGAAAATAGCGCAAAAAATCTCAACACATCGGGGCATCACGTTGTCTATACCTACCAATCACGCGTAAGAGACTAACAATGAACAATAAACGCTTACTCAACCATATTACCAATAAAACCGCCATTCGTGGTTTTAGTATCCTTGAATTTCTGGTTGCCAGCCTGCTCAGCATGATCGTCTTAATGGCTGTCAGCTCCACTTACTTTACTGCGCGCGGATTAAACAAGTCTGCCAACGCCCGTATCGGTATCCAACAAGATTTGCGCAACGCCGCCAATATGATCGTCCGCGATGCGCGTATGGCAGGTAATTTCGGCTGCTTCAATATGGCGAATTTTCCTGCCTCTGCAGTGATAGAAGACAAAAGCTCGGATGAATATACATTGAAAACAGCCGGTGTGAATAAGCTGTTACCGGTTAAAGAAATCAATAAATTAAGCTATACAGGCTTTGTTCAAACTGGCAAAGCCCTGCTGTTCCAATACGGTATCGACAAAGCGGACTCTGCTGCAAAAACTGCCATTGCCAGCAGCTGCTCCGGTATTGCCAAACCTCACATAGAAATTAAAGATTTGGCTGCGGCAAAATCAGCTTTAAAAATTACCAACTCTGATCAAGACGGCAGTATCGCCATTATGAAACATGAAATGATTGCCTACGCTGTCGGTAAACTTGGCGAAGAGAGCGGTTTGTTCCGTTTCCAATTATCAAATGATGGCTCATGGAGTAATCCGCAGCTGTTAATTAAAGGCATCACTGCTATGGATATCCACTATATCTATGCAGAATGTCCTGATTCTGAAAATGCATCTGCCAGCGGATTGAATACAGAATCATTTGATTACAAAAACGCATTGGATATCTCAGCTAAGGCCAAGTCTCCGGCTTCTATCCAAATCGTACTGAATAACGGCAGTATTGACCCATCAAAAGAACAAGACAATAAAGTCGATATCTATAATATTAATGCCACCATCCGCGGAGGAAACGTATGCGCCGACAGATCACTCTAATCAAACCTGAACGGCAGCAGGGCTATGCTTTGTTTATCGTCTTAATGATGATGGTCGTCATCGCCCTGCTCGTGGTTACAGCCACCCAGTCCTACAATACCGAACAGCGTATCAGCACCAATGATGCCGACCGCAAACTGGCAACCACCCTAGCCGAAGCGGCACTGCGTGAAGGTGAAAATCAAATTTTTGATATTGAAGGTAAAAAGACTACTTTTACCGCAAAATGTGAAAAAGGTTTATGTTCCACACCAAACGTAAAATCCAATGACGATTTTACTGAAGAAGGCAACCCAACCGTAGATGCTTGGAAGCGAAAATGCGACAAAAGCCTGTGTATTGACGCCAATGGTACGGAATATCCTTTAGATAAAAAAAGTGGCATCGTAAATAATCCACGCTACATCATCGAATATTTAGGTAAAACGACAGAGGGTCGAATTACTTACCGCGTTACCGCCAAAGCATGGGGTAAGAATGCCAATACCCAAGTCGTTCTTCAGTCTTACGTTGCCAGCGAATAATATAATGAATACCACCTCTACCAAACAACTAGGCTTTACGCTGGTTGAGATGATGATTGCTGTCGCCATCTTAGCAATCCTGAGCGTCATTGCCATTCCCTCTTACAACCGCTACATTGAACGCGGCTACCAATCACAAGCGCATGCCGAGTTAGTCGCCATCAATTCTGCTTTTAAAAACCAGATGGTTAAAAATCCAAAGTGGAAAACTGATGAGATTAAAACTCAGTTGGATGACTTTATTTCCTCATACAAAGGCCATAAAGATTTGGCAGACAAATATAAATACTCTGCCGAAATGATTGATACCAGTAAAAGCCGGGCCTATCGTTTGAAAGCCATTCCCATCAAAACAGGCTATACCCTTTCCGTTTGGATGGATAGTTTGGGCAATGCTTACAAATGCACTGATATTGACTCTGCCAAAGATTCCAAAACTACAATGACCAATGGCAAAGGTTGCGAATCGGTTTCCAAAAAGAAATCTTCTTAATCTGACAAACATAAAAAAGCAGTGTCATTTTATCGACACTGCTTTTTTTATTTTACTGTTTCCAATCATCGTCTCGGCGTTGGCGTTTCAACAAGATCCTGACTGCGCCATCATTGCCTTGTCGAGGCTCGACATAAGCCAACACATCAGGATGCTGCATCAACCAGCGGCGCGTCATATTTTTCAAAACCGGTTTATAGCCTGCGGAACCCAAGCCGCTGCCGTGGACAATCTCGCCGCAAACGCCGCGTTTTTTCGTAAACTCAATAAATTCATTCAATACCTGCTGCGCTTCTTCCTGCGTATAGCCATGTAAATCCACATCAGCCACGACAGGATAATGGCCGTTTCGCAAACGCATCAAATCATTTTTACCCTGCCCGTTTTTACTGAACGAAGCCGGCGGTTCTTCCCAGCCGCCGCTGCCCACATAAAAATAATCTTCCTGCTCCAAAGTCGCCATTTCTTTAGGTCGCGGCTTGATCGGAGATTTATCACGGGGCTGTTCATAATAGTTACCCGCATTTTTCAACGGTATAACCTTACCAACTGCCTTACTGAAATCCATATCCTCTACCTGCTTTTTAGCCTTCGCTTCCGCTTCCCGCTCCGCTGCTTCCTGTTTCGCCTTTTTACCCAAAGCCTTCAGCGTTTCTTGAAAGTTTGCCGTCATGGTTTGTCCTTTCCAAAAAATTGATTGCGCACATTATAGCAAACCCGGCTACAAGGCCGTCTGAAAGACTCTTACCATCGCTTCTTGTTTAGGGTATAGTATTGATGCATTGCCAGTCTTACAAAAGAGAGAAATCATGTTTAAACGCCCGGAAGAAATCATCGTCTTGATACTTGCCCTATTATGGGTCGGACTCAGCTACTACTTTGCCGCCATCCTGATTTCAGATGCCTACACCATTCTCCTGATTACCGTATTGACTTTCATTTGGGCGGCCATCTGTTTCCTTTTATGGCAACGCAACTTAAGCCGTCATATTTGGCCGCTGTTCCTCGGCAGCCTGGTTGCCTGCTGGTGGCCATACTTCACTTGGCTTGCAAGCGACGTTCCCGAAGGCACATGGTATTCAGGATGGACATTCAAATCCATTATCGCCCTGATTCCCGTTGTTGCCGCTTATCTCTTCAAGTGGAAACGAAGCCGGAAAAACAAAATCGCCAACACCCTTGCCTGATACCTCGCACCGTCTTTTTCAGACGGCGTTTTCCATATCTGACATAACGCTCAGACTGTCAACAATCCCAATAAAATGCTATACTCTTCACACGATTTAACACCCTAAAACAGGCCGTCTGAAAGACTTATCAAGATGATCAGCAAACAAGAATACCAAGCCCAAGCCGCACAAGGTTACAACCGCATTCCACTCGTTCAAGAGCTGCTTGCCGACTTGGACACACCGCTCTCAATCTACCTCAAACTTGCCAACAAGCCTTTCACCTACCTGCTTGAATCCGTTGTCGGCGGCGAACGTTTCGGCCGCTATTCCTTTATCGGCCTGCCTTGCAGCTACTATCTCAAAGTCAGTGGCAAACACGTCGATGTTTATCAAAACGGCGAAATCGTCGAGCAACACGACGGCAATCCGCTGCCATTTATCGAAGCCTTTCACAACCGCTTCAAAACGCCTGAAATCCCAAGTCTGCCGCGCTTTACCGGCGGATTGGTCGGCTACTTCGGTTACGAAACCATCTACAATTTCGAACACTTTGCCCACCGCCTGAAAAACAACGCCAAAGCCGACCCGCTCGGCACGCCCGATATTTTGCTGATGTTGTCGCAAGAATTGGCGGTTATCGACAATTTGAGCGGCAAAATCCACCTCATCGTTTACGCCGATCCCTCGCAGCCCGACGGCTACGAACGCGCCCGCGAACGACTCGAAGACATCCGCACCCAGTTGCGCCAAAGCTGCGCCATCCCGCTTTCCCTCGGCAGCAAACACACCGAAGCCGTCAGCGAATTCGGCGAAGAGCCGTTCAAAGCCTGCGTCAACAAAATCAAAGACTACATCTTCGCAGGCGACTGTATGCAGGTCGTCCCCAGCCAGCGCATGAGCATGGAATTCACCGACAGCCCGCTTGCCCTCTACCGCGCTCTGCGCACGCTCAACCCTTCGCCTTACCTCTTTTACTACGATTTCGGCGATTTCCATATTGTCGGCTCCTCCCCCGAAATCCTCGTCCGCCGCGAACGCGACGATGTCATCGTCCGCCCTATCGCCGGCACACGCCTGCGCGGCAAAACACCAGCCGAAGACCTCGCCAACGAACAAGACCTGCTGAGCGATGCCAAAGAAATTGCCGAACACGTCATGTTGATTGATTTAGGACGCAACGACGTCGGCCGCATCAGTAAAACCGGCGAAGTCAAAGTCACCGACAAAATGGTGATTGAAAAATACTCCCATGTAATGCACATCGTTTCCAACGTCGAAGGCCGTCTGAAAGACGGTATGACCAACATGGATATCCTCGCCGCCACCTTCCCGGCAGGTACACTTTCCGGCGCACCCAAAGTCCGCGCCATGGAAATCATCGAAGAAGTCGAACCGAGCAAACGCGGCATCTACGGCGGCGCCGTCGGCGTATGGGGTTTCAACAACGACATGGATTTGGCAATAGCTATCCGCACAGCCGTAGTGAAAAACAACACGCTATACGTCCAAAGCGGCGCAGGCATCGTCGCCGACTCTGACCCGACCTCCGAATGGCAGGAAACGCAGAACAAAGCCCGAGCAGTGGTTAGGGCGGCGCAGATGGTACAGGAGGGGTTGGATAAATAAGTTTCAGACGACCTTTGTAGAGAGAAGATCGTCTGAAAATCACAAAGCAACATCAGAGAAACTTACGCAAAAGATCACAATGCAATTCACATCATTAGAAATTTGTGCAGGAGCAGGAGGACAAGCCTTGGGTTTAGAAAGAGCAGGCTTTTCCCATGCCGCACTGATCGAGATCGAATCTCCAGCTTGTCAGACACTACGTTTAAATCGCCCTAATTGGAATATTATTGAAGGAGATGTCCGTCTAGTTCGGGGAAATGAATATAAAGGTATTGATTTATTAGCCGGTGGAGTTCCTTGCCCACCTTTTTCCAAAGCAGGTAAACAATTAGGAAAAGATGATGAACGAGATTTATTCCCTGAGGCTATTCGTCTAGCTAAGGAAACTGACCCTAAAGCCATCATGTTAGAAAATGTGCGGGGGTTACTTGACCCAAAATTTGAAGATTATCGCAACCATATTACAGAACAATTTGCCAAGTTGGGTTACATAGGTCAATGGAAGTTGCTCTATGCCGCTGACTATGGGGTATCGCAACTTAGACCCAGAGTTTTGTTTGTTGCATTAAAAAACGAATATGCAGATTTTTTCAAGTGGCCTGAACCGACCATAAAACAACCGCAAACTGTTGGTGAATTACTGTTTGACTTAATGTCAGAGAATAACTGGCAAGGTGCGCATGATTGGCGTTTGAAGGCAGACCAAATCGCTCCAACTTTAGTTGGAGGTTCAAAAAAACACGGTGGTGCTGACTTGGGGCCTACACGGTCCAAACGCGCATGGGCGGAGTTGGGTGTGGATGGTTCAGGTTTGTGGAATAGTGCGCCGCCTGAAGACTTTTCGGGGATGCCTAGATTGACTGCCCGAATGACAGCGCGTATCCAAGGATTTCCTGATGACTGGCAATTTTTTGGTAAAAAAACGCCTATGTACCGCCAAATCGGCAACGCTTTTCCCCCGCCGGTAGCCGAAGCGGTGGGCAGGCAGATTATCAAAGCCTTAAAAAAGGAAAATTAAATGAATCCGCTTTTTACCCAAGAACGCAGGATTTTCCATAAGAAATTATTGGATGGCAATGTTCTTGCAACCAACAATAGAGGCGTAGTCAGCAATGCGGATGGGAGCAATACCCGAAGTTGCAATATAGCCAAGGGGATTGCCGACTTACTGCATTCGGAAACGGTTTCGGAAAGATTACCCGGTCAGACATCGGGAAATGCTTTTGAAGCAATATGCAGTGAGTTTGTCCAATCTGCTTTTGAGAAATTGCAGCATATCAGACCCGGCGACTGGAATGTTAAGCAGGTCGGTTCTCGCAACCGTCTGGAAATCGCACGTTATCAGCAATACGCACATCTGACAGCCTTAGCCAAGGCTGCCGAAGAAAACCCCGAATTGGCTGCCGCCTTGGGCAGTGATTACACCATTACTCCCGATATTATCGTTACCAGAAATTTGATTGCAGATACAGAAATCAACCGTAATGAATTTTTAGTTGATGAAAATATTGCCACATATGCCAGTTTGCGTGCGGGTAATGGCAATATGCCGCTGCTCCACGCCAGTATCTCTTGTAAATGGACGATTCGCAGCGACAGGGCTCAAAATGCCCGTTCTGAAGGATTGAATTTGGTTAGAAATAGAAAAGGCAGACTGCCGCACATTGTTGTCGTAACGGCAGAACCGACGCCAAGCCGCATTTCATCCATTGCCTTGGGTACAGGGGAAATAGATTGCGTTTACCATTTTGCCTTATATGAGCTGGAACAAACTTTACAATCATTGAATTATGAAGACGCTTTGGATTTGTTTTACATCATGGTCAATGGTAAACGATTAAAAGATATTTCCGACCTTCCCTTAGATTTGGCAATTTAAACAGAATTATTCCACTATGAACAAATCCCCCATCCTCCCCCCCGCTACCCTCGGCATCCTCGGCGGCGGCCAATTAGGCAGAATGTTTACCGTTGCCGCCAAAACCATGGGCTACAAAGTAACCGTTCTCGACCCCGATCCGAACGCGCCGGCAGCAGAATTTGCCGACCGTCATTTGTGCGCGCCGTTTGACGATCAGGCCGCTTTGGACGAGTTGGCAAAATGCGCGGCGGTTACCACTGAATTTGAAAACGTCAATGCCGACGCGATGCGCTTTCTGGCAAAGCATACCAACGTTTCTCCGAGCGGCGACTGCGTTGCCATCGCGCAAAACCGTATTCAGGAAAAAGCGTGGATACGCAAAGCGGGGCTGCAAACCGCGCCGTATCAAGCGATTTGCCGTTCAGACGACATCAGCGAAGAAAGCGCGCAATTTTTGCCCGGCATCTTGAAAACGGCTACATTGGGCTACGACGGCAAAGGTCAAATCCGCGTCAAAACGGTGGACGAACTCAAAGCCGCGTTTGCCGAACACGGCGGCGTGGATTGTGTTTTGGAAAAAATGGTGGATTTGCGCGGCGAAATTTCAGTTATCGTATGCCGTCTGAACAATGAAAACGTGCAAACCTTCGACCCCGCCGAAAACATCCACGAAAACGGCATCCTTGCTTATTCCATCGTTCCCGCGCGGCTGAGTACCGACGTGCAGCAACAGGCGCGGCAGATGGCGCAACGCTTGGCGGACGAATTGGATTATGTCGGCGTGTTGGCTGTGGAAATATTCATCGTCGGCGACACGCATGAATTGGTCGTCAATGAAATCGCCCCGCGCCCGCACAATTCCGGCCACCATACGCTGGATACCTGCGCCGCAGACCAGTTCCAGCAGCAGGTACGCATTATGTGCAACCTGCCGCCCGCCGACACTAAGCTGCTTTCTTCATGCTGCATGGCGAATATTTTGGGCGACGTCTGGCAGGAAGACGGTGGCGAACCGAATTGGCTGCCGTTGCAAAGCCATCCGAATGCACACCTGCACCTATACGGCAAAAAAGCCGCGCGGAAAGGCCGAAAAATGGGCCACTTTACCGTCTTGGCCAACGATGCGGACAACGCGTTCCAAACCGCACAAACCTTACATCAAAGCCTGTAACCTTACCCACTTTTTTCAGACGGCCTTTGATTGCAAAAGGCCGTCTGAAATCAATTTTTCCGACCATCCGCCATGAGCCTTCTGACCATCCTCCGTCCGGCAACCGAAAAAGACTGCCAAGCTATACACAACGCCCATCTGCATGCCGTTCAATACGCCTGCATTCGCTGTTATGATGAAACTATTATGCACACATGGGAAAGTCTGCTCGACATCAACAGCTATTTGGAAACCATCTCCGATAAAAACAAAGCCTTGTGGGTGGTCGAATACAAAGGGCTGATTCAAGGCTTCTTCCAAGTCGATTTCAAAGAAGCGCAACTGGACGCCTTATACGTCCATCCGCTCTTCCACAATCTTGGCTTGGGTACGGCCTTGCTCAGCCGCGCCGAAGAAATGGCACGAAATGCAGGCCTCAGCTTTCTCAAACTGTATGCCTCGCTCAATTCCGTGCCTTTCTATCGCCTCAATCGTTATGAATCGCTCGGTACTGCCGTGTTGCAGCTGAACAAAACCGTCCGCGTCGAATGCGAATTGATGCGCAAATACCTGTAATTTTCCCTTCCGCCGTTGCTTTTTTGAAAGAAACCGATGTCCCGAATTGCCGCTCTGCCCGACCATCTTGTCAACCAAATCGCCGCCGGCGAAGTGGTCGAACGCCCTGCCAACGCCTTAAAAGAAATCGTTGAAAACAGTATCGATGCAGGCGCGACAGCGATTGATGTCGAACTGGCAGGCGGCGGCATCCGCCTGATTCGCGTCAGCGACAACGGCAGCGGTATCCATCCAGACGACATCGAGCTTGCACTACACCGCCACGCTACCAGCAAAATCAAAACCTTAAACGATTTGGAACACGTCGCAAGCATGGGCTTTCGCGGTGAAGGTTTGGCCAGTATCGCCTCCGTCAGCCGCCTGACACTGACCAGCCGTCAAGAAGACTGTTCGCACGCGACCCAAGTCAAAGCCGAAGACGGCAAACTCAGCAGCCCTACGGCAGCCGCCCACCCCGTCGGCACCACCATCGAGGCTGCCGAACTCTTCTTCAATACACCGGCGCGACGCAAGTTCCTCAAATCCGAAAACACTGAATACGCCCACTGCGCCACCATGCTCGAACGCCTCGCGCTGGCGCATCCGCACATTGCCTTCTCACTCAAACGCGATGGCAAACAAGTGTTCAAACTCCCTGCCCAAAGCCTGCACGAACGTATCGCCGCCATTGTCGGCGATGATTTTCAGACGGCCTCATTGGAAATTGACAGCGGTAATGGCGCATTGCGGCTCTATGGCGCGATTGCCAAGCCGACTTTCGCCAAAGGCAAAACCGACAAACAATACTGCTTCGTCAACCATCGTTTTGTCCGCGACAAAGTCATGCTCCATGCTGTCAAACAGGCATACCGCGACGTATTGCATAACGCGCTGACGCCTGCTTTCGTCCTCTTCCTCGACCTGCCGCCCGAAGCCGTGGATGTCAACGTCCACCCGACCAAAACCGAAATCCGCTTCCGCGACAGCCAACAAGTACACCAACTCGTGTTCCACACGCTCAACAAAGCCCTTGCAGACACGCGCGCCGACCTGACCGAAAGCGTCAGCAACGCAGGCGAAGTGTTGCATGACATTACCGGTGTTGTCTCCACCCCAATGCCGTCTGAAAACGACAGCGAAAATCTGTTTGATAGCACATCCAACTACCCGACAGGCAACAAACCCGATACACGCAATGCCTTTGGTTCATCAGGCAAAACCGCGCCTATGCCTTACCAAGCCGCTCGTGCGCCGCAACAACGCAGCCTGTCCCTGCGCGAAAGCCGCGCGGCCATGAATACTTATGCCGAGCTCTACAAAAAAACCGACGACATCGACCTTGAATTGAGCCAATTCGAGCAGGCACGTTTCGGCAATATGCCGTCTGAAATGCCTACCCAAAAAACAGATACGCCGCTTTCAGACGGCCTTCCCTCCCAATCCGAACTGCCGCCGCTCGGCTTTGCCATTGCCCAATTACTTGGCATCTACATCCTTGCCCAAGCCGAAGACAGCCTGTTGCTCATCGATATGCACGCTGCCGCCGAACGCGTCAACTACGAGAAAATGAAACGCCAACGTCAGGAAAACGGCAACCTGCAAAGCCAGCGACTGCTTATTCCCGTAACCTTTGTCGCGTCCCACGAAGAATGCGCCGCCCTTGCCGATCATGCCGAAACGCTGGCAGGCTTTGGCCTGGAACTGTCCGACCTAGGCGGCAATACCCTTGCCGTCCGTGCAGTTCCCGCCATGCTCGGTAAAGCCGACGTCGTTTCGCTGGCCAAAGACGTATTGGGCGAACTCGCCCAAGTCGGCAGCAGCCAAACCATCGAGGAACACGAAAACCACATCCTTGCCACCATGTCCTGCCACGGCTCAGTCCGCGCCGGCCGCCAGCTCACCCTGCCCGAAATGAACGCCCTCCTGCGCGATATGGAAAACACCCCGCGCAGCAACCAGTGCAATCACGGCCGTCCAACTTGGGTCAAACTGACTTTAAAAGAATTGGATGCGTTGTTTTTACGCGGACAGTAACGCCGATAAAAAGGCCGTCTGAAAATGCTTTCAGACGGCCTTTCAACTATTCGCCCTTAACGAATATCCATAGGTGCAAACGATTTCACGGTTTCATCAATCGCTTTAACACGGGTCAGGAAGTCTTCCAATTGGGCAAGCGGCAATGCGCTTGGTCCATCGCATTTGGCTTGGTCGGGATTGGCATGAGATTCAAGGAACAAACCGGCCAATCGGGTTGCCATACCGGCAAGTGCCAAGTCCAATACTTGGGCGCGACGTCCGCCTGATGCGGCGGCACCAGATTCGCGCGTTTGCAGGGAATGGGTGACGTCAAAAATAACGGGCAGGTTGTTACACGTTTTTTTCATCACACCAAAGCCGAGCATATCCACTACCAAGTTGTCGTAGCCGAAGTTTGCACCGCGTTCGCACAAAATGATTTGCTCGTTGCCTGCTTCTTGGAATTTCTCCACAATGTTTTTCATTTGAGACGGGCTGAGGAATTGCGGTTTTTTGATGTTGATGACATTGCCGGTTTTCGCCATTGCCACCACCAAATCGGTTTGGCGCGCCAAGAAGGCAGGCAGCTGGATGACATCGCAGACTTCAGCAACCGGCTGGCATTGGTAAGGCTCGTGAACGTCGGTAATCACGGGAACGTTAAACTCGCGTTTCACCGCTTGAAAAATCTTCATGCCTTCGTCCAAACCCACACCGCGGAAAGAGTGAATAGAAGAGCGGTTTGCCTTGTCGAAAGAGGCTTTGAACACATAAGGAATGCCGAGTTTATCGGTGACTTTAACGTATTGCTCACAGGCTTTCAGCGTAGAGTCGAGGTCTTCAAGGACATTGATGCCGCCGAAAAGGGTAAAGGGCGCATCGTTGCTGACGGTGATGTTGTTGATTTGGATATTCACGGCAAAGCCTTTCAGATAAGTTGAATTTGGGAAAGAGGCCGTCTGAAACATTTCAGACGGCCTTTGTTTGAATATTACAACACGGTGTGCGGCGGCTCATAAGAAATCACATTGCGGATTTTATTGTTCTCATCGACGAGGACGACTTTCGGTTCATGCGCTGCAATTTCAGGTTCGGACAACATGACGTAAGACATGATAATCACGATGTCGCCTTTTTGAACCAAACGCGCGGCCGCACCATTGAGGCAAACGACGCCGCTGCCGCGTTCGCCGGGGATGGTGTAGGTTTCAAGACGTTCGCCGTTGTTATTGTTGACGATGGCGACTTTTTCGTTAACGCAAATACCTGCCGCATCCAGCAGGTCTTGGTCAACGGTAATGCTGCCGACGTAGTTGAGGTCGGCTTCGGTAACGGTGGCACGGTGGATTTTGCCGCCGAGCATGGTACGGAACATGGGTTTCCTTTTTGATTGTGGGTTGATTTGCGGTTTTAACTTCTGAGAAGTTAAAACCGCTGTTTGTGTGATTAAGGATTAGTTATTGGGAAAGTCCGCTTCGTCAAACTCGGGTTCAGGGTCGCTTTGCAGGACTTTTCCGTTTAATTTCAACTCGCTGTTTTGCAGAGTCAGATGGGTTTTGACATTATTATCTTCTAAGGTCAGATATTTCTCGCTTGCCATGCTTTTGATGGTGCTGTCTACCATCAGGCGCAAGGTCTCGTTGATATCGTCAATACTGGCGCGGCCTGCGGCTTCATCTTCGGCATTGACGCTAAACAGGCTGCTTGCTTGGTTGACGGCGAGCTGCTCCAACAATTTTTGCGGTACGCTCATATTGAAGTCGGCTTCGGTTTTCTTCAGCATATCGCCCAAATTGTTGAGGTCTTTGGCTGCCAAACCTTTAAACGCAAGTTTGCCGCTGACATCGACATCGCCATGAGGCATGGTGAATTTGAAGGTTTTAACGTTTAAAACCGGATTATTGGTAAACAGGCCTGAAGCCTCGTTTTTGGCCGTCTGAATCAAGGAAGCCTGAATCTCTTCTTCGCTCATTTTCTTCACGGACACTTCGGCAATTTTGTTTTTCAATGCCAAAAGTGATGCCGCATCCAAATGCTCGGCAGCGACGTTGATATCCAGAGGGCCGTATTTGTCTTCGCCATAAGTCAGGCTTTCAAATTGGAAGCGGCCTTCGCTGTTGATGAATTTATCGACTTCGCCGGTTTGTGTATCGAAACGCAGTTTGCTGACTTCGATTTTAGACGGAGCAATCGTGCCGGTCGGATTGATGAATGCACCGATTTGCAGATTGGTCACAAGGTTGACCAGTTCGTTCAACTTAACGTTGTAATCGATGTTTTCTTTCCATTGCAGCAGGAATTTATCCAGCGTAATGCTGCTCTTGCCCAAAGAAAGCTTGGTCAGGCCGTCTTCCGTTTCGGATTGGAAGCGCAGGTTTTCCAAAGACACATCGCCTTTGTCGGCCAATTTGACTTGTAAAGACGGCGCAAGGTAATCGTGGCGATAGCTTTTAAAGCCTTGGCTGTAATCGGTATTGCCGCTAAAGCCTTTCCAGTTGAGCTTGATACCGGAAAGCTCTTCATAGTCGAAGGCGGGGATATTGAGGCTGAGTTTGCCGTCGCCGGAAAGGTAAACCGTATTGGTCATGGTCAACGGCGTTTGCTGGCCGAAGAAGCGGTCCAAAACTTTTTTGGTTTCCGGATGGTATTGGAACTCGGTTTCCACATGGGCGCGCGTACCGAAGCCGCCGGCAAACGGGCCGTGTGTCACATGATTGATGACCGTAATCGGCTCTTGCAGGACGGTTTTCAAATTGTCCGGCAGGTATTTTTGCGTATTTTGAAGCAGGGTAGGCTTGAGGCGGATGACGGTGGTCTCGGTTGAACTGAACCAGCCGCGATCGTATTGGTGGGACTCAACGGTCAGGAAACCGGATTCCTGCAACAGCTTTTGTTGCTCGGTCAGGCTTTCTTCCGCTTTGACACCAAGATAATAAGGCGTGCCGAGCGCAGCGGCGACAACAATGGCGGCAGTCGGGATAAGATACTTTTTCATCACTTCAAACAGATTAGGTTCAAAGCGTAAAGCATAGCATTTTTTAGCTGTTTTGTCTTATCCGCCTTTTCAGACGGCCTTTAGGTAAAGATTGTGATATTATGCAAACATAAACGATTTTTACACTTTTGGCAGGCCTCCCTCTGTCTGCCAAAATGTCATTAAAGGTTTGCAAATGCTTTTATTCATTGATAATTACGACAGCTTCACCTACAACATCGTCCAATACTTTGCCGAATTGGGGCAGGAAGTTTTGGTACGTTGCAACGATGAAATCACCATCGAAGAAATCGAAGCCCTGAAACCGCAATATCTGGTCATCGGCCCCGGCCCTTGTTCCCCTAAGGAAGCAGGCATTTCTGTTGCAGCCATGCAGCACTTTGCCGGCAGGCTGCCCGTCATGGGCGTGTGTCTCGGCCATCAAACCATGGGCGAAGCGTTCGGCGGCAATGTCGTGCGCGCGCAAACGATGATGCACGGCAAAGTCTCCCCCGTTTTCCATCACGGCACAGGCATGTTTAAAGACCTGCCCAATCCGGTCAACTGCACGCGCTACCACAGCCTGGCCATCGACCGCGCCACCCTGCCCGACTGCCTCGAAATTACCGCATGGACGGAAGACGGCGAAATCATGGGCGCACGCCACAAAGAATATGCTGTCGAAGGCGTACAGTTCCACCCCGAAGCCCTGCTGACCGAACACGGCCACGATATGCTGAAAAACTTCTTGGAAGAATTCAAAGACTATCACCCGCAAAAATCTTAATGAAAGGCCGTCTGAAAGGTGTTTGACAGTGTTCAAACCGCATTTTCAGACGGCCTGAATCACATCGGACACGAACAAAGGAAAAATCATGATCACCCCTCAACAAGCGATTGAACGCCTCATCAGCAACAACGAGCTTTTCTACGATGAAATGACCGACCTCATGCGCCAAATCATGAGCGGCCAAGTTCCGCCCGAGCAAATCGCCGCCATTCTGACCGGCCTGCGGATTAAAGTTGAAACCGTTTCCGAGATTACCGCCGCAGCCAGCGTGATGCGCGAATTTGCCACTAAAGTGCTGCTGGAAAACGCCGATGACTTGGTCGATATTGTCGGCACAGGCGGCGACGGTGCCAAAACTTTCAATATTTCCACGACTTCCATGTTTGTCGCGGCTGCGGCAGGCGCGAAAGTCGCCAAACACGGCGGCCGCTCCGTTTCTTCATCCAGCGGCGCTGCCGATGTCATGGAACAAATGGGCACCAACCTCAACCTCAACCCCGAACAGGTCGCCCAAAGCATTCAGCAAACCGGCATCGGCTTTATGTTCGCACCCAACCATCACAGCGCCATGCGCTATGTTGCCCCCGTCCGCCGTTCGCTCGGCTTCCGCAGCATCTTCAATATCTTGGGCCCGCTGACCAATCCTGCCGGCGCGGCAAACCAACTCTTGGGCGTGTTCCACATCGACTTGTGCGGCATTCTTTCCCGCGTATTGCAACAGCTTGGCTCCAAACATGTTTTGGTTGTGTGCGGCGAAGGCGGTTTGGATGAAATCACGCTGACCGGCAAAACCCGCGTTGCCGAACTGAAAGACGGCAAAATCACCGAATACGACATCAGCCCAGCCGATTTCGGCATGGAAGTCCGCCGCAATTTAGACGAAATCAAAGTCGAAAACGCGCAAGAATCCCTGCAAAAAATGAACGAAGTGTTGGACGGCAAAGCCGGTGCCGCACGCGATATCGTCGTCCTTAATGCCGCTGCCGCGCTCTATGCAGGAAATGTGGTTGCTTCGCTGGCAGATGGTGTCAAAGCCGCTCAAGAAGCCATCGACTCCGGCAAAGCCAAAGCCAAAAAAGACGAATTTATCGAATTTGGCAAACAGTTTGCCTAAACTTTAAAACCATAAAACAAAGGCCGTCTGAAAAATCTTTCAGACGGCCTTTTATTCTTTAAATATTAAAATTTTCTTTTAATATCATTAATTAAGCTTTCAACTTTTTCTTTGGCTTCATCAACCAAATGCTCGGCTTCTTCTTTGCCTTTTTGCAAAACATCGCTGCCTTTTTCTTCAATGTTGCCGACCACTTCTTTTACTTTGCCAACGCCTTGTTGAATCAAGCCCTCAGCTTCAAGTTTAGCATTGCCGGATACATCTCCAACCACTTCTTTTACTTTACCGCTGATTTTATCTAATTCGCCGCTCATGGCCATACTCCTAGATTAAATGTTGATAAGAATTAGTGCTGCATTACCTGATATTGGGAACTTTGCTTTAGCTTTAAAGGCCGTCTGAAAGCCAAAACATGACAAAACGAGTTAAGTAGGGTTAGTCCATCTGTTTCAATATTGCTTCGGCTACTGCCTTGCCTATCATCTTACTGCCGAACTCATTGAAATGAAGTCCGTCACACAGCATCACATCAGTCAAATCCTGCCCAAACATCAGACTGTATAAATCATTGACGGCAAAACCATATTGCCTTGCCAAATCCTCAGCCACACGGTTATAGGCCTTCAAGTCGGCCAGATAACGGCGCGAGGGTTTGACGATATTGTGTACGCTTTCCAAAAAGGGCGTGCTGCTCGCCCAAATAATTTTTGCACCTATCTGTTTTAGATAATCGAAAATTCGGGTCAGGTTGTTGCGGTAGGTGTCTATATCGGCCACCGGCTCATTACAGCCTTGATTGTGGCGGATGTCATGCAAACCGCAGTTGATGTGGATAATGTCTCCCACAGTCGCGCCCTCTGTCCATTTCCCGATATGCTCTAACACATCATGCGACGAACGGCAGTTTTCCGATGGAGAAACAATATCCGCCTCAGGCAAAGCGGCGCGTGTGTAAGGCTCCGAAGCAAGCCGAACGGAATCGCCGATTAAGTAAACGGTCATTTTTGTTCTCCTCCCTTTATTTGAACCAACAGCAAGGCCATCTGAAATATTACTTATATTATTATAAGAGTGCTATTTCAGACGGCCTTAACTTCAGTCAAGTTTTATTGTTAAATCATAAATTAACGCTGACTGTTTTTATAAAAATCAATTAATTGCTTGGCCTGCAACATAGGCAGCCCAAAACGGTCGCTTACGGCTTTCAAATCCTTCCACTCCTGATCGGTCAGATTTTGCCCAACCCATTTGAGGTTTTCCGGATTGCTTTTGATTTTCTCAAAATACGCCTGCTTGCGTTTCCAGTTGCGCGACCACACCAGCAACATGGTAAAAATACATAAAACAATCAATACAATATTGGTAAACAACATCATGTCCATACGACATACTCCCGCTTGGGTCTCAAAATTAGAAAATATGGATTAAAGGCCGTCTGAAAAAAACAGTCTTCAGACGGCCTTTATATTATCACTCAATATTCACCCGTTTCAGGCGCAAGGCATTGCTCAACACGGAAACCGAGCTTGCCGCCATTGCCGCGCCCGCGATGACGGGATTTAAAAAGCCGAGTGCGGCGAGCGGAATGCCCAAGATATTGTAGAAGAAGGCGAAAAACAGGTTTTGCTTGATGTTTTTCAAAGTGGCTTGCGACACCAGCAGAGCATCGGCGAGTTGATTGACCGAATGTTGCATCAGCGTGGCGGATGCGGTGTGTTCGGCAACATCCGCACCGCCTTTCATGGCGAAGCTGACGTTGGCGGCGGCGAGCGCGGGTGCGTCGTTGATGCCGTCGCCAACCATCGCCACGGTTTTGCCGGCGGCTTTGAGTTTCTGCACTTCGGCGGCTTTGTCGCGCGGACTCATGTTGCCGAAGGGGTGTGCGATGCCCAGTTGTTTGGCGACGTATTCGACCGTACCTTGGTTGTCGCCGCTCATGATGTAAACATCGATGCCGTGTTTTTTCAGACGGCCTATGGCTTCGGCGGTATCGGCTTTCAGCGCGTCGGCGAGTGCGAATGCGCCGATGGGTTTGCCGTTGGCGGAAACGGCGACGATGCTTGCGATGCGCCAGACGTCGTCTGAAAGGTTTTCAGGTAGCTTTAATTCGGCAAAATCAAGTTTGCCCGCTTTCACTAAGCCAACGCCTTCGACTTCGGCGGTAATGCCTGCGCCGACGACGGTTTGCGCGTTTTGTGCGGCGGGAATCTCCAAACCGCGCGCTTGGGCGGCGGAGACGATGGCGCGGGCGAGCGGGTGGGCGGCGTTTTGTTCGACAGCAGCTGCGATGCGGTACAAAGCGTCTTCGTCAAAGCCGCTGTCGGGAACGCAATAGACGGCGGCAACCTGCGGCCTGCCTTCTGTCAGCGTGCCGGTTTTGTCCAACACGACGGCATCGACGTGGGCGGCTTCTTCCATTGCCGCCGCGTCTTTGAACCAAATGCCATGTTTCACCGCTTTGCCCATGCCGACCATAATCGCGGCAGGGGTTGCCAGACCGAGCGCGCACGGGCAGGCAATCACCAAAACGGCAACGGCGTGCATCAGCGCAACCGTCCAATCGCCTTTAATCAGCCAAGTAACAATAAAAGTCAAAAGCGCAATGCCCACAACAGTTGGCACGAATACCGCCGCCGCTTTATCGGCTACACGCGCAATCGGTGCTTTACTACCTTGTGCTTCAGAGAGCGCATTCATCATGTCGCCGAGTAGGGTTTGGCTGCCGAGCTGCGTAGCGCGGTACACCACGCTGCCTTCGGTCATCAGCGCGCCGGCCAACACTTTGCCGCCTGCTTTTTTCTCTTCGGGATTGGATTCGCCGGTAAGATGACTCTCGTCCGCCCAGCCGCTGCCGCTTTCGATGATGCCGTCGGCGGCAATGCGTTCGCCGTGGTTGGCGCGGATAAGGTCACCGATTTGCACTTGGTCGATGGGCAGTTGTTTCCATTCGCCATCACGTTGCACGTTGACTTGGGTTGGCGTCAGTTTCAGCAGCAGGCCCAAGCTGTTGAGGCTGGATTTTTTGGTGCGGTGTTCCAAAAATTTGCCCAGCGACACAAAACCAATCACCATCACGCCTGCTTCAAAATACACATGATAATACGCATGCTCCATACCGTGCGCCGCGTGCGGGCTGAAAAAAAACGTATAAATGGGATAAAACAGCATATAAACGGAATACAGGTAAATCGAGACCGTGCCGATGGTAACGAGCACGTCCATATTCGCCAGTCCGCCTTTAATACTCGCCCACGCGCTTTTGTAAAACGGCACCGCCAGCCAAAGTTGCACCACACTTGCCAGCGCAAACTGCCACAACGGCGGAATCATCCAATCGTGCCGCCCGATCATCATGCCTGCCATGCCGATAAGGAACGGGACGTTGATGGCGAACAGCAGCCACAGCCGCCAGCTTACATGCGCGGTTTCTTCGGGTTGCGGCAGCGCGTCTTCCGTTTTTTCTTTTGCACCGTAACCGGTTTTCTCGATGATTTTGGCGATGTCGGCGGCGGAGGTTTGGCTGTCGTCAAACACCACCTGCGCCTCCTCGCTGGCGAAGTTCACCCCCGCCGATTCGACAAAGTCTTTTTTGTTCAACACTTTTTCAATGCGCGAAGCGCAGGCCTGACAGGTCATGCCTTCGATTTGGAAACGGACTTTTTGTTGCATGGTTTCTTCCTTCTGAATGTGGTTGGGCTACCTGAAAAAAGCGGAGCAGGGTTTTCAGGTAGCCTTTGGGGTGTTGCAGTCGATTTGTTGCGATTCGATTTACAAAGCCGCATCAAAGCCGCCGTCTTCCACCGCTTCTATCAGCGCGGCGGAGTTGGTTTGGGCGGGGTCGAATTCCACGACGGCATTCTTGTTTTCCAGGCTCACTTCGGCCTTGTCCACGCCGTTTACGCCTTCGAGGATGCTGGTAACGCTTTTCACGCAGCCGCCGCAGGTCATGCCTTCGATGTTTAATGTGATGGTTTGCATAGGGTTTCCTTTCTGTTGGAATGAGGCTGAGGTTTTAAAGCCCGTTGCAGCCAAAGCTTTCAGGTAACCTGAAATGATGGGTCTGCTCTTGCTTTCCCGCTAAGTGCCGCCACTATAAAGCTTTACCCGAAGTAAAGGTCAAGCATCATGATGAACATCAGCCAGGCCGCGGCCGAGAGCGGCCTTTCCGCCAAACAAATCCGCGACTACGAAAAGCACGGCCTAATCGCCCCGGCCGCGCGTAGCGAAGCGGGCTACCGCCGCTACGGACAGGCCGACCTTGTCCGGCTGCGCTTTATCCGCCATGCGCGGGAAGTGGGCTTTTCGCTGCCGCAGATCGGGCAGCTTTTGAGCCTGCAACACAACCCGCAGCGTACCAGCCGCGAAGTGAAAACGCTCACCGCGCGGCACATCGCCGAGCTGGAAGCCAAAATCGAATGCTTGCAGGGCATGGTGGCCGAGCTGCAACGTTGGCACGATGCCTGCGCGGGAGACGACTGCCCGGATTGTGCGATTTTGGCCGGGCTGGAGGAGCGTTAGGCGGCTTGGGCAGAATAGAAACAGGCTACCTGAAAAGTTTCAGGTAGCCTTAGTCGGCCGCTAACGGTTTGGTACAGGCCTCGTCGTAATACGGCAGCCACTTGCCGCCGCTTTGCTTCAGATATGCGCGAAAACTTTTGTTTACCCGTGTGGCGGTGTAATCCAAATAATGGCAAAAAGTAAGTTATCAAGAGACAGAGGCCGTCTGAAGCGTTTCAGACGGCCTTTTCAAAATACGCTTATCGGTTACAAAGCCACATCATAGCCGCCGTCTTCTACGGCATCAATCAGCGCGTCGGTATCTGTCTTGCTTTCATCAAAAGTAATCACTGCATTTTTGTTTTCCAAGCTGACTTCTGCTTTTTCCACGCCTTCTACGCCTTCCAAAAGACGGGTTACGCTTTTCACGCAGCCGCCGCAGGTCATGCCGTCGATGTTGAGGGTAACAGTTTGCATTTGTATTTCCTTTCATTCAAACAAATATGGTTGCCAAATACTTTACTCCTTACACAAACAGCTTGCAAATTCTTCATTAAAGGCCGTCTGAAAAATGCAGATAGGCGTACAATAACGCCCTTTGCTTCATCAAACGGACATAATAATGACTTCAACATTCAAACAATGGGTTAGCGTATGCGCGCTGGCGGTGGGGGCGTTTATTTTCAATACCACCGAATACATTCCGATTGCGCTTTTGAGCGACATCGGTCAGAGCTTTGGCAAAGCGGCAACGGAAGTGGGCATGATGATTACGGTGTATGCGTGGATTGTTGCGCTCCTATCGCTGCCGCTGATGCTGATGACGAAAAACATCGAACGGCGCAAATTATTGCTGATGCTGTTTGCACTGTTTGCGCTGTTTCACGCGCTGTCGTTTTTTTCTTGGAACTTCAACATCCTCTTGCTCAGCCGTATCGGGATTGCGCTGACACATGCGGTCTTTTGGTCGATTACGGCTTCTTTGGCAGTACGGCTTGCGCCCACCGGCAAAACCAATCAGGCTTTGGGCTTGCTCAGTACAGGTACGGTTTTGGCGATGGTTTTGGGCATTCCGCTGGGGCGCGTGGTCGGGCAATACTTCGGCTGGCAGCTCAGCTTCCTGCTGATCGGCGTCTGCGCTGCCGGCGTAATGCTGGTGTTGGCCAAAAACCTGCCTGCTTTACCCAGCCAAAATACCGGCTCTTTAAGCAGCCTGCCGAGTTTGTTCAAACGCCGCAACCTAATGCTGCTTTATGCCATGACGGTGTTGATTATTACGGCACATTTCACGGCATACAGCTATATTGAGCCTTTTGTGTTGCAAGTTGGCGGATTTAAGGCTGAACAAGTTACCATCGTTTTGAGCCTGTACGGTTTGGCAGGTTTTGCCGCTTCTTATCTGTTTGGCAAATGGTTTGCCAAATCGCAACGCCTGTTTATGCTTGGCGCGGTGGCGGTCATCCTGCTCTCTGCCCTGCTGCTTCTGCCGTTTGCCTCTTTCCCTTATGCGGTGTACGCGCTGGTGTTTATTTGGGGCGTGGCCATCGTCATCGTCAGCTTGGGCATGGTGTCGAAAGTCTTGGCATTTGCCTCGGATGCAACAGATGTGGCTAACTCAATTTATTCAGGTTTGTACAATGTCGGCATCGGCGGCGGTGCGCTTTTGGGACACTATGTAACCGTCTGGTTCGGCCTTTCCAATATCGGCATTGCCGGAGCCTTGCTGGCAGCGGCAGGTCTGGCCGTTTGCGGCTTGTTGTTTAAGGAACAAGACAATCTGACGCAAAACGTTTAAATCCATATAAATCAGGATGGTATTACTGACTCGGCTGTAATTTTGGCAGTTTTACCGATTTGTCCTGATTCTTGTTAACCCACGATGGGTCTTTATTCCTCCGGATAAGCAGTTTTCTTGCTGCTTATCCGGTTTTCATTTCATTTTTAAAAAACAATTTACAATTTGTTTACACTACATTAAATTACAAATATACTGTTACCTATTAGGCCGTCTGAACGTACGGCTGAAAAGAAAAACCAATCATGTTTCAGAGGAATACATCATGGACTTAAACGCCAAGGATAAGACTCAGCATCCTGAAAACGTCGAGCTTCTCAGTGCGCAGAAGCCGATTACCGACTTCAAAGGACTGCTGACGACCATTATCTCTGCTGTTGTCTGCTTCGGCATTTATTACATCCTTCCCTACAGCCCCGATGCCAACAAAGGTATCGCGCTGTTACTTTTTGTTGCGGCACTTTGGTTTACCGAAGCCGTACACATTACCGTTACCGCGCTGATGATCCCTATCCTTGCCGTTGTACTCGGCTTCCCGGATATGGACATCAAAAAAGCAATGGCCGGTTTCTCCGACCCGACGATTTACATCTTCTTCGGCGGCTTCGCGCTTGCAACCGCCCTGCACATGCAACGTCTCGACCGTAAAATCGCCGTCAGCCTGTTGCGCCTATCCCGCGGCAATATGAAAGTTGCCGTGTTGATGCTGTTTGCCGTTACCGCCTTCCTGTCTATGTGGATCAGTAACACTGCGACTGCCGCGATGATGCTGCCTTTGGCAATGGGCATGATGATCCACCTCGACCAAGAAAAAGAACGCAAAACCTACGTTTTCGTCCTGCTCGGTATCGCCTACTGCGCCAGTATCGGCGGCTTGGGTACCGTGGTCGGTTCTCCTCCGAACATGATTGCCGCCAAAGCGCTGAACTTGGACTTCGTCGGCTGGATGAAGCTCGGCCTGCCGATGATGCTTTTGATTCTGCCGCTGATGCTGTTCTCCATGTACGTCATCCTCAAACCTAATTTGAATGAGCGCGTGGAAGTCAAAGCCGAATCTATCCCTTGGACTTTGCACCGCGTTATCGCGCTGTTGATTTTCTTGGCCGCCGCCGTTGCTTGGGTATTCAGCTCCAAAATCAAAGCTGCATTCGGTATTTCCAACCCTGATACCGTTATCGCCCTGATTGCCGCCGTTGCCGTCGTCGTATTCGGCGTGGCGCAATGGAAAGAAGTTGCCCGCAATACCGACTGGGGTGTATTGATGCTCTTCGGTGGCGGTATCAGCTTGAGCGCGTTGCTGCAATCTTCCGGCGCATCTGAAGCTCTGGGTCAGCAAGTTGCTTCCACGTTCTCCCATTCTCCTGCATTGCTGGTGATTTTCGTGGTTGCCACCTTCATCATCTTCCTGACCGAGTTCACCAGTAACACGGCTTCCGCCGCCCTGCTTGTGCCTATTTTCGCAAGCATTGCCGCGCAAATGGGTCTGCCTGAACAAGTCTTGGTATTCGTCATCGGTGTCGGCGCATCTTGTGCCTTCATGTTGCCGGTTGCCACACCGCCTAACGCGATTGTGTTCGGTACAGGCTTAATCAAACAACGCGAAATGATGAATGTCGGCTTATTGCTGAACATCCTCTGCGTGGTATTGGTTGCTCTGTGGGCTTATGTTGTACTGATGTAAACCATCGACCCAAACAACAAGGCCGTCTGAAAGAATATTTTTCAGACGGCCTTGAAGTTTGTCGTTCAGACACAATTTAACGACTAATTCAAACCGGATTCTAACGAAAGGAAACCCATGATTATCCTGCACACCAACAAAGGCGACATCAAAATCGAACTCGATTTCGACAAAGCCCCCGTTACTGCTAAAAACTTCGAGCAATACGTTAAAGACGGCTTCTACGACGGCGTAATCTTCCACCGCGTCATCAAAGGCTTCATGATTCAAGGCGGCGGCATGGACGAAAACATGAACGAAAAAGAGACCCGCGATCCGATTCAAAACGAAGCGTCCAACGGTTTGCCTAACGAAAAATACACCATCGCCATGGCGCGTACTTCCGATCCTCACTCTGCCAGCGCGCAATTCTTCATCAACACTGCCGACAACGCTTTCCTGAACTTCCGTTCTAAAGAGCTGTACGGCAAAACCGTAGTCCAAGACTGGGGCTATGCCGTATTCGGTAAAGTCGTTGACGGTTTTGACGTTGTTGATGCCATCGAAGGCGTTTCTACCAAACGTCACGGCTACCACGACGACGTACCAAGCGAGCCTGTCATCATCACTAAAGCCGAAGTGGTTTAACTGATTTGATTTCCCATAAAAACAGCCTGTCCGAATTAAAACCGGACAGGCTGTTTTTCAATAATGACGCATACCGTCACACATCATAAGTACCGACCACGCATGCCGAATCCAACACATGGCCCTGCATGGCAAAATGCAGCTCATTAAAGCGGAAACCGCGCGGCAAATCCAAAACGGTATCCAGCGCGTACACAATCAGTTCATAACGATGTCGGTTGTTCGGTGGCGCCATACCGCCGTAAAAAGAAGCCTCTTCGATTTCAAATTTACCCAACGCACTCGCCCAAGTATTCGCGCCCTGCGTAAAATCTGTTGCAGAAATACTTTCATTTTCTGCCACAGAAGTGCGTTTCAAATCCGAAATCAACCAATGCGTCCATACGAAGCCGGATGCTGAAATGGCATCTTTGTCTTCCAACACCACGGCAAACGATTTTGTTCCTTCAGGTGCATCTTCAATCTCAAAAGGAATCGAATAAGAAGGCATACCGCTCGGGCTGAACTGGCTGCCGCGCTTGCCGTATTTGTCTTCAAATTCGCCGTTGACAATAGCTTTACTGCTGACTTTCATCTTATATCTCCCAATAGTAGGTTTGTTCATTCTAACAAACACCAAGGCCGTCTGAAAGATACTGCCGTTTTCACTTTCCCGATGTCGTATTTTCAGACGGCCTCAAGCAATATTCACAATTCGATCAAATACATTTGACATTCCATAGTATAATCCGCCGCATGAAAACTACATAGGATACACATTATGGATTGGAAAGGTCGTGAACAAAGCCAAAACGTCGAAGATCGCCGCGGAAGCCGTGGCGGCGGCGGCAAAACGCCGGGCATACTCGGCATTATCGTGGTTTTGGTCGGTGCATATTACGGCGTGGATTTAAGCGGTTTGGTTGGCGGCTCATCTTCGATGGGCATTCCTACCCAGCAAGCTACCCGACTCGACAGCCAACAAGAAGCCGAATTGAACGAACTGTCCCGTGTCGTCCTTGCCGATACGGAAAAAGCATGGGGCAAATACTTTCAACAACACGGTCAAAACTATAGACCGACGACCATGGTGTTATATGAAGGCGGTACATCCACTGCCTGTGGTACGGGCCAGTCTGCCATGGGTCCGTTTTACTGCCCGGGCGACCAAAAAGTTTATTTGGATTTGAGCTTCTATGAAGACATGCGCACCAAGCTCAAATCCGCCAGCGATGCTGCATTTGCCTACGTTATTGCCCACGAAGTCGGCCATCACGTTCAAAACCTGCTCGGCATCCTGCCTAAAGTCCACAAAATGCAGCAGCAAGTCGGCAAGAAAGAGGCCAATGCCCTTTCCGTCAAACTCGAATTGCAGGCCGACTGTTTCGCCGGTATTTGGGGACACTACGCCGTCAACAACAATATCTTCAAAGCCGAAGACATTAAAAAAGCGATGCTTGCCGCCGAATCCGTCGGCGACGACCGCTTGCAGAAACAAGCTCAGGGCTATGTCGTTCCCGACAGCTTTACCCATGGCTCGTCTGAAGAACGCATGACTTGGCTCAAGCGTGGTTTGGAAAGCGGCGGCATCAACCAGTGCAACACTTTCAACAATTGATTCGACCAAGCAACACTGTTCTTTGATGTAACGACAAAAGGCCGTCTGAATGCTTCAGACGGCCTTTTAGCCGTGTTAAAATAAGCCCCATTATTTCCCCTTAAATTTAAAGGAAATCCACATGGCAAATATCGCCCGCGACATTTTTAAAGCCTACGACATCCGGGGCATCGTCGGTAAAACCCTGACTGCCGAAGCTGCCTACTTAATCGGTAAAGCCATTGCCACCAAAGCCTTAGAAAAAGGCATTACCCGCATCGCACTCGGCCGCGACGGACGCTTGAGCGGTCCCGAACTGATGGAACACATCCAACGCGGCTTTACCGACAGCGGCATCGACGTCCTCAATGTCGGCATGGTCGCCACCCCCATGCTTTATTTCGCCGCCATCAACGAATGCGGCGGCAGCGGCGTGATGATTACCGGCAGCCACAACCCGCCCGATTACAACGGTTTCAAAATGATGCTCGGCGGCGACACCCTCGCAGGCGAAGCCATCCAAGAACTGCTCGCCCTGATTGAAGCCGACAAACTGGTTGCCTCCGACAAAAAAGGCAGCGTAATCGAAAAAGACATCTCCGGCGAATACCACAACAACATCGTCGGCCACATCAAGCTCAAACGCCCGATGAAAATCGTGATTGACGCGGGCAACGGTGTCGGCGGCGCATTTGCAGGCAAACTCTACAAAGGTTTGGGCAATGAAGTGACCGAACTTTTCTGCGAAGTGGACGGCAATTTCCCTAATCACCACCCTGATCCGTCCAAACCGAAAAACCTGCAAGACCTCATCGTCGAGCTTAAAAACAGCGATGCCGAAATCGGCTTGGCATTTGACGGCGATGCCGACCGCTTGGGCGTAGTCACCAAAGACGGCAACATCATCTATCCAGACCGCCAACTGATGCTTTTCGCGCAAGACGTGTTGAGCCGCAATCCTAAAGCCAAAGTGATTTTCGACGTCAAATCCACCCGTCTGCTCGCGCCTTGGATTAAAGAACACGGCGGCGAACCTGTAATGGAAAAAACCGGCCACAGCTTCATCAAATCCACCATGAAAAAAACCGGCGCACTGGTTGCCGGCGAAATGAGCGGCCACGTTTTCTTTAAAGAACGCTGGTTCGGCTTCGACGACGGTATGTATGCCGGCGCACGCCTCTTGGAAATCCTGTCTGCCTTCGACAATCCATCCGAAGTGTTGAACAAGCTGCCGCAAAGCATTTCCACTCCGGAACTCAACATCGACCTGCCTGAAGGCAGCAACGGCCACAAAGTGATTGAAGAGCTGGCTGCCAATGCCAAGTTTGAAGGTGCAACCGAAATCATCACCATCGACGGCTTGCGCATTGAATTCCCTGACGGCTTCGGCCTGATGCGTGCTTCCAATACCACGCCGATTTTGGTATTGCGCTTTGAAGCGGATACGCAAGAAGCGATTGAGCGTATTCAAAACCAATTCAAAGCAGTCATTGAAAGCAATCCAGCATTGAAATGGCCGCTGTAAGGGTTTAGGCTAAAAAAAGGCCGTCTGAAAATCATTTCAGACGGCCTTTAATATTAAACATTGATTATTTAAAGTTTGGAAACCAAGAATATCCCGGCTTAGTTATCCGACTTGCGCCAACTGTTGACGCATTTCATCGATAACGGCTTTGTAATCCGGTTTGCCAAAAATCGCCGAACCGGCCACAAACGTATCCGCACCTGCCGCCGCAATTTCAGCAATATTGTCTGTCTTCACGCCGCCATCGACTTCCAATGCGATATGGCGGCCACTTTGCCGTTCATACTCGTCCAACATCTCGCGCACTTTGCGGATTTTCACCAGCGTATTCGGGATAAAGCTTTGTCCGCCAAAGCCCGGGTTGACCGACATCAGCAAAACCATATCCAGTTTGTCCAAAACGTTTTCCAGAATATTGGCCGGCGTAGCAGGATTCAATACCAAACCTGCCTGACAGCCGTATTCTTTAATCAAACCCAAGCTGCGGTCGACATGGCGGCTGGCTTCCGGATGGAAAGTAATGATATTGGCACCGGCTTTGGCAAACGCATGAATCAAATCGTCCACCGGCTCAACCATCAAATGCACATCGACCGGCACGGTTGCATACGGTTTCAAAGCCGCGCAAACCATAGGGCCGAAAGTCAGATTCGGCACATAATGATTGTCCATCACGTCAAAATGAATCAAATCCGCACCGGCGCGGATCACTTCGGCAACCTCTTCGCCCAAACGGGCAAAATCAGCGGACAAAATACTGGGTGCAATACGGTAGTCGGCCATGTTTATTCTCCTAAAGTGTGTTCCTTTGTCATTATCGCATTTTTAACCCTATGTTGTATGCTGCCGACAATATCTCTGCCGTCATTTTTATGAATTTACATTTCATATACATTAATGAAACTTATAATCACATAGTAAGGCTTTGAAAATAAATTATTAGATTACATATATGTGCAAAAAAATCTAACATCATTAACAAAAGTTAACTGCATTGATACTGCCTTTCACACGCTTATCGGTTATATTTCCAAACCTGATGAAACATTAGGAAAACACCGTGTCTGTTGCACTTTCCCGCTATCCGACTTTTATTTTCTTAGCACTCGCCCTACTCTGTTCCAGTCTGCCTGCACATGCCGATCCGTTTCTGGCCACTTTGAACGACTTCCACCCGAATTGCGACATCCGACAGCTCAATTTATCCGCCGACCAACACGCCGCCCTGCGCCGCCTGCGTACCGACTTCAAACAAATCAACGATAAAGCCTACCGTAAAACCGTACGCTCCGACCGCAACCGCCGTCAAACCATCATCAAAATCCTCTCCGGCGACTCATTCGACTCAAACGCCGCCCGTGATTATGTTGAAAACCGCTACCTCTCCAGCATGGACTATGCGGTGGATGAAATGGAAATCCAATACCGCTTCTATCATCTGCTCAATCCGCGCCAACGCCAGCAATGGTTGTCTTCATGCTTGCGCTAATAAATCAATAAAAATACAGAAAGGCCGTCTGAAACCATATTCAGACGGCCTTTGTTTTTTCAACCTTAATCCAGCACTCTTTCTTCCGGCAACCGGCCTGCCCAGTCGCAGGCAAACTGCCATGCCGAACGGCCTGAACGGCTGCCGCGCATTTGCGCCCATTGCAACGCGGCTTGGCGCGCCGTATCGTCAAAAGGCACATTGAAATCGTCCAACCAGTTGGCTACGGCGGTCAAATAATCGTTTTGATCGAAAGGATAAAAACTCAGCCATAAGCCGAAGCGGTCGGAAAGGGAAATTTTCTCCTCGACGGCCTCTTTCTGATGGATTTCTCCGCGAATGCCCGTAGTACCGCCGTTTTCATCCATGTATTCGGGAATTAAATGACGGCGGTTGGAAGTGGCATAAACCAAAACATTGGTGCAACGTTGCGACAGTCCGCCGTCTAAAGCCGTTTTCAAGGCTTTATAGGTTTCATCACCGGTTTCAAACGACAAATCATCGCAGAAAACGATAAATTTCTCGGGGCGCTCAGACAACAGCGTCAACAAAGCCGGCAAGCTGATCAAATCGCTTTTGTCCACTTCAATCAGTCGCAAGCCGCGCTCGGCGTATTCGTGCAACAACGCTTTAACCAAGGAGGATTTGCCCGTACCGCGCGCACCGGTCATCAAGACATTATTTGCCGGACGGCCTGCCAAAAATTGCTCGGTATTGCGTTTCAGCCTATCGGTTTGCGAACCGACAGCCGCCAATCTGCTCAAAGGAAACGTATGCGGACGCGGCAGGCTTTCCAAAATACCTTTTTTGCCCACGCTGTGCCAACGGTAGGCCAAAGCGCGCCAGTCGGTTTTACCGGCTTCATCAGGCAGGATTAAATCCAGACGGTTTAAAACGGAATTGGCTTTTTTCAAAAAATTGGATAATTTCATTTCGGCTTTCTTTTTTCAGACGGCCTTTTGTGCCAATACACGCATCACGGTATCGACAACGGCTTGGGTTTGCGGATCGATTTCGATATTGATGAGGTCGCCTTCTTTGCGGCTGCCAAACAGGGTACGCTCCAAAGTCTCCGGAATCAGGTGTACGCAAAATTCGCTGTCGCTGACTTCGCCTATGGTCAGGCTGCAACCGTCCAAACCGACAAAGCCTTTGGTCAGGATATAAGGCTTGAGGTTTTCCGGCAGCTCAAACCAAACTGTGCGGTTGAACTCGCTGGACTCGATACGGGAAATTCGGGTAACCGCCATCACATGGCCGCTCATCACATGACCGCCGATTTCGTCGCCAAACCGTGCCGCGCGTTCTAAATTGACGCTGTCGCCGACTTTCAAGCTGCCAAGATTGGTTTTGCGTAAGGTTTCGTCCATCAAATCAAAGCTGACTTTGTTGCCGTCGATTCGGGTGATGGTCAGGCAGCAGCCGTTGTTGGCAACAGAGGCGCCGGTTTGCAGATTGTCGGCGATTTCGGGGGGCAGCTCGACAGTGTGGGTACGAAAGTCGGGCGAAGGTTGGGCGATGTCTGTAATTTTGCCCATGCCTTGTACGATGCCTGTAAACATGATGTCTTCTTTCCGATGGTACGATAAGGCGGATATTGTAGCATTTTCCAGGCACAAAGGCCGTCTGAAAGCGGTGATGGCGATGGTTTGGGGTATAATCGGATTTTTATTTCCGCAGCCCGATCATGCTCAGCTACCGCCACGCCTTCCATGCCGGCAACCATGCCGATATACTCAAGCACTTTATCCTCTTCCTCGTCCTCGAATATTTCAACCGCAAAGACAAGCCCTATTGGTATATCGATACGCACAGCGGTGCCGGTTTGTATGATTTGAGCGGCGATGAAGCGCAAAAAGTCGGCGAATACAAACAAGGCATTGCGCTCTTGGAACAAGCTGACAAGCTGCCTGCCGAATTGGCCGAATTTGTGGGCCGTCTGAAACAAATACTGCCGCGAGACAACCTTTACTGCGGCTCGCCTTGGCTGGCACAGGCACTCACGCGCGATAGCGACAAAATGCGCCTCTTTGAGCTGCACCCTGCTGATTTTGTCCATTTGCAAAACAATATGCGTGAAGTCCGTCCTGCGCGTAAAGTACAGGTCAGTCAAGCGGACGGTTATCAGGGCTTGATTTCATTACTGCCTCCTCCGCCGCGCCGCGCCGCGGTCTTGATTGATCCGCCCTACGAAGAAAAACAAGACTACCGCCGTGTCGTCCAAGTTTTGAAAGATGCTTTAAAACGCTTTGAAACCGGCTGCTACATGGTTTGGTATCCCTGCCTGAGCCGTGAAGAAAGCCGCAAACTGCCGGACGAACTCAAAAAAATCGCTCCCGACAATTATCTGCACGCCGAGCTTCATGTCCATACGCCGCACAGTGATGGATTCGGTATGCACGGCAGCGGCATGTTCGTCATCAATCCGCCCTATATGCTTGCCGAACAGTTGCAAAACAATCTGCCCGAACTTTCCAAAATTTTGGCGCAAGATGCCGGCGCGCATTATGTATTGGAAAGCAAAACGAAATAAACGCTGCCGTCTGAACGTATATCCAAACGCTTCAATTTTGCCGCCATACCCGTTCAGACGGCCTTAACCCTTTATACTTAAGCCTTTTTCCACTACAATTCACAACATAACAATTAACGGCTGTCCCTCATGAATATACGCACACCCCTAGCCTGCACGCTCCTGCTTTGCGCGTGCAGCGAATCAGTAAAAAACGAATTTAAAGAAGAATTTACCCAAAGTTTCCGCACCGAATTTGTCCGCTCGGCAACCGAAGCCTGCGTAGAAAAAGCTGCAGGAAAAAGCCCGTTTGATTCCGCGACTACTGAAAAAATCTGCCGCTGCATCGGTGAAAAAACAGTCGACCAAATCAATCCTGAAGAAGCGGCCTCGCTTTTGGGCGGCAGCGACTCCATGAGCGACGAGCTGAAAAAACGCATCAAAGACACCAGCATCGCCTGCACTAAAGAAGTTTTAGGCATGGCCGACAGCAAAACCAAATGAACACGCCGTTTTCAGACGGCCTGAAATTGAAAAATACCCGATTTAAACTTAGGAAAAGAGTGAAACCGTGAATACATTGAACCAATTCTTAGCCCAACACCTGCCCGAACACAAACTGCCGCAAGAGCTGGCAAGCGTATTGGAATCCGTAGCCGCCGCCTGTTTGGACATCAACGCCAAAGTCCGCCTCGGCGCGCTTTCCGGCGTTTTGGGCATGGCAGGTACCGGCAACATCCAAGGCGAAGATCAAAAGAAACTTGACGTCATCGCCAACAACATCATGATTGATGTTTTAAAAGCCAATGCCAACATCGCAGGCCTTGCCAGCGAAGAAGAAGACACCTATGTCGTCACGCACGAAAACGGCGGCTATTTGGTATTGTTTGATCCGCTGGACGGCTCTTCCAATATCGACGTCAACATCTCCGTCGGCACCATTTTCTCCATTTTGGCAAAACCTGAAGGCGCATTGACTACCGAATCCTTCCTACAAAAAGGCCGCGACCAAGTAGCCGCAGGTTATGTTTTATATGGTCCGCAAACCCAACTGGTACTAACTGTCGGTCACGGCGTATTCGTCTTCACTCTGGACGATGCCAACCAATTCCTGCTGACTAAAGAAAATCCGCGCGTTCCGGAGTCCACTAAAGAATTTGCCATCAATATGTCCAACCAAAGACATTGGTTCGCCCCTGTTCAACAATACATTGACGAATTGCTGGCAGGCGAAACCGGCGTACGCGGCAAAAACTACAATATGCGCTGGGTAGCCAGCATGGTTGCCGAAATCCACCGCATCCTGATGCGTGGCGGCGTATTCATGTATCCGCAAGACAAACGCGATCCATCCAAACCGGGCAAACTGCGCCTGATGTACGAAGCCAACCCGATGAGCCTGCTTATGGAACAAGCCGGCGGCGCATCAAACAACGCCATCGAAGCCATGCTCGACATCCAACCTACCGGCCTGCACCAACGTGTTGCCGTATTCATGGGCAGCCGCGAAGAAGTGGAATACGTTTATAATCTGCATCAAAAATAATCAGATGTATTGATTTCAAACCCAAAAAGGCCGTCTGAAATATGTGAACTGGCCCCCAAATCTTGGACACTCATAAAAGCCTATTCAGGCGCTCTGTGTAAGCTGGGTTCTGTATGCGACAGGACTCAGCTTTTTCAATTTCAAACTGCAACGCTCCCGGTTGTAGTAATCCATATAGTCATCTATCTGTTTCATCAATTCGTCCACCGTCAATTCTCCTGCACGGTAGAAACACTCCGTCTTCAACACCGCAAAGAAGCTCTCCATCGGTGCATTGTCCCAAAAATTCGCCTTTCGCGACATGCTTTGAACCATGGAATGTTGGGCAAGCAATTCCCTATACCCCGCCGTACGGTACAGCACACCTTGGTCGGAATGAAGCATCGTTCCTTTGCTGGTCAGCCGGGGGGCGGCTTTTTCGAGCATTTCCTTCACCATTTCACTGTCGGCTCTGCGGCTCATGGCGTAGGCGACGATTTCCCGGTTGAACAGGTCCAATATCGGTGAGAGGTACAGTTTGCCGTCCTTTCCTTTGAGTTCGGTCACGTCTGTCAGCCATTTTTCGTTGGGCTTTTGGGCTGTGAACAGGCGTTTGAGGAGGTGTTCCGATATCTCGCCCATGGCGGGATGGCGGTAGGCTTTTTTCGCCCGTATTTTGGCTTTCAGCCCCATCTGTTTCATCAACCGAGCTGCTTTTTTGCGGTTCCAATCCAATGCTGCGGCAATGCGCCTTTGTCCGTATCGCCCTTTATGCCGTTCGTAGATTTCGGCGATAAGGGCTTTGTCGGCTTCATCGGGGTCGGGACGGTCTTGGTGGTGGTAGTAAAAGCTGCTTTTGGGCAGGTTTGCGATGTGTAGCAGGTATTTGAGCGGGTGTTGCGCCCTCAGTGTTTGGACGGTTTGGCTTTGTTCTTTTCGGTCTGCTTTTGGCTGAGGGCTTTTAACTCCTTTAGGTAGGCAACCTTTGCGCGCATATAGCACAACTCTTCGATAAGCTCTGCCTGTGTTTTTTCGTGGTCGGGTTTGTCGGCGATGAAGGGGTTTTTGCGGTGTTGGGGCATGGTTTTGGATTGGGGATGTTCGAGTGCGCTGATACCGCCTTCCTGATAGGCGTGTATCCATCGTCGCAGGTGGGTTCGTGAGATGCCGTAGTGGTCTGCAGTACGCTGTTGGCTGCGTATGTGCAGGTAGTGGAGTACGGCTTGGTATTTGAAGTGTAATGTATATTTGCTCATAAAAAAAACTGCACCTTGTGAGTTGGAGGGGGGGATGTCCAACTTTTGGGGTGCAGTTCAATTTTCAGACGGCCTTGAGTCATATTGATATCACTATCTTTTAATTTTCAGCTCAGTAGGCAGGCATGATGCCCACCCTCAAAGTTGATTTACGCTTCGTCTTTGACTGCCGCCTGATACAGGTAAACGGTTGCCAACGGCGGTACGGTAACAGACAGGGAATTTGGTTTGCCATGCGACCAAACTTCTTCTGTCTCCACCGTTGCGCCGGCAGAAACGCCGCTGCCTTTGTAATGCAGGTCGTCTGAATTGAGGATTTCGCGATATTCGCCGACAGAATTCACACCGAAACGGTAGCCTTCGCGCACCACAGGCGTGAAGTTGCTGATCACGATAACGCGGTTGCCTTCGCGGTCGCGGCGCTCGAAGACGAATACGGAATTGTCGCCATCATCGGCAACCAGCCATTCAAAGCCTTCAGGCCATTGGTCCAGTTGGTAAAGCGGCGCAGTGTCTTTATAGACATAGTTCAACTCGCGTACGAAGTCTTGTACGCCTTTGTGCCAGCCACCCTCTTGCTCCAGCAGGAACCAATCCAGTCCTTCGTTGTAGTTCCACTCTCGGCCTTGTGCAAACTCGCTGCCCATAAACAAGAGTTTTTTGCCGGGGAAGCCGTACATAAAGCCGTAGTAAGCGCGCAGGTTGGCAAATTGTTGCCAGCAGTCGCCGGGCATACGTCCGAGCAGCGAGCGTTTGCCGTGCACGACTTCATCGTGTGAAAGCGGCAGGACAAAGTTTTCGCTGTACTGGTACATCATGCCGAAGGTCATTTTGTTGTGGTGGTATTTGCGGTTGATGGGGTCTTCCATCATGTAACGCAAAGTATCGTTCATCCAGCCCATATTCCATTTGAAGCTGAAGTTCAAACCTTCTTGGCGGGTCACATTGGCAAACGAAGTAGATTCTTCGGCGATTTCAGTCGCTGCCGGAACTTCCTCTTTCAACATGGTGTTGGTATCGCGCAGGAAAGCGATGGCTTCAAGGTTTTCATGGCCGCCGTATTGGTTCGGAATCCACTCGCCGTCTTTGCGGTAAATCATGGAGGCGACGGCGTCCACGCGGATACCGTCAAAACCGAAACGCTCTATCCAATACAAGGCATTGCCTTGCAGGAAGTTTTTGACTTCGTTCCTGCCGAAGTTGTAAATCAGGGTGTTCCAGTCTTGATGGTAACCTTCGCGCGGGTCGGCGTGTTCGTACAGCGCGGTACCGTCAAACTTGGCAAGCCCATGGTCGTCGGTCGGGAAGTGTCCGACCACCCAGTCGAGGATGACGCCGATGCCTTCGTCGTGGGCGGCTTTAATCAGGGCGCGCAATTCGTCGGGCGAACCGAAACGGCTGGTCGGCACATACAATCCGGTCGCCTGATAGCCCCACGAGCCGTCAAAAGGATATTCGGAAACGGGTAGGAATTCGATATGGGTGAAGCCCATGTCTTTGACGTATGCCACCAATTCTTTGGCCAGCTCTTCGTAAGTCAGCCAGAAGTTGTTTTCGGGATTGCGTTTCCATGAACCCAAATGCACCTCATAAATGCTGATGGGCGCGTCAATGGCGTTGGCGCGGGCGCGGAAGTCGGGTGTATCCACTTTTTCCGGCAAACCGCGCACGACAGACGCGGTATTCGGACGCAACTCTGCGCCGAAGGCATACGGGTCGGTTTTTTGCCGCACATCGCCGTTGGCATTGCGGATTTCAAATTTGTAGAGGGCGTTGAGTTTGACTGCCGGAATAAAGATGTCCCAAATGCCGTTGTCGCGGTGGAAACGCATCACATGGCGGCGGCCGTCCCAGTTATTGAATTCGCCGATAACGGAAACGCGTTGCGCATTTGGCGCCCATACGGCAAAGTGTACGCCCTTCACGCCGTCCAACTCGGCAAAATGCGCGCCTAAAGTCTCATAAGGACGCAGGTGCTTGCCTTCGGCCAACAGCCAGGAATCCATGTCTTGCAACGCAGAGCTGAAATGATAAGGGTCTTCTTCAATCACAGGCTCGGAGTCTTCGGTATAACGGATACTCAAAGCGTAATCGGGTGCATCATCGGGCAAAACAGCCACAAAGAAACCGCGTTCATCAATTTTTTCAGACGGCACGATGAGTTCGCCGCTGCGGCGGTTCACAATATCCACGCTTACTGCGCCGGGAATCAAAACGCGCACTACTTCATCGCCCTCTGCAAGGCGGTGTCGTCCCAGATAAGCGAACAAGTCGCTGTGGGTGGCAAGAAACAGGCTTTCGACCGTATCGCGCTCGATTTGGTCAAGTTCATGATAAGCCTTGATTTAGCTGTTTGTTTTCATGCGTACCTCGTCAATAATGGCAAGTTGGCCGCCCATGAGGCGGTGTTGTAGGAAATCTTCCAAAGAAACCGGCATTTTTTGCGCCCAGTTCGGATAACCGTCCGGCACGCCGGGGACATTCAAATTGTCAATGACGCCCAGCAGGTTTTCCAGTTGTACGGCGTAAAGCTTGCTGCGGCTCAATGCGCCGTATTTGTGCAAAGCCGCCAGCAAAGTTTCATCGGCTTTTGCCGGCATTTGCACGTCTGCACCCAGACAGCCGGTATATTTCAATTTGTCCAGCAAATCGGCTTTATCGTGTTCGCGCTCATCCAAGGCCGTCTGAAAAGCGGCTGCATCAGGCAAAGTACCGAGTTTGAACATCGTATCCAAATCTTTGCCCATCCAATAACCTGCCAGCGGCGCGACATCGTGGGTACTGATGACCGTAATCGCCTGCTCAGGGTATTCTTCAGGCAGTTGGAAACCGTTCCAGCCCTTGCTGAAATACATCACTTTGTAGGAGAACACTTGATAGCGGTTAAGCAGATAACGCGCTTGATCGGGTACCGTTCCCAAATCCTCGCCGATGATGACGCAACGGTTGCGCTGGCTTTCCAAAGCCAATATGGCGAAAGTCACTTCGGCGTCGTAATGCACGTATGCACCGAAATCCGCTGTTTTATCGTTTAAAACCCACCACAAACGACACAATGCCATCACATGGTCAATCCGCAACACGCCATACAGCCGCATGTTTTCGCGCAACAAATGGGCAAACTTTTCATAGCCCGTATATTTCAACATCGACGGATTAAGCGGCGGCAAATTCCAATTCTGCCCTGTTGGCCCTAAAGGATCGGGTGGCGCACCGACCGATACGTCCATACAATAATCTTGGCGGTTTAACCAAGTATCCGCGCTGCCTCGCGCCACGCCGACCGCTAAATCGCCGTAAATACCGAGTTTGACACCGTATTCGGCAGCAGCTTTGTTGACTTCTTGCAACTGCTCCGCGCAAAGCCATTGCAGCCACATATAAAAACGGATTTCACGTTCATGACTGCGCGCGAATTTTTCTACTGCTTCGCCATCAGACTGATGAAATTCAGACGGCCACGACTGCCAACCCACTTGTCCGGGACGGCTGTAATACTGGTCCAAAGCCTCAAACAAACCGAAGCCTTGCAAAGCCTTGCCTTTTTCTAATACAAATGCTTCAAATGCAGCGCGTTCATTTGCCGCAGCTTCACAAGTATCTTGTTCAAACGCATTAAACGCCATATGCAGCGCATCACGCTTGCATGCCCAAACCGCCGTATAAGTCACCGTTTCCGTAACACGCAAAGCAGCAATGCGCTGACGGATTTTCGGTTGTGCCAACCAGTTTTTCAGTTGCTCGTTATAAGTAAACGCACCGACTTTCTCGATATCCAAGTAAATCGGATTAAGCCATTCGCGCGAAGAAGGGCTATACGGGCTGGCAAAGGCAGGCTTGCTGGTAAACAAGGCGTGCAAAGGGTTGATACCGACAAAATCCAGCTTTTTCTCCGCCGCATATTTCATCAGGTTCAATAAATCGGTAAAGTCACCTATGCCCCAGTTACGCTCGGAACGCAGGCTGTACAAATGCATGGTCAAACCATTCATCCGTCCGCCATTGGCAAGCAGTTTAGGCTGATAAACCGATTCAGGCGCAACAATCAGGCGTACAAGGCAACATTTGCCGCCGGTCTCGGCCGACAAAGTGTAATAACCGCAAGCCAGCTGGGGCAGCTTAATCCAAAGCGTATCGTTGTCGCCCGGATATAAAGTCAAGCTCTGACACTCATCCGCCTCATCAATCAATACGACCGCTTCCGCACCATGAAATTCAGACAGCATCTGTAAAGATTCTTCGCCGTTTTCATGCACGACCATCGTATTCAGATAAAGGTCGTCTGAATCCGGTTTGCTTTTGTCCAAAACAGCAACGATCGATTCCAAAACTTCAGGTTTGGTCGCATGATATGTACCGTTGATGTCGTGGTAGCCTAAATCAATACCGGCCGCTACAGCCTGCCGCTCCAATGTTTCACTCATTGCACTCTGCCTGTTTTACCAATATCTGAATCTTAATATAGATTTTGTCGCACCGTTACATGTAATTCATTGTAGTCTCTAACAAAATCCATATTTCCCTGTTTGATTTGACCTGCGCCAAAATTTCCTATTTATCTGTCTTATAAAAACTTAAAGGCCGTCTGAAAAGGAAGGTTTCATTCCTTTTCAGACGGCCTTTATCATGCTTCAAGCCTGATTAGTGGTGGTGATGACCGTGCGGGCCATGTACGTGACCGTGGGCAATTTCTTCCTCAGTCGCATCGCGCACACCTTCAACAGTCGCTTTGAACAATACTTTCATACCGGCCAAAGGATGGTTACCATCCACTACGGCTTTACCGTCGGCAACATCGGTTACGCGATAAATCAATACATCGCCTGTTTCCGGGTCATCAGCTTCAAACATCATGCCGACTTCAACTTCAACAGGAAATACGCTTACATCTTCAATACGCACCAGCTCAGGATCTTGTTCGCCGAAAGCATCATCAGGCGACAAAGCCACTTCAACGGTATCGCCTACATTTTTGCCGTGCAACGCTTCTTCCACCAAAGGGAAAATACCGTCATAACCGCCATGCAGGTAAGCAATCGGCTCTTCAGTTTTGTCCAACAGCTGGTTGTTTGCATCGTACATTTCATAATGCAGCGAAACTACGGAATTTTTAACAATAGACATCATGTCGTCCTTAATCAATATTTAAAAGTCAAGTTCAGGCTATTCTATCACAGCTGTAACTAAACAATCGGTTTACCTTAAACAAATACTTTTGGCAAACACAACAAAACCAAAAAAGCCCATATAAAAAACCAAATTGAATGATTCCAACCCATAAAAGTTGCTTTTTCACAACACAAAGTTGCTAAATTACAAAAAATTCCCCAAACGCAAAAACATTCTAAATCCTTAAAACCAACAACAGTTAAAAATAATCAAATTATTGAATATAAACGACTTTTTAAAAGTTCATTAATTATGAATATTTTTAGATGATTTTTTACCTGCCTCCCTGATTTACATTATTTTCGCTAATTTTGTATTGATTTTAATCCGCAAACGGTTAAGCAACGTTGCATTGGCCCACCCCGTGGGGCATAATAACGAAAATTCAGCAATGAATTTCTACTGTACAGGCCGTTTGACGGCTATTTTTAGTTTAAATGTTTAAATCGATTTAAAAAGGTCCTCAAAAATGAAAAAATCTCTGTTCGCTGCTGCTTTGTTGTCTTTAGCTTTGGCCGCTTGTGGCGGTGCTGATAAAGCTGCTGAAACTGCCGCTTCTGCTGCTTCTGAAGCCGCTGCTTCTGCTACTGAAGCTGCTGCATCTGCTACTGAAGCCGCTGCTTCTGCTGCTACCGAAGCTACTGAAGCCGCTGCTTCTGCTACTGAAGCTGCTGCATCTGCTACTGAAGCCGCTGCATCTGCTACTGAAGCTGCTGCTTCTGAAGCTGCTAAATAATATTCTTTTGAATATAAGAAAAGCAGGATACCATTGTGTATCCTGCTTTTTTACATTTCTCACACTCCCCTTCCCGACTTTTCCGCCTGACTGCCATGCACCTTCACGACCGTTTTGCTGAGTTTCTTTCCGCCTCTGAAATCATCGAAGCCACTCCGGCCTTGTTAAACGACCAACGCCGTCGTTTTGTTTCTTCGCCGGATATTGTCTTACAGCCGAACTCCGTCGAGAGCGTGCAGAAAATCATGCGTTTCTGTTTTGAAAACCGCATCCGCGTAACCCCGCAAGGCGGCAATACCGGATTATGCGGTGCTGCAGTAACTACGACCGGCGTACTGCTTAACCTGTCTAAACTCAACCGTATCCGCGATATCAACCTTGCCGACAACAGCATGACGGTTGAAGCAGGCGTGATTTTGCAGAATGCTCAAAAGGCGGCAGCTGAAGCCGGACGACTGTTTCCGCTCAGCCTAGCCAGCGAAGGCTCTTGCCAAATCGGCGGCAATATCGCCTGTAATGCCGGCGGTTTGAATGTCTTGCGTTACGGCAGCATGCGTGATTTGGTATTGGGGTTGGAAGTCGTTTTACCAAATGGCGAACTGGTTTCCCACCTTCAGCCCCTGCACAAAAACACGACCGGCTACGACTTGCGCCATCTTTTTATCGGCAGCGAAGGAACATTGGGCATCATTACCGCCGCCACACTCAAACTCTTTGCCCAGCCCAAAACCAAAGCGACCGCATGGGTAGGTTTAGACGATATTGAATCCGCCGTCTCACTTTTGACTGCGGTGCAAGGTCATTTTGCCGAGCGCTTGACCAGCTTCGAGCTAATCAGCCGCTTTGCCCTCGATTTATCTTCGGAATTTAGCCAACTCAAAAAGCCTGCCGATGCGGAATGGCATATTTTGATTGAACTTGCAGACTCCATGCCCGATGCCGGACTGGATGAAAAGCTTGCCGAATTTCTCTATCAAAACGGATGGGAAAACAGCATCTTAGCGCAATCCGAGCAAGCGCGCTCCGACTTATGGACCTTGCGTGAAAATATTTCCGCTTCCCAACGCAAACTCGGCACCAGCATCAAACACGACATCGCCGTCCCTATCGCCCAAGTAGCCGCCTTTGTCCGCCAATGCGCCCCTGCCTTGGAAACCCGCTTTCCCGGCATACAGATTGTCTGTTTCGGGCATTTAGGCGACGGCAGCCTGCATTACAATACGTTTTTGCCCAACGTATTGAGCAACGAAGCCTACCAATACGAAGACGCCGTCAATACCATTGTTTATGAAAACATCCTTGCCTGCCACGGCACGATTGCCGCCGAACACGGCGTAGGCATCATCAAAAAACATTGGCTGCCCCGTGTGCGTACGCAGGCCGAACTCGTTCTGATGCATGCCATTAAAAATCAGCTTGACCCTTATGGCATTATGAATCCGGACAAACTCCTGCCTTCTCTGGATTAACAAAATACAAAAAGGCCGTCTGAAACATTTCAGACGGCCTTTTATCTTATCTGTAGAAACTAGTAGCGTTGTTTACAGTATTTCTAGGAGAATACTGAAACATGAACATGCACAAAAACACCCGTCTCACCCCTCACCACCGCCAAGCCATTTGGCTGGCCTACACGCAGGGGAAGGAAAGCGTCACCTCCCTGGCACGCCGCTACCAAGT